>JBBQWA010000134.1:0-11508 GCA_038211045.1 Gemmatales bacterium
AACGCGACGGTTGACCACCTCGCCGACGATGAAAATGGCCGGGGTTTGCACGTTCACGGCGAGGGCAGCATCGCCGATGGTTTCGAGATCGGCGACGATTTGCCGCTGCCCTTCGAGCGTGCCGTTTTCCAGGATCGCGGCGGCGGTGTTGCTGGGCATGCCGTACTCGATCAACTTCGCGGCGATGCGTTCGATGTGCCGAACGGCCATGTAGAAAACCACGGCGGGCGAGCGTGCGAGCATCGTCCAATCGAGTTGGCATTCGTCGGAATCGGGATCGTGGTGGCCCGTGGCGAAAGTGACCGATGGGCCGACTTCGCGGTGTGTGAGCGGGATGCCCGCAGCGGCGGCGGCGCCGAGTGCGGAGGTCACACCCGGCACGATCTCGACTTCGATCCCTTCGGCCGCCAAGGCTTCGGCTTCTTCTCCGCCGCGGCCGAACAGGCACGGGTCGCCACACTTCAATCGGCAGACCGTTTTGCCTTGGCGGGCCAAACGAATCATCGCCTCGTGGATCGTTTCTTGGCGGGTACTCCCGACGCAGTACCCGCGCTTGCCGACGGCGAGGAGTTCGGCACCGATCCGCGTTTCCAAAAGCAATTCGGGAGAAACCAACGCATCGAACAAAACGGCGTCCGCGGCCCGAAGTACGCGGAGCGCCCGCAGCGTGATGAGGTCCGCCGAACCTGGCCCGGCCCCAACCAAGTAAACTTTTCCTCGATGTGGATGGTCGATCATCTCAACACCTGGTTGGAATTGCTGCGGTCGGAGCAGCTTGCTCATGACAGCGAGATTGAGGCGTGGGAATTGCAGAAACGATGCCGAATACCGCAACGCCCACAGTACCCCAATCATAAATGCGTGGTTTACCACAGTATTTCAGCGGTTTCTCGGAAACGGATTTCTTCGGCTGCGTAGGAATCCGTACTGAAACCTTGCCAGTAAGCTCGGCAATCGTTTGGGAATCCTGCCCGGACTCGTAGCAATGCAGGTACCGATGAAGCGTTCTTTCGGCATTCCGCCCATCGCGTTCTCGCTCGCCCTGATCGCGTTGGTATTTGCGATCGACCTGATGTTGCCGCTGGGTGTGGCGAGTGCGGTGCCTTACACATTCGCCGTGCTATTGGCATTGGCGGATCGGAGGCATTGGGTCGGCCCGGCAGTGGCTGTGCTCTGCTGCATTCTGACGGTGTTGAAAATGCAAATCGCGCCGGATCGCGGCACGACCGAAGAATGGAAGGTGATCGTCAACCGCTGCTTGGCGATCTTCTCCGTGAGCATCACTACGGTTTTGGGAATCCTCCGAAAGCGGGCCGCGGCGGCGCAAGCGCGGGCGGAAGAACAACTGAAGGTTCAACAGGCCGCGCTCGCCCACGTCGGTCGGCTTTCCATGTTGGGGCAAGTCGCCGCGGGCTTGGCCCACGAATTGAACCAACCGCTCGCGGCCATCGGCCTCCAAGCCGAGGTCGCGGCCCGCATGGCCATACCCGGGGCGACGATCAATCCCGAACTGGCCGAGACTCTGCGCGAGATCGCGGCGCAATCCGCGCGGGCCGGGGAGATCGTTCGCGGCGTTCGGCGAATGGCCCGGGGGGAAACCCCCGGTACCGATCCGATGGCAATCGACGATGCGATTACTTCGGCACTGGCGATCCTCGATTGGCAGGCACGGAAAGCGGGCGTCGCCGTCGGGTTCGTTCGGGGTGGGCCGGTTGCCATCGTGGCGGGGAACAGGGTGCAGATCGAACAGGTGCTCATCAATCTGATTCAAAATGCGTTCGATGCCGTAGCGGATCAGCCCCGAGCTTTGCGGAACGTTTCCGTGGCGGTGAAGGCCGAAAAGGAGTTCGTGACGATTAGGGTTCGGGATAGCGGCCCCGGGGGCTACGACGATGCCCGATTGTTCGAACCTTTCTACACTACCAAGGATGACGGCCTCGGTTTGGGCTTGGCGATCAGCAGGGGAATCGTCCAAGCGCACGGCGGTCGGATGTGGGTGCAGCCCGACGGGGCCGGCACAGAATTCGCATTTTCCTTGCCCCGCGCGCAGAGCGATTCGCCATGATTGCGGAGCCGACCGTTTATGTGGTGGACGACGATGCGGCCGTGCGTAAAGCGGTCGCTTCGGCGGGCAGTCTGTTGGGCTATCCGGTGAAGATGTACTCTTCGGCGATCGAGTTCCTCACCGAATCGAACGGGGACCAACAAGGGTGTTTGGTCTTGGATGTGAAAATGCCTGGCATGAGCGGGCTGGAATTGCAGCGGAAGCTGGCCGACGACGGGATAACGCTCCCCGTGGTAATGATTTCCGGGCATGCCGATGTTCGCATCGCCGTCGAAGCGATGACGCTCGGTGCTTTAACGCTCCTCGAAAAACCCTTCCGCCTCGATGAACTCTTGGAGCAACTCCGCACGGCGATTCAAAAAGATTCGACCGATCGGGCGGCTCGCGGCGAACTGGCGAATACCAAAGCCCGCTTGGCGGCCCTCACGGCGAAAGAACGGGAAGTGCTGGATTACGTTACGTCCGGATGGACGAATAAGGCGATCGCCGAAAAGTTGGAATTGAGTGTCCGCGCCGTCGAGGATCGACGGGCGCGGCTGATGCGAAAAGTGGGGGCGGAATCCTTGGCGGATTTGATCCGCCTGATCGGGCAACAGTAGCGCGGGCCATCAGTAATTGATCTGCAACTGCACCCGCAGGATCGAAGCGTTGACGTTCTGGTACGATTTGCCCGCGGCCCGGGGGGAAGTTGGGTTCTTGGATTCGGCCGTATTCCACCACGATTTCCATTTCTTTGCGGATCTGCCATTCGATGCCGAGATCGTATTCTTTTTGGTTGCCGTAGGGTGCATTGGCGATGTTGCGGTAACCGCCGTTGTACATCTGGTAGCGGGCGTAGGGCGTAAAGATGCCGTAGTCGCAAGTTTGATGGCGGTACATCGCGGTGACATAACCGCCATCGAGGGAACTGTTGACCACGCTGCGTTGATCGGAGTTGAGTGCGGGGCCGCGGCCGACTTGCCATTCCGCTTGGATACCGAACGGTTGCGGATACCAAATGAAAGACGCTGCGATCTTCTCTTCCAAGATGCCATCGACACCGCCGGTGTTCCTCGGAGTGATCGCGGTTCCAACGCCGTTCGGTCGGATCGCCGCACCGGTGACCACATAGTTACCCATTATCGCTTGAACGCTGGTTTCGAACACTTGGCCGCTGGGAAGTTGCCACGGGTAGGTGAGGCGCGAAACCATATGTAAATTCAAGTTCGCTTCCGTGACGGAGCCGCCTTGACCGTTGTAGGCTCCGAAGGCGAAGATCCCGTAGTTGCCGGAGCCTTTCAGCCCGCTATCCACCAGGGTTTTGAAAAGCTTCTGTTTGTCTTCGGGCGTGTAGTAGTAGAAGACGCCCAAATCCCGTTCGTTGGGGGCCACCGCAATGTTTATCGCTTCGGAACGGTCGAGGGCAACTCGGTTCTGGCTCGATTGCATGTTGTCGAAACCGTATGGCACCTTCGACAAACCGGCGCGCAAACGGTGGACACGATCCTTGGTCAAGTAGATGTCGCCGTACAAGTCCCGGAGTTGGCCGAAAAGCGTCGAGTTGGTTTGTGCCTGAGGTGTGCTGGCGAAATCGCCCTGAAAATAGATGGAGAGATAATCGCTGACATCTCCGAAGAGAATCACCCGTGCCCGTCGGAAACTGAAGTTTTCCGCGTTCCCGTTGACACTTCGATCTCCGAACAGGTTGGGGGTGGCGCTGCCCTCGTCGGTGCCCAAGGTTCGGGTGTAGCGCAACTGAGTGTATCCGCGGATCGAAATTTTGTCGTACCACTTCTTGGCTTCGAGATTCAGGCGGCTTTGGTTATCGAAGAGCGAGTAGAGGTCGTACTGAGTTCCGCCATAATAATCGTTGAGTTTTTTTTCGTCGGCTTCGAGCTTCTTCTTTTCGTCTGCTACCTTCTTCTCGGCGTCCTTCTTCTTCATGTACTCGGCTACCACCTTCTCAACGTCCTTTGAATCCTTCACCGGAACCGGAGGTTTCGAGGGTTCGGCGGCTTCCGCCGAAATCGACTCTGTTTCCGGAGTTGCCGCTACCGGGATCGGAAGGGGCAACAACGGAGCAGCCGTTGTGATTGTGGGCAAATTGGGCGGGATGGAAAGCGTTTGGGCCGATAGCGGATTCACCGCGAACGCCAGAATTGTCGCGCAAACCCAATATAAAACATGTTTTGCGTTGAATGCTGTGCGCCGATTCCACTCGGTTTCTCCATGATGAGACTTTGGTATTATCGGTTGCAAGATGTATCAAATTGATCGAATCTCGCGGTTATAGCGATTATGACGGTACCTTGTACATCCTCGCACCCTTACTGAGTGAAGGGTCTGGTAAATTTTTCTAGCATTCCCCCCAGCCGTTCTGCTTCCGCTCGACCGACGAACTCCCCTTCATGGGGCGGTTGGCTTTCGCAATTTGTCGATATTTCATGATTTAACGTCGAATTCCTCGACAATCGATGCGATTGTGCCTGGGGAGGGGTAGGTGGGCGGAACTGAGGGCACAAAAGTCGGCTTGAGCGACGTTGCTGCCTTAAAGCGTTTCCAATACGTTGGAAGCGTTCGATCTTTGGGTGGGGGTTTATGCTCTGGCCGCCGGGGCACAAATGGGTTCAAATTCCCGTTAGATTGATGCCGGGGGGTAGTCGAAACCGAAGGTTTCGGCGGGTGGGGGAAAACCGCCAGAATTTTTACCGCACCCCTGAGTGAACGTGCGCCCACGCGAATTGTTAAGAATCCGAGAAGAATTGGGGAGTAGTACGCTTCCCTATACCGGATTCCACTGCCGCCATTTAGAATTGCTTTTCTGCTGTTACAGCTTGTTCCCCCACAAATTCCCTGTTGAGTTGCCCTTATGCTCCGTAAGCTCGCATTACTGGCATTTTTCTCGACCATGATGGGTTGTGGCCAAGGTGGGAAAACCAGCGGGGAGTACGTGAAACTCCAAGGGGCCGGGGCCAGCTTTCCCGCACTGCTGTACAATCAATGGTTCAAAGATTTCAGCGATGCCAATCCGAAAATCGCTGTGGATTATCAATCGACGGGGAGCGGGGCCGGTGTGAAAGCCGTGATCGATGGCACCGTCGATTTCGGAGCCAGCGATGCCGCGATGACCAAAGACGAAATGGCCAAGGTCGAACGCGGCGTCGTGCTGCTGCCCATGACTGCGGGCAAGGTGGTACTCGCGTTCAACCTCGAAGGTGTCGCCGAACTCAAGCTTTCCCGCGAAGCCTACTCGAATATCTTCCTCGGCAAGATCACCAAATGGAACGACCCGGCGCTCACCAAAACCAATCCCGGCGTAAACCTTCCGGATAAGCCGATCAATGTGGTGGTGCGTTCGGATAGCTCCGGCACCAGTTACGTTTTTTCCCAACACCTCTCGGCCATCAGCACCGAGTTCTCCAAATCGCCCGGCACGAACAAATCGCCGAACTGGCCTGTTGGCATCAAATCGAAGGGGAATGAAGGCGTGACCGCCAGCCTGAAAACGACCCCCGGTTCCATCGGGTACATTGAGTACGGTTACGCCAAAACCACCAGCATGCCGATGGCCTCCCTCGAAAATAAGGAAGGTCAATACGTCGCCCCGAGCATCGCTTCTGGCCAAGCTGCACTGGCTACCGCGGTTCTACCGGAAGATTTGATCGCGTGGATTCCCGATCCGACCGGAAAAGAATCGTACCCGATCGTTACCTTCACATGGTTGATCGTGTACAAGAAATACGACGATGCCAACAAGCTCGATGCCCTCAAGCAAGTCGTCTCATACTGCCTCGATAAAGGCCAAGCGACCAGCGAATCGCTCGGGTACATCCCGTTGCCGGCCGCGACCGTGGAAAAGGTCAAATCGGCTTTGAACGGAATCTCTGGGAAATAACTCGCTAAAGTGTGTGCGGGAACCGATTGCAGAAGACCCCGATGAAACCACAGGGATCATTCGTGCCCGCCGAAAATGATAGTGAACTCGAAAAGCAGCCGGTCGAATCGTTGGGGGTGCAACCTTCCGCCGATCCTGCAGCCATTTCGCGCTCGCCCACACTCGGCGAATTGCTCTTCGACAATATCTTCCGGGCCTCGACGTACGCCGTGACCGTGGGTGTGATCCTCGCGGTGACTTTCATCGTTCTCACGATTGCCTACCGTGCCGTGCCCGCCATCCGCGAGCACGGCACCACGTTGCTCACCGGTTCGGTCTGGGATCCTAACCAATCGCAATACGGGGTGCTGCCCCACATCTGGGGTACGTTTTACAGTTCCGCATTCGCGCTCGTGCTCGCCTCGATCCTCGGCGTCTCGGTGGCGATTTTTTTGAGCGAAGGATTTCTCAGCGGATTCGCCTTCCGCGTTCTCTCGATCTTCAAACTCCAGTACCGCCCGTACATCCGCAGCATCCCGGATCGACTCGAACACGCATTCAAAACACTGGTGGAATTACTCGCGGCGATCCCGAGCGTGGTCTACGGGTTGTGGGGCATCTTCGTGGTCATCCCTTGGATACGGCCCTATTGCCATTGGCTGCATGCCCACGCGGGTGGATTCCCCCTTTTCGGTACCGAACTCAGCGGCCCCGGCTTACTCCCCGCAGCGCTGGTGCTGGCGATCATGGTGCTGCCGACGATCACGGCCATCGCCCGAGATGCCTTGGTGCTGGTTCCGCAAAAGATCCGCGACGCCTCCTACGGTATGGGGGCCACCCGCTGGCAATGCCTCACCACCGTGATTCTCCCCACCGCGTCGCCGGGCATCGTGGGCGGGATCATTTTGGCCTTCGGCCGCGCCGTCGGCGAAACGATGGCGCTGGCCATGCTCCTAGGCAATGCGAACAAGATCTCCGTTTCGATCTTCGCCCCGGGCAACACGCTGGCCGCATTGCTCGCCAATAAGTTCGCCGAGGCGGATAAGCAAGAAGTCGGCGTGCTCATGTACGCGGCACTGGTTTTGCTAGCGATAACGCTGTTGGTGAACGCCGCCGGGAACTTGGTACTCCAGCGGGCCAATGCCCGATTCGCGGGGAAATGACCATGAGTACCAACGCAACGGAGTTCGATACGCGCGAATTGGAATACTCTGTATTCCGCTGGCGAACTCTTTCCAATCTATTCCTGAATGTTGCGATCACGGTCATTACGCTTCTGGCGTTGATCCCTTTGGGCGCCGTGCTGTACATGCTGGTGGTGAAAGGGGGAAGCCACCTTTCGAGCGCGTCGTTCCTCGAACTTCCGCCGACGGCGTTGGGCAAAGGGGGCGGCTTCGGGAACGCCATCGTGGGGACGCTGGTGATGGTTGGCATCGCCTCGCTCATCAGCGTACCCACCGGAATTCTGGGGGCGATTTTCTTGGCCGAGATCGCACCCGCTTCGCGGCTCGCCCGCACCATGCGCTTTTTGGTGCGGCTGATGACCGGATTCCCCTCCGTGCTCGCCGGGGTGTTTGCGTACGGCGCCGTCGTGATGCTTTTCGGTGGGTTCTCCGCCTATGCGGGGGGGGTCGCACTGGCGATCCTCATGGTGCCCACGGTTATGCTCACGGCCGAGGAGGCGATCCGCATGGTTCCCGCGCGGATGAAGGACGCCGCGATGGCGATGGGAACCACCCAATCGCAAATGGTGCGTTCGGTGCTCTTCCCCACCGCGTTTCCCAGTATGATGACAGGAGTGATGCTCGCCGTGGCCCGCGCCAGCGGCGAAACCGCACCCCTGATATTTACGGCATTATTCAGCAACTATTGGATCGTTCGACGATCCGAGACCCAATTGGATGAACCCACGGCATCCTTGGCCGTGCTCATTTATAACTTCTCGGCCTCGGCGTTCGAGAACCAACAAAACGTGGCTTGGGCGGCAGCACTCGTTTTGGTTCTATTCGTGTTGGTCTTCAATCTGCTCGGGCAGAGTTTTTCCGCCAAACCGGTCAAATAGGGGGCCGAGCGATGGTCGCTTCATCTAAGAACGAATATAAAAACGTCATCGAGTGCGACCTCAAGAAGCTCTATTACGGGGATTTCTTCGCCGTGCGCGATGTCAACATCCCCATCGAAAAAGGCTCGATCACCGCATTCATCGGCCCGTCCGGTTGCGGGAAAAGCACCGTGCTGCGTTGCCTCAACCGCATGAACGATTTCGTTCGCGGGTTCCGCTTCGAGGGGAACGTTCAATTCCGCGGCAAGGACATCTACCATCCGAAGATCGATCCCGTAGCCGTTCGGCGATTCATCGGCATGGTGTTCCAACAGCCGAACCCGTTCGCCATGTCGATCTACAGCAACGTGGCTTACGGTTTGAAGTTGAACGGCTTCAAAGGGAACATCCCCGAGAAAGTGGAGAAGGCTCTGCGTGCGGCCGCCCTATGGGACGAAGTGAAAGACAAACTCAAATCGAGCGGGCTTTCCCTCTCCGGCGGGCAGCAACAACGCCTTTGCATCGCCCGCGCCGTGGCGACCGAACCGCACGTGCTGTTGATGGACGAACCTTGCTCCGCACTCGACCCTATCGCCACCCGCAAGATCGAAGAGTTGATGATCGAATTGAAGCAAAAATACACGATCGCCCTCGTCACACACAACTTGCACCAAGCGAAGCGGGTCGCGGACAACACCGGCTTCTTCTACGTGGATACGACGCAAGGCGGCCGCACCGGTTACCTCGTGGAGTACCGCAAGACCCAAGAACTGTTCGAGGATCCGCACGAGAGCTTCACCAAGGATTACATCCGCGGCGAATTCAGCTGATCTCAAACCAATAGCAGCAATCAAAGCAACAGGAGGCCGAAATGAGCGAACCCACGGAAGAACAATACTTCACCGCCCGGCATCTGCTGCAAATGTTGCAAGGCCTCGATCCTTCTTTCCTCGATATGCCGTTGATCTTCATCCATGGCAAAGAACTCACCAAGCCGAATTTGGTCGCGGGGTTTCTACCCTCGGCGGTGCCGGTGGATAAGGATTACGTCGAGGACAAGAAACCCTCGTTTCTCAGCCTTGGCCACCTGACGAAGATCAAAAAAGCGAAGTGACTTCCCGATCACACCGCCGCGCGGCGGCCCGCCTTGATCGGTTGGATCGTGTTCGGTTGCGGTTCCGCACAGCCCCCGCTCGTCGGCAACATTTTGTTGGGGCTGCACCGGTTCTCGGGATTGAACGCCGTTCGCAAACGCACCATGAAGTTCAAATCTTCGGCCGAGAATAGTTTCGGCATGAAGTCGAGTTTCTCCACGCCGATACCGTGTTCGCCCGTCACGCTGCCGCCGAGGGCGATGCACGCTTCCAAGATGTCGATACTCGCGGCGAGCACTTTCGCCACTTGACCCGGATCGCGTTCGTCGAACATCAGCACCGGATGGATGTTGCCATCCCCGGCGTGGAACACGTTCGCAATTGCGATGCCGTGCGTTTTACTAGCGGCGCGAATCACCCGCATGATCTCCGGTAGTTTCGTTCGCGGAACGACGCCATCTTGGGTGCAATAACTGGGGAACCCGAGGCGGCCGATGGTGCCGAAGGCCTGCTTGCGGGCCTTCCAGAGGGCGAGGCGTTCCGCCTCGGTGTTGGCCCTTCGCACTTCGCGGGCATTGTTCTGCTTCGCGATCGTTTCGATCCGATCGGCTTCGAGTTGAATCCCGGCGGAGGGGCCATCGACTTCCATAATCAGCACGGCCTCGGCATCGAGGGGGAAGCCGAGTTTGAACGCCGCTTCCACCGCCCCGAGGATCGTTTTATCCAGCAATTCTAACGCGGCGGGCACGATCCCCGCGCCGATGATGCCGCTGATGCAGTTCACCGCGTCGTCTATGGAATCGAAAATACCGAGGAGCGTGCGGTAAGCTTCCGGATTCCGCGTCACCCGCACCCATGCTTTCGTGACGATACCGAAAGTGCCCTCGCTGCCGACGATCGCGCCCGTGAGATCGAGGCCGGGGGAATCTTCGCACGGCCCGCCGGATACGAGTACGTCCCCGTTCGGCAGTACCATTTCGAGGCCGAGGATGTGGTTGACCGTGACGCCGTATTTGAGGGTGTGCGGGCCACCGCTGTTCGTGGCGACGTTACCGCCGATCGTGCACGCTCCTTGGCTGCTGGGATCGGGGGCGTAATGGTAGCCCATCGGTTTTAGCGTGTTGGTGAGCCAGACGTTCACGACCCCGGCTTCGACGACCGCGTAACCGTCGCGGATGTTCACTTCGAGAATCTTTTTCATCCGCGCGAGGCCGATCATCACGCCGCCGCCCACGGGCACGCAACCCCCGGCGAGGCTCGTACCGGCGCCGCGTGCCACGAATGGTACGTTCAGTTCGTTGCACACCTTCACGATCTGCACGACTTGTTCGGTGTTCGTCGGGAACACGACGACATCGGGGGTGTTCTTGTCGATGGTGAAACCGTCGCATTCGTACACCGCGAGTTCGGCGCGGTGCGTGAGGGTGCCTTCGGCCCCAACGATGGCTTTCATGCGGGCGATAAGCTCCGGAACCGCCGTATCGGGGAATCGCGGTAGATCGCGGGAATGGTGGAAGGAGATGCTGGGTTCGGCCATGGAATGATCTTCGGAGACGGAATTCGACTCGGAAGATTCTACGGTTAACGTGGCGGATTCACCGGTTTTCGTAGATTGGGTAAACCCGGGATCCGTCAACGACCAGAGCAAATCGTGCCCTTCTCGGTTCAAGGGCGTGCGTTGAGGTCGAGGATCCACTCCGGCGCGCCGGGCGCTGCCGTGTACATCAAGCCCGAGGTTTCGGAATTTTCGTACTTCTCATCGGGCAGCGGTTTCTTGGACCGCACATTTTGCTTGGGTACCGGAGTCGTATCCGAGCCGCCGTTTTCGGGTTGCCCAGTAGGCAACGCGATAACTTTGACCACCACCTTGTAATTCCCGGCCGGGAGCACGATGGAATCGTATTTTCCTTGGCGAATGCCACCACTTTCCGTGGTGAAGGGCGCTTCTTCGCCAATGAAGGTAATCAAACCGGCGTCCAATGGAATACCCGATACTTTGACTTGCCCGGAGACATTGCACATCGGCTTTTCGGAGCAACCGAAAGAAGTGGCAAGTGCAAAACCGAACCCGGCAACCACGGCCCACGATCGGATCGGCTGATGGAAATTCATGGATAGCCTCGACTGACAAGGGAATCGGTTAGGGAAGTTGGAAGGTTTCGCGGCCGGCAGGGGTGCACATGGCCCACCAAACGTTGCCGGAAATGGTTCCTGAGAGAACCCGCACGCTCCCGTCGGCCAACGCCACGTTCATTGCCTCGTGAGATGTCGAAGCTCTGGCACCATCGCATTTACTGGTCGCAGTGAGATACGGCGTCGGCTTCACTTGAAACTTCGATGCGGCCCCGGTTCCAGTTCCCCACCACGTCGCCCACCCGAACCTCGGGTAATACACGAAACCGGTATCCCAATACGCCCACAGCGATCCGCGCAAAGTGCCGGGGCCGTTGATCGG
>JBBQWA010000135.1:0-11505 GCA_038211045.1 Gemmatales bacterium
AATCGCCGTTCGCCCCGCCGTTCGTAAAATGGCACTTTCCGTTTGTCCCAACGAGACTTTCTCCCATGACTCCGCTGCAATCGATCGTGGCTGCCGGCACGAAGCTCTGGCTCGACTCCGTCGACCCCGACCTAATCAAGACGAATCGCTCACAAGGGGCCACGGGCGCCACCTCGAACCCGATCATCATCTCGGATCTGCTGAACACCGGCCGCTTCGATGCCGAGATCAAGGAACTGGCGAAGGTCGGGCACGACGATGCAACGATCGCTTGGGCGATGACCGACAAACTCGTGAAGCAAGCCCAAGATGTGTTCCTCCCTGTGTGGGAAGAAACGAAGGGGGACGACGGATACGTCAGCTTCGAACTCGATCCGCTGTTGGAAGACCCAACGTGTACACTGAGTGTCGCCGAGCGGGCCGACAAGTATGTGGAACTCGGCAAGAAGTGGGCCGCGGGCCACAAGAACCGCATGATCAAGGTGCCCGCGACACCGGGCGGTTTGCTCGCTTTGGAACGCCTCGTGGCTGCGGGAATCGCCTTGAACGTGACGCTGATCTTCAGCGAACGGCAGTATATTGCTGCACGCGACGCCTGTTTCAAGGGGGCGCAATCCCGCAAGGACAAGGAAATGGTGAAGACGGTCTACAGCATCTTCGTATCGCGTGTGGACGTGTACACCGAAAAGGCCGTGCCCGATCTCTCGGCCGCTGCCCAAGGGATGGTCGGCATCGTGAACGCCAAACAGATTTGGAAGCTCAACAAGGATTTCTGGGCGACCAAAGGCTTCCCACTGAAACAGGAAATGATCTTCGCCAGCACCGGCACGAAGAAGAAGGAAGACGCCGCGTGGAAGTATGTGGAAGCTTTCGCCGGTTCGGACATTGAAACGAACCCGCCGGGAACGAACAAGGCGGTGCAAGAGAGCGGCCGAACGTTCACCAGCCACATCAATGAATTGCCGAGTGCGGACGTCCTCGCCGAGATCGCGAAGAAGGTGGATGTGGCCAAGATGGAAGAAACGCTGATGCGGGAAGGCACCGCCAAGTTCGCCGACCCGTTCAATGGGTTGCTGAAGACGATCGCTTTCAAGCGGGGGTAGGAAAATCGGGTTTGCATCTCACGGTGGATCGTTATGCATGCATTCATCGTCGCTGCTTTTCTCGCGATCATTCCGAACCCGGATGCCTTGGTTCATCAGTTAGGCAGCCGGGATTTCCGAGAGCGCGAAGCGGCGACACTGGCGTTGCGCGGACTTGGAATGAAAGCTTACCTCCACTCAGAGCGGGGTTGAAAAACCCACTGCCCCGAAGTCTTGGCCTTCAAAACTGAGAAGGATCGCGATCAGAATCACATTCGGAATTGTATTGCTAGCCGCGAGTCGGTGACGTGCGAGTGACTCAACACCAGTCTCCGACCCGCTACTAAACGAATCACTCGACTTGATCCTCGTCCATGATAGGCAACACACCGGTTATCACCGCTTCCTGCATGATTTTGGAACACGTTGCCCATGCCGCCAAGTAGGTTTCTTCAAGCGGGACATCGATACTCGTACCCCCTGGAAGGAACAACGGCATCGAAGGGAGTACATCGCCTACCCCGAGGACTTCCAAATACGCGGTCAATTCGTCCGTTGCTTGATACGATGCGAAAATTCGATCTCGAGGTGACGCAAACTCGAGCGCATCGTCCGACCCGGCTTCATCCCAGATCAGTCCGTGCATCCCTTGCGGATCGCGTTTCGTCGGCGGGAAGGGGTCGATCAACAGGACATGCACTCCCGCACGCAAGTATTCCAAGGTTTTGCCGATCAGACTCCGAACGGCAGCACGCGAATCCTTGTTCCCCGGCGAAACGATCTCGATCACCGACACGGTCCGCCCCAGATGATGTTTCACGGCGATTCGATTGGCCTTTGCCGCATAGATTTTCTTGTCGCTGCGAAGGATATACCGGCTTCGAGGGCGTTCGACCGTGGCGAGAGCTCCTCCATCATGTGCGTTGCCGCGATTCGGTTCCGATTGTGTCTCGATGGCCAAGACATCGGGTTCCTTCGGCCCGAATCGTTGTTCCACCAAGGCGGAGAGGCCGCTGGGTAACAGCCCTGCATTGAGCGCTGTCTTGATCTGAATCGACCACGTCTGGTGAAAATCGTGGAACAAGCCCGAAGGCACCTTCGTCCAATCGTGCATCGGCATGGCTCACCTCCTATCGACGATTATAACATCCGCACCAATTCTGTCCTAGAATCGATCTCATGCGATTCCCGATCCTCAAAGCTCTCGTCCAAAAAGAAGTCCGTCGGCACTTGGCCAACCGGGGTGGAATTGCGCTCGCGCTGCTGCTCGTGGTCGCAGCCTTGTTACTCTCCATATTTAACCCCACCACGGCCGAAGCCGGGGCCGGCGGTGGCGATCTCATCGGCGGCGTTCACCACTGCTACATCGAATACGCCTCGAAAACCGAAACCATCCTCGATCTCATGCGGCGGGTGCCCCCGGATCTGCGGGCGCAAGTCGTCTTTCGCGTAGTCCCGCCGGGCGAATTATCTTCCCCCATGAGCTACGCCCCCGGCACCGGCGCGATCCGAATCGTCGAACAATTGGCAGATAATTCGCCCCGGTGGAATATCGAAGTTTGGCACCCGCCCGGCGAACCGGGGGCGATGGCCCCTTACGAGCTTTGGTTGTTCAAAGCCCTCCGGCAAAGTTTGCAGGCCCGTGCGACCGAGGAATTGAAGAAAACGGGTGCCGATGTTTCCTCATTGCCCGCAACCCAGTTCCGCGACGACGACCTCTGGGCCGTCGCCGAATCGTTCCGAACCTTGAACGTAGAATTCCAACGGTTGCAATCCACACCTGGAACGCCGCTCTCGCTGCCCACGGTCGAGATTCGTAGAAACGGCCTCGGCGCCAAGCCCCTCGATTACCGCTCCGCCATCGCCACGGCGATGATCGTGTTTGCCCTTTACTTTACCTGTTGCTACTTGCTGCCCACGTTGAACTGCGAGGAACGCGAACGCGGCGTGCTGTTGGCCCAAGCGCTTTCCCCCGCATCCCCGGCGGAAATCGTCGGGGCGAAATTCTTGTTCTACCCCGTGGTCGGGATCGGCCTCGCCGCGGTGCTGGCCGGGATCTACAGCCCGAACGTACTTTCGTCGCTCTTCTTTTGGTTGGCGTTACTCGCGATGTCCAGCGGCTTCCTCGGCATCGGCATGACGGTGAGTACGCTGGCGAAAACGCAGCGCAGCGCGTTTATGGGTTCGATGTGTTACCTGTTTGCCGTATCGCTGATCTTGCTTGTCTGTTCGCAGAACCGCATCCCGATCATTCCTTACCTTGCCCTCGAATTCCACGGGCCGAAGATTCTGCACGCAGCGGTCACGCAGAACATCGAACCGAAGCATTGGTACCACCTCCTCGCCACGTTTTTTCTGGGAGCCTTCTGGATGGTGCTCGCCGGTTGGCTCTTCCGCCGCAGGGGTTGGCAATAATTCCGTTGGTCAAACGTGGCAGCGACGATCTCGGATTCCACGTGAATGATTCGTGAAAGGTGGGTCATTGCTTCATGGGCATTACAATAATGGAAACGGATAGAGCCCATGGAGATGTCTCGTGCCAACAATCTCACGTTTGCGGTGGTTTTCATTTCTCGGAATGTGCGCGGTGGCTATCTCCGGTTGCGGAAAGAATGCGGCTGGGCCACCGACTGCACCGCCTCCGCCCAAAGTGACGGTCGTTAAACCGGTGACCTTCCCCGTGCAAAAGTACTTCGAGTACAACGGTTACCTCGAAGCGGTCGCTACGAATGAAATCCGGGCACGGGTGAAAGGCTTCCTCAACGAAGTTCATTTCAAAGATGGGGTCGAAGTCGAAGAGAAGACACCGCTTTACACCATCGATCCACGGCAGTACCAAGCGAACGTCGCCAAGAGCGAGGCGGACATCGCCAAGGCCGTGGCAGATATGGCGAGTGCCACGGCCCAGATCACACTCGCGCAAGCCAACCTCGATCGGTTCAAGGCCTCCAGTTCGGGGGCATCGAAGTCCGAAATCGATCAGGCTCAGGCCACCTTGGATTCGAACAAAGCGACATTCAAAGTCGCAGAAGCCAACAAGGCGGCTGCCGAAGCGGCATTGCAAGGAGCGGAACTCGAATTGAGCTTCACGGATATCCGCTCACCGATTGCCGGGCGGATCGGCCGTACGCTCGTCACCAAAGGGAATCTCGTCGGCCAAGTCGATGCGACCCTGCTCACCACGGTCGTGAGCCTCGATCCGCTTTACGTTTTCTTCGATGCCCCCGAAAAAGATTTCATCGAACGCCGCCGGGAAGAACAAGCCAACCCCACGGCCACGACCAGCACGCCCGTCGTTCCGATCCAGATCGGAATCTCCACGGAAAGCGGTTACCCGCACGCCGGCGAGATCAATTTCCGCGAAAACAAAGCCGATCAAGCCACCGGAACCGTGCGAATCCGGGGCGTCGTCAAGAATCCGCCGGTTCCGCCGGGGAACGTGCGAGGGCTCTACCCCGGTTTGTACGCGTACATTCGCGTTCCCAACGGAAGCGAGCAACAACAACTTACGATTCCCGAAGAAGCCCTTATGACGGGCCAAGAAGGCCGGTTCGTTTATGTGATCAACCCAGAAATCGACCCCAAAAACAATGTGATCAAGCGCACCGTTACCGTTGGAGCCAATGTCTGGCGTAGGCCGGAAGGCATGGCGGATGCCCCACCCGGATGGGTGTTGAACAATCCCAATCCCGTTCCGCCGCCCGGCCCACCGGGTGCTCCCCCGGCTCCGGCGCCCCCCGCGAACCTTCCCGCGCGTTCGATCATTGCGATCGAAAGCGGATTTGAGCCGGGCGACCAAGTGATCGTGAATGGCTTGCAAAAGGCACGGCCCGGATCGCCGGTGACCCCCGATCTGTGGAATCTGGTTCCGCCGCCGAAATAAAACCCTCTCCCCATTTAGGGAGAGGGTGGTCGAGACGCGTAGCGGATCGACCTGGTGAGGGGTATGATTTTTTCCCCCTCATCCCACTTCTCGCTTCGCTCAAAGTGACCCTCTCCCCAAGGGGAGGGGGATTCAAAATCTCACGGTTCGACACATGATTTCGCGTTTCTTCATTGATCGTCCGATCTTCGCCAACGTGATCGCGATCATGACGCTCCTCTTCGGGGCGGTCGCACTCAAACGGCTACCGGTCGAACGGTATCCCTCGATCACGCCGCCGACGGTGGTGGTATCGTGCGCCTACCCCGGTGCGAACGCCAAGGTCGTGGCCGATACCGTGGCCGCACCGATCGAACAGCAAGTGAACGGCGTCGAAAATAGCATGTACATGTCGTCCACCAGTTCGGCGGACGGTTCGTACGCTCTCACGGTGACCTTCGAGATCGGCACCGATCTGGATAAAGCCCAAGTGGTGGTTCAGAACCAAGTGAACGTGGCGTTGCCCCAACTCCCCGAAGAAGTCCGCCGGCAGGGGGTCACGGTCAAGAAACAATCGTCGAACATCCTGCTGGTAATTTCGCTGACTTCGCCGGAGAAGAAGTTCGACCGGCTCTTCCTGTCGAATTACGCCAATCTGAAACTGCGGGATGAACTCAGCCGGATCAAGGGCGTCGGCGACGTTCAAATCAAAGGCGCCGGTGCCTACTCGATGCGGGTATGGATCGACCCGGACAAAATGGCATCCCGCCAGCTCACCACCCTCGATGTGACCGCGGCACTCGCCCGGCAGAACGTGCAAGTGGCCGCCGGGCAAATCGGCCAGCCGCCGAATCCACCAGGGCAAGCGTTCCAACTGAACGTCACCACGCTCGGCCGATTGACCGATCCATCCCAATTCGAAGAGATCGTGATCAAGTCCGGGGCGGACGGCCAACTCGTTTACCTGCGGGATGTGGCCCGCGTCGAACTCGGCGCCCAGAACTACGATACCTTCGAAGCCCGCGACGGCATGGACGCGGCGAACCTGCTGATCTTTCAACTCCCCGGCACGAACGCCCTCGACGTGGCGGATCGCGTAAAGAAATCGATCGAGAAACTCAAGCCGACGCTGCCGGACGGAATGGAAGCGATGATCCCGTTCGACACGACCAAGTTCGTGGAAGCCGCGATCAGCAACGTGTATCAAACGCTCATCGAAGCAGGGCTACTCGTTCTCGTGGTCATTCTGATATTCTTGCAGAACTGGCGGGCGTTGCTGGTTCCCGCGACGACCGTTCCCATCACCATCGTCGGTGCCTTCTCGTTCCTGTACGTCTTCGGATTCTCGATCAACCTGCTCACGCTCTTCGCACTGATCCTCGCCATCGGTATCGTGGTGGACGATGCTATCGTGATCGTCGAGAACGCCAGCCACCACATCGAAATGGGGGAGGCCCCGCGCGAAGCGACCATCAAGGCGATGGGCGAAGTGACCGGGCCGGTGATCGCCATCACGTTCGTACTCATGGCCGTCTTCGTACCCACGGCCTTCCTCAGTGGCATCACCGGGCAGATGTACCGGCAGTTCGCGCTCACCATCGCCGCGACCGCACTCATCAGCGCCGTGAACGCCCTTTCCTTGAAGCCCGCTCAGTGTGCCCTGTGGCTCCGGCCACATACCGGCCGCAACTGGTTCACCCGCGCCTTCGATTTCGTATACAAGCCGTTTGAACGAGCCTACGCGTGGTGCATCAAGTGGATGCTGCGCGTATGGTGGTTGGTTCTGTTTCTGTTCATCGGTTTGGTGACCCTCACCTTCTGGTGGTACCAAAGCCTGCCGACCGGGTTCCTACCGGAAGAAGACGAAGGCTATGCGATCATCGCCGTGCAATTGCCGGACGGTGCCTCGTTGGATCGTACCCGCGAAGTGACTCAGCGGATGAACAAGGTGTTCAATCGCTTTCAAGATAACGGCACGCTGCAGAACTTCTTCGTCCTCGGCGGCACATCGCTGCTCGATAATACGCAAGCCCCCAACGGGGCCACCGCGTTCGTAACGTGGACCGATTGGTCGAAGCGAACCACCCCCGAGACGCAGCAAAAGAAGCTGGTTCAAGCCTTGCAGATGGAGTTCTTCGGCTTCCAAGACGCATTCATTTTCGTGATCGTGCCGCCTTCGATCCAGGGTTTGGGCTTCTCCGGCGGTTTTGAAATGAAGATTGAAGACCGCGAAGGAGTAGGGCTGGAAGTGCTCCAAGAGCGAACCCAAGCGGTGATCGACGAGGCACTGAAGAAACCGGAAATCGCGCCGCCGCCGGCCATCCGGAGTACGTTCCGCGCCGGGGTGCCGCAGGTGTACCTCGATATCGACCGCGTGAAGGCCGAAAAGATGGGCGTGAACATCAAAGACGTGTTCGACGCTCTCCAAACGAACCTCGGTTCGGTATATGTGAACGACTTCAACAAGTTCGGCCGCACCTATCAAGTGCGCGTCCAAGCGGATGCCAAGTTCCGCTTTGATCCGAGCTTGGTGCGCAAACTCGAAGTGAGAAACCGCAACGGCGGCCGGGTTCCACTCGGCACTCTGCTGGGCGTAGAATCGAGTGTCGGCCCGCTGGCGATCACGCGGTACAACCTCTATCCGACGGCGACGATCAGCGGGGCCACCAAGCCCGGCTTCAGCTCCGGGGAAGGGTTGAAAGCCATGGAAGATGCCGCCAACACGGCATTGCCCCCTTCGATGGGGTACGAATGGACTTCGATCGCATACCAAGAAAAGCGCACCGCCGGCGAACCGATGGAGATCCTCGGATTCAAGTTGACGCTGCCCGAGGCGATCATCGTCTTCGGCTTCGCGGTGCTGTTGGTATACCTCGTGTTGGCGGCGCAATACGAGAGCTGGTGGCTGCCGTTCGCCGTGATCCTCGTCGTGCCGTTGGGTTTGCTCGGCGTGGTGATGGGCGTGGCGATCCGGGGGTTCGACAACAACATCTACACGCAGATCGGGGTGGTGCTCATCATCGCGCTCGCCAGTAAGAACGCGATCCTGATTGTCGAGTTCGCCCGCGACCTGCGTATGCAGGGCAAGTCCATTCGGGAGGCCGCGTTGCAAGCCGCGCGGATGCGGTTCCGGCCGATCTTGATGACGTCGATTGCGTTCATCCTCGGCGTGGTGCCGTTGGTGACCGCCACGGGCGCCGGTGCCGCGAGCAGGCAAGCGCTGGGTACCGCCGTGTTCGGTGGGATGATTACTTCCACCGTGTTGGCGGTGTTCTTCGTTCCAACGTTTTATGTGGCCGTTCAAGGGTTCATTGAATTGTTGAATGGGCCACCGAAGGCGAAGCCCGCGGGTACGGAAGTGGTCTGAGATTGCTGGCCCGAAACGCCGGTTTTGAAGTTGCGGCCATCGGCGGTATCGGTTCTTCCAACGGGGAAATCCGAAGCTGAAGCGTAAGCGAAGCGGTGGTCGGCCAAGCATGGCGCTGACTCTGCTTCGCTTACGCTTCAGCCTCGGAGTTTCCATTTATTGCATCGAATGTCCCGAGGGCGGGCGAACAATACCGCTCGGCTCAGCGTTGAACCACTTCTTCTCCTTGGGCTTTGATCGAACCGATCAAGATGCCCACCACCACGTTGGCATTTTTGCCCTTCCCGTAGATCAAGGCGATGCCGAGGCCGGGGGAGTAGGGGTAGCAGCGTTCGTCGGAGATATTGGTGAATTTGCGGCTGATCCAATCGGTGACGCCGGTTTGAGTTTTCACTTCGTCGCGGGTCATGCCGATGCGGACTTCCCCGAGCACTTTGCCGTTGGTGCCTTTTTCTTGGACCAGGATCACGGGGCTGTTTTCGCCGGTGAGCGTGAGGCCGACCACTTCTTGGGTATCGGTGATGAAAGTAACGCCGAGGGCGGGGTAGCAGAGGATGTTGAGGCCGGTACTGGAATCGGGCATTTCCGAAGCGGGGGTGCCGAGCTTGTCTTTGACGTCCTTCACCGATTCACCAACGTGAACGATCTTGCCGTTAGCGAGCTTCACCGCCATTTGACGGCGGACTTGGCTGGCTTTCACCGTGAGGGATTCTTGGGATTGCGGTTCGGCCCCCATCGCCATTTGCAAGTCGAAGTAGGCCTTGTACGCGACCGACCACCAAGGGCTGGAAGAAGGCACGCTGAGCAAATACGATTTCAGCGTGGCGATGGCTTGGGCGTTCTTGCCGCTGGCCCGTTGGGCCATGGCGGTGTTGAACTTCACAGCCTGTTCCACTTCGATGGCATCGGCCCCATCCAATTCTTTGCCGATCTTGCCGGCCTTTTCGATCAAGCCTTGGCCGTTGTCGGTATCGCCTTTGGCGATCCGCACCACGCCGCGGTTGATGAGCAACGCCGCCAAGGCTTCCGGTTCGAGATCGTTTTCGGACGAATTCGCCGAGGTGTACGCCCGGGCCAAGAAATCGTCGGCTTGCAGCATCCGCCTATCGGTGCGTTCCGGGCAAACGAGGTATGCCAAGCCCAAGCCGACGAGGATCGTCGTCGATTTCGGCTTCAACTTGTACGCCACCATCAGCGCGTCTTCGGCGGCTTGCCATTTCTTCATGCCGTTATCGCGGAGGCCGTCCATCTTGGCGTATCGGAATCGGATACCCGCCACGAACTGGCCGATATCGAGCCGACGGAGTTCCTCGGCATTCAGCTTATCGCAATAGGCCATGAGGCGGGCCATGCCGAGGTTGGCCCACGCTTCGGCGCAGTTGGGGAATTCTTGGGTGACGCGGAGGAAGCAAGCTTCCGCAGCGGTGTAATCTTCGATAGTGAGGAAGTACACACCGTTCTCGAACGCGGACATGCAACGCCAAAGTTGTTCTTCGTGATCGCTCACGAGAGTAGCGATGCGGGCCATGCGGTCGGCTTCACCGGGGTGATCGCACCAGCTCCCTTGGGCGGAAGAATAGGTGGCCTTCTTGTGTTTCATCGCGTCGAAGTTCGATTTGATCGCCAGCTTCAGCGAGAAGTCCGCACGCAGGAGCAACTTCGCCCCGAACATATCGGCATCGGCTTCTTTGCGGCGTTGATCGATATCGGCCTTGGTTTGCGTTTTGTACTCTTGTTTGTAAAGGATGTGCCCCAAAAAGTGGTGGCCGAGTTCGTGGCCGAGAACGTAGGCGATGCCGTCTTCATCCCCCTGGTACACTTCCATGTAATCGCGGGTGATATACACCACCGGATATATACCCTCGGCGTCTTCCAAGTACGTCGCCACGGCGTTGAAGTACATTGGGTCTTTGCCGGGCCGGGGGATCGAATCGACGATCAGCAGTTTCACTCGGTTCCAATTCTTGGGCTTCTCCGCATACATCTGGTTGGCTTTGGCCAACAAGCGATCCCACACGGCTTTCGTGGTCGCTTCGTATTCTTGCATCTGTTTGGCGGTAGCCGGTTTGGGCGCGGCATACACGGATTGGCCGACGAATGGCAGCGGGGCCAACATCGCGGCGAGAACCAGTGAGAATAATCGCATCCGGATCATGGCAAACTCCTGTGGGGTGCGGGTGAAGAACCCGTTTTGGAGTGCTACGCCGCCGCCCGCGAGAATGTGACACGCCGTGCGGAAATAATTTCCTCACTTTCCGAATGGCAGTTTCCCTTCGCCGCGAGGCTTGGCCTTCGCATAACCGCCGACCTTCTCGTACACGCGGACGTAATCGACCACCATCTCCGCGGGGAAGGGCGTGGTTTTATCCGGGTTGCCGAGGAATTTGCCACCGACCGCCAAGTTCATCACGATGTAGAAGGGTTGATCGAAGGGGGCCGGCCATGTGTTCAGTTCCCCTTCGTTCGCCGGTTTCGCCCCCTTGGCCCCATTCATTTTGCCGCTGCTCCACCAGAACGCTTGGGTGCCGTAAAGCTTCCCATCAATACTGAAGCGAATTTCGCCCGGTTCCCACTCCACGGCATACGTGTGGAACTCGGCGATCGTGCCTTTCTCGGGGAAGGTGTACTCCTTGCTCGAATGGGTGTTCTCCGGCCACTTGGAACCGTAGTGGAGTGTGCCGAGGATTTTGTTCGGTTCTTGCCCGCGGGCTTCGAGGACGTCGATCTCCCCAGAGGCAGGCCACGGCCCGTATTTTTCTTCCTGCGGGAGCAACCAGAGCGCGGGCCAAATGCCCTTGCCGGTGGGCAGTTTGGCGCGGAACTCGAACTTGCCGTAGAGTTGTTTGAACAGCGGGGAGCCGTCCCGTTTCCGGGTGCGCAGCTTCGCGGACGTGTAGCCGCAGCCGTGCAGCGATTCTTTCACGGCCCGGATGCGGAGCATTCCCTCTGAGATGCTCGCGTTCTCCGCTTCCTTGGTGTAATACTGGAGTTCGTTGTTACCCCAACCGCTGATCCACTGGTTGGCGTCGTAGTTGAAGAAGCCGTTGCCGAGGTCGAAATCCCACTTGGTTTTGTCGATCTCTTTGCCGTCGAACTCGTCGCTCCACGTCAGTTTCCACGCCGGGGCAGGCTCGGCGGCAACGCCGCACAACGGGAATGCGAACAACAAAAAGGCGTTCAATCGAAGGAACAGC
>JBBQWA010000136.1:0-11478 GCA_038211045.1 Gemmatales bacterium
GCGAGGGTGACGAGTACCACGATGGTATCTTGGTACAACCGGCGGCGCGTGCTCCACGAAACCTTGTTCATCTCGGCTTCGGTGGCGATCAAAAAATCCCCGAAGGTTGGCATGTTCACCAAACGCCACGCGAACCAAAACGTTCCTACTACAAGCAGGAACGGGGCGGCGTAATGGATCGCGGTGAGCGGAGTGAAGACGGGTATGCCGAACGGCATCGGCAACGTCCAGTTACCCGGCGTCATGCTATTGTTCAACGCGAAGGCGCCGGTCCAACCGATGATGAGAATACCGATGATCGTCCAACGGCGGACTTTTAAGCCTTGTGTGCGCTTGAACGTGTGGGTGTGGAACCAGCCTTGATCTTCCAACGAATGCATCGCTTTTGTAGCCCGATTCGAAAGTAAATACTTGTAGCTGGCGAAGACTAACGCGGCCAGAACCGCCAAAGTAACGTACGGCCCGAAGCTGGAAGCATCAAGGATCATACCGACCGCACGAGCCAAGAAGAACACGGTGATGATGACAGAAACGCAGAGGAAAATTCCACCGCGGAGACCCTTGGGAGGGTTGCTCCCGGCGAGCCGGGTACCGGCGTAGATCACCCCGACCACCGCGGCGAGTTGGGCGGCGATGCGGAGGAAATCGTTGAAGAAACCTCCGAGGGATTTCAACCCAGGGGCAACGGAACGATCCCAAAGGTTCGGAATTACGTAACCGGCGAGCAACAGGCCACCGAGCACGAACACGGCGCCGATCAGGCTCGACACCACGAGGCTTGTACGCGGGTTCGCAGGTGCAATCGGCTGGGCTTCGGCGGGCTGTACGGCAGTCGACATAGCCATCCTTTTCATCGAAAAAGCCCGGATCGCCGGGCGCTTCCTTGCGTCGATTCCAATCGAACCGACCGGAATCGCTGCGACACCGGGCGACCGCAGGCGGCGGGAGCAGGTGCGTCAGGAATCGAACCTGAAACCTGCGGTTTTGGAGACCGCTGCTCTGCCAGTTGAGCTACGCACCTAAAAGGTGAGTGTTCAGTGTTCGGTGTTCTGTGTTCAGCAAAGAAGGGACAACCAGATTCGCAAATCTCGTTGTGGCATCTTCGCTGAACACTGAACACCGAACACTGAACACTCCCAAATTACTTCTTGGCCGGAACGGGATCGTCTTCGAGGATCTTCGTCACCACACCGGAACCCACGGTGCGGCCACCTTCGCGGATGGCGAAGCGGAGGCCTTCATCCATGGCGACCGGCATCCCGGGCATCAAGACGACTTCGACTTTCACGTTGTCGCCCGGCATGCACATTTCCACGCCCGCAGGCAAATTGATCTTTCCCGTCACGTCGGTCGTGCGGAAGTAAAACTGCGGTTGGTAACCGCTGAAGAACGGCGTATGACGACCACCTTCGTCCTTGCTGAGGACATAGATGTTCGCTTCGAACTTCGTGCGTGGTTTAATGCTGCCCGGCTTGGCGAGCACTTGGCCGCGTTCGATGCCGTCCCGTTCGATCCCACGGAGGAGCGCACCGACGTTGTCGCCGGCGATGGCCTTATCGAGGGTCTTTTGGAACATTTCGATCCCGGTAAGGATCGTCTTGATCGTGTCCTTACGCAAGCCCACGATTTCGACTTCGTCGCCGACCTTGGCCGTACCGCGTTCGACGCGGCCGGTCGCAACAGTACCGCGGCCCTTAATGCTGAACACGTCTTCGATCGACATTAAGAACGGCTTGTCTTCGGCGCGTTCCGGAATCGGGATGAAGCTGTCGAGGGCTGCGATCAGTTCGTCGATCGACTTCGAGCCGGGGCCGTCGGTGTCCGGGTTTTCGAGGGCGTCCTTCGATTGGCCGCGGATGATCGGGGTGGTCTCGCCGGGGAACTCGTACTTGCTGAGGAGTTCGCGGATTTCGAGTTCCACGAGTTCGAGCAATTCCGGGTCGTCCACGGTATCGCACTTATTCATGTACACGACGATTTTGGGCACGCCCACTTGGCGGGCGAGCAGTACGTGTTCGCGCGTTTGCGGCATCGGGCCGTCGTTGGCCGCGACCACGAGGATCGCCCCGTCCATTTGGGCGGCGCCCGTGATCATGTTCTTGATAAAGTCGGCGTGGCCCGGGCAATCGATGTGGGCGTAGTGCCGTTCCGGCGATTCGTATTCGACGTGGGACACGGCGATTGTTACGGTTTTGTTCGCATCGCGGACGGTGCCGCCCTTGGTGATTTCGGCGTAGCTCTTCACTTCGGTGTTGAACTTGTGCCCTTGGCGTGCCACGAGGGCAGCCGTGAGTGTCGATTTGCCGTGGTCAATGTGACCGATCGTACCGACGTTCAAGTGGGGTTTGGTCCGTTTGAATTCGCCCTTCGCCATCGCAGTCTCCGCTTGTTGTATGCTCGTGGAATAGGTGCAACTAGGACGCCGATCAAAACCCCGCCACACGAAGCGGGAGAGGCCCTACAGAGCTGCTAATGGGAGTCGAACCCATGACCTCCTCATTACCAATGAGGTGCTCTACCAACTGAGCTACAGCAGCGTTTCGCCAAGGCGCGAACGTCCGGCCATACCTCGGTATAGCCTTGCTAAGGTATTGCGCGTACGTCCGTTGACCAGAGCGGGAGACGGGATTTGAACCCGCAACATCTTGCTTGGAAGGCAAGTGCTCTACCGTTGAGCTACTCCCGCAACCGATTTCGGATTTACAGAACCGTAGATCGCTCCGCACTTCTGTAAATCCGAAATCGACAATCCGAAATCCGCAATTGAATGGGTAGAGAGGGATTCGAACCCCCGTATCCCGAAGGAGGCAGATTTACAGTCTGCTGCGTTTGACCACTCCGCCATCTACCCGTAATCGTTCCAACCGCAAAGCCAGCGGTGGGAATCGAACCCACGACCTACGGTTTACAAAACCGTTGCTCTACCAACTGAGCTACGCAGGCGAACACTCCCACCGAATTAAAAAGAATATGTTTCCGAGCGTATCGCAGCAAGGCGAATTTCCGGGTGCTCCTATAGATTTCGGCCATGAGCCAATATGCACATTAACCCCCCTCCCCCCCCCGTCATTCCCGCGTAGGCGGGAATCCAGCTTTCACTCTGCGAACAATGCATTCTGGATTCCCGCCTACGCGGGAATGACGGGGATTGCGTATTTAAGGATGCCGAAATCCGTAGGCACACCCGAATTTCCAAGCCCTGCTTTTCCGAGCCGGAAGCGTAAGCGACGAAATTGAAGCTTTGAATCCATCGTCGCATACACTTCCGGCTAAATCAATGACGTTCGGGTTGTGTCTGGGGTTCACTTCTTCCCAGTGCCACCGAGTTTTTCGTAATACTCCTTCACGGCGTCCCGGGCATCGCGCGGCAATCGCTGGGAATCGGCGGCTGCGGGGGCTTCCTGCACCGCCTGTTCGATTTCCTTGCCGAGTTCAGATTCCGATTTCTTTTTGAATCCGGCCCCTTTTGTGGTTCCGCCGTACACTTTCTTCCCTTTCGGGTCGAAGGGGGAACGCACCTTTTCTTCGACGGAACCGGTCTTGGCGGTATCGTCGATGGGGCGTTCGCCGGCGCCTTGGCCGCCCTTCTTGCCGCCGGGGCCGGTGCCATCGCCCGGCTCGTCCCCTTCGCCCTGCCCCGCAACTTTTTGCCCGCCCGCTTTGGCCGCGGCCTGCCGTTCTTCGCGGAGCTTTTGCAACTGCTGTTCGGCTTCTTGGAAATCTTGGATTTCCCCTTCGAGCTTTTCGAGATCCCCTTTCGCCTGTTCGAGTTCGTCCGCGAGGCGTTCCAAATCGCCTTGTTTCAACGCCTCTTGAGCCTTGCCGAGTTTCTCGGCCAGATCTTGCAGTTGCTCCTCGGCGGCCCGTTCCTGTTTCTGTTGCTGTTCGATCTTCTCGAGTTCGCGTTCCAATTGCTCGGCGTTCTCGCCCATCTGCTTTTTCTTTTCGATCTCCTTCTTGAGTTCGTCCTTCTTTTCTTCCTGTTCCTTCTTCTGTTCTTCCTTTTCCTTATCGCGCTTAAGGCGTTCCAATTCGCTCTTGATTTTATCCAACTGGCGTTCGAGCTTTTCTTGATCCTGTTTGTCGAGCTTCTTGTTCTTGGCCTTCTTTTTGAGTTCGTCGAGTTCGTCTTCGGCTTTCTTGAGGTCACCTTTGCTGAGCGCGTCATTCAAGCCGTCGGCTGGCCCATCGTTGAACTCGGGATCTTTCTTGAGCTTTTCGAGTTGGGCGAGCTTGTCTTCGAGTTCGCGGAGCTTCTGCGCTTTCTGCTCGGAGAGCTTCTTCGCCTTCTCTTCCAACGACACCAACTCCGCCGCCTTCTCCCGCTGCTTCTCCGGTGTTTCCTCGTGCGGATCCTTGGAATACTTGTCTTGAAGTTTGGCCAAATCCTCTTCGAGATCCTTCAATTCCTTCGACTTGTTGGGGCGTTCCGGGGTATTCACGGCCGGGGGCTTGGCCGCCGCTTTTTTCTTCGCAACGTTTGAGAGGACGGTATCCGCGTTCTTCAACTGGGGTTTGGTATCTTCGCCGTTGCCGGTGATGCCGAGGGCATCGGGATTCCACCACAGCACGGCCGCGATGGCGAGTGCGGCGAGGAACGGAACGAACGCCGCGGAACGCCGGGGGCGAATCGGGAAACGATCCTTCACTCGAACGTCCGCGAGCTTGGCGGTCGCATCGTTCCACAGGGCTTGCCCGGCGGAACTGGCTCGCAACTCCGGCGTGAGCGCCACGGCCGTAGTGATGCGTTCGCGCAGTGCGAATCGTTCATCGACCGCCAGGGCGACATTCACCGGGGATGGCGAAGCTCGGTACGTCGCAATGATTCCGGCGATCAAGCCGAAGGCACCGCAACCGCCGAGGATCCACCAGCGGAGCTTTTCGCCGACTGCGGCGAAGGCGAACGATTGCACAATTACCAACACGATCGCAGCGAGGAATGCGAACGAAAGTGCGATGCCCACCTTGTTCAGCAGCAATTGCCCGACGAGCCGCCGCTTGGCGATGAGTAGGGAACGATCGATCGGGGATGCGGCCACGGTGAATTCCTCGGAGGCATTGGGATTTTACCATCGTTCCCGGAGAAACGGAATATCCCGCCGGGTTTTCCCGCTACCGTTGGTCATGAACGCAAAGTCATCCAATCGGGTACCTACCCCTTGCCCGTCATTCCCGCGAAGGCGGGAATCCAGAACCGGTGGGAAAACACCGGATTCCCGCCTTCGCGGGAATGACGTATGTCGGATTCATTCGAGTAGCTTTCCGAACATGACTGTAAGTGACAATTGGTACGCGGCAGAACACAGGTAGTGACACGATCATTGATAAAGATTCACCGCCCGCCGCGATACCCTTCACCCCTCGCGAACGAGGATATCCGGGATGTCGTGCATGGCGTTGAGCGCCCCGATCCGTTTGAACGGCCAACCGGTGGGTGAGGTGATCGCTTCGTGCCCTTCCGGGTTCACCAAGAACGTACCCACGATCGCGGCCCGCCCCAAACGCACTTGGAGTGTCAGCGGTTGATGGAGAACGAACGGTTCGTCGATCCCCGCCTTGCGGAGTTCATCGGCTTGGAACCACCCGGCCGTGTAACCGGGTTGGTGGAGCCGCCAATCGTGTTCGTAGGGCGTTCCCTTCAGAAGGCCGTAGGAGGAATCGATCATACCCGATACAGTGCCGCCGGGTACGCACTCCGAACGGTGAACCGCCCCCACTTTGCAAGCCATATCGAAATCGATCCGGTACTCCGGCGGCGGCGAACCGATGCTCACGGAGCGCGCGGCCGTTACGTTCAAACCGCCTTTCGAGGCGGTCGCTTGCAGGATGCAAATCTGTTCGATCCGCGCGGAAGTGAATCCGGCCCGGCGGTATTTCATCCCACCCAATCCCCCGATCACGCTGAGCGACACTGCATCCGCCCCCTTGTGGTAGATGCGGTGGGCGAGTTGACCGGCCACTTCCTCTTCGGTATCCCCTTCGTTGAAAGTGCGGGCCGTGGCTTCGAGCGCGTGGGCGAGGATTCTTCCCAAGGCGCGGTAGCGTTCCCGGTCCGATTCCATGAGCGGGGCGAGTTGCGGGCGGAGTTTCTCGTTCAACAGGGGCGTATTCTGAAACGGGCGATCCGCGGACACTTTCTTGCCGCCGACGAGTTCCGAGAGCAACGGCCCGCGACCGCTGGCCCAATGCCATTCCTTCAATTGGAAGCCGAGGCCGTCGAGGTCTTCGTCGAAGAAGCGTTGGCTATCGATGTTGCTGGCGAGGAGCCAACGCTGCCGGCCGTTGGTGTAGATACCGGGGCGTTCGCCGTCGGCGATCAGGCCGCGAACGTTCAAACCGCCGGTGAACCACGCAACGTGAACGGGCACGAACAGAACCGCGGCTTCGCAACCGAGTTCCTCGGAAATGCGGCCGAGGATCGCTTGCTTGGCGTCGATATCGTCGCGGCGGGTGGACATGGAATTGTTGTATTGGCGGCGGCGGTCAGTTCCTCGGCCCTTTCTTGCCGCGGTTGAGCGCATCCGCTTCCCCCCAATATCCGCCGATGATGTGGGGGAACTTCCCCGGCGTGACGTGGTAATGCGGGCCGCGAACATCGTCGCTATGCAGGTTGAATTCGTTGAGCGGATTCTCCTTCGAATCCTTGGCGAGCAACCCCTTCCCTTCGTACGGGCCGAACACGGGGAAGCCATCGAAGGCGAAACCGATCAGCGGGGAGTGGTTCGTGCCGTCGTCCGCCCACGGCGTGTTCACGCACACCGGATACTTGTGGTAGTGGTAGGCGCTGGTCGGGCTGGGGTGGCCGCAGCACCGATCAACCCGCCAAACCGCATCCGCGTCTTCGATATGGTCGAACGGATTGAAGAACACGACGCCGTTGACCGCGACGCCGATTGGCCCCATCGGCAGGCCACGCTTATTCTGCATGGTCATCGCCGCGGGGCCATCCGGGTTCGCTTTCGGCACCAAGGGAATGTACCAAACATCGCGCTGTTCTCGAACGACGTTCGGGTTACCATCGATGTTCCTCGAACGATCCGGGAATACCGAAATCGGGTGGTTCGGGAGGTTCTTGGATTTCATGACGAGATGCTTGTCGGTGAACGTGATCGCCATCGCATCTTCGATGAAGAGATCTTTCTCGACACTCTTCCCGGCGAGATCGAGGTTCCCGCGCCGCAACCACGCCGACATGTTCCCGACGAACGGAGTTTCGAGCCGGTCGGTGAGGTAATACAGTCGATCCGCGTTCGTGTGATCGAACTGTTTCGGCGGGGTTGCGTCGCCGCCGCGAGGGTCGAAATACCACTTGCCGCCGAGCTTCACGAGGCTTTTCAGTGCGGGCGGCGCACGGTCGGTCGCCGGTTTCGCGGGCGCGGCGTAATCCGCCGGATCGGGTACCGGTGCGACATCCACCTCGGCCAACCAAAACTCGGATTTCTTGCCTTTCCCGCTGCCGCCCGCGAACCCAACACTGACATTCAACGTGTCCACTTCGGGGAATGGCGTGCGCACGTCGATGGAGTAGGTTCGCCAAGTCGCCGGGCCGAGGTTCTTATTCGTTCCGGCATCCGCGAGGCTTTTGCGTTCGGCTTCCACCTGCGGGTAGAAGGGCTTCTTAATGAAGTCGAGCGAATTGGTTCCGGAGCCTTTGAAGAACTCGACCTTGATGAACAGATCGTCTTTCGCCACGGCGAAATCTTCTTGGGCCAACCCGATCACACGAACGCGATACCAACGCCCCTTTTCTTGCGAAATCCCGGCAATCGTGCACGTGGCCACGCCTTCGATCTTACCGTCGTTGTTGCGATCTTCCGCCGAGAAGAACCGCACGCCGCCACCGTTGTGTTCCAAGCGAGAATCGCCCAGCAAACCTTCGATGGCGTCCCCTCGAATTGCGAACGGAAACTTCGCGTCTCCAACAATCGCCAAACGACCGTGAGTTGTCAAGCGCGGGCCGGTCTTGATTGCTGCGGGATCGGGGCCTTGTTCCGCAGGAATAGTGCCGCCGCGTCCGCCTTTCGGAGCTGGGCCGCTGCCCATCGGCGCTGCGGATTCCTTCAACGTCTTTTTCTGTTCCTCGGTGAGGATGGCTTCGAGTTTGGCCTTCACTTGCTTTTCGAGTTCCGCGAGTTCCTTCTCTTGCTCTTGAGTGAGTTGGAGCCGTTCGCGGAGTTGCGGCGGAAAGAGTCTGCCGAGTTCATACGGAGCCGGTACGCGCGCGCCCCCTCGGCCCGGCGGTTGCGCAAGGCTCACGCCCACGGCGAGAGATCCGAGGAACAGTATCGAGAGAATTCGGAATCGTTTCATGGGTTCACTCGATTGCGGGTGGAGGTTCGCAGCGTACCCGAACAGTAACCGGGAACGAGCGATTCCCGCCGTTCGGATTGGAGGTTTCAGAGATGCCATTTGCCCTACGTTTTCCCGCCGCCGCCGAGGAGGTAGCCGAGGATGGCGTGCGCGGAATCGTCGAGGGGTTCGAGCCGCTCGACTCGGTAGCCGTGCTTCACGATGATTCCGCCGAGTTCGGTGAAGAATTGCGCGGGGTTCTGCGCCCGCACGATCAACCCGCGTTCCACGAGATCGACGCCCAACACTCCGTGAGATCCGAACAACTTCCTCGCCAACTCTTCGGGGCGATCGAGTTCGATCCGTACCGATGCGGGGAAGTGATCGAGCCGTTCGCGGATTTGGGCCAGGGTGCCCACCGCGGCGATCCGCCCGCGGGCCATGATAACGACGCGATTCGTGAGCTTTTCGAGTTCTTCGAGTTCGTGGCTGGAGATCAGAAGGCCCTTGCCCATCTCGGCGAGCATACGAAAGAGCTCGATCATTTCTTGCCGGCCGAGCGGATCGATCCCCGAAAGCGGTTCGTCGAGGATCAGCAATGCGGGATCGTGGATGAGCGCCTGGGCGAGTTTGATTCGCTGCCGCATGCCTTTGGAATAGCCGCGGAGTTTGCGGTCGGCGCGCTCCGCCATTCCCACGAGGTTCAAAACCTTCTCGGTGCGTTCTTCGGCATCCCGGCGGGCGAAGCCGCACAGTTTGGCCATAGTCAGAACGAACGCTCTTCCGGTGAGGTCTTCGTAGAAGGCGTCGTGATCCGGGCAGTAGCCGATGTGCCAGCGGGCCCGCCACTCGGCGGCATCGACACCGCAGACGGTAACGCGGCCCAAGGTCGGCGGAATTTGCCCCGTGGCGAGCTTGATGAGCGTACTTTTACCCGAGCCGTTCGCCCCGACCAAGCCGGTGATGCCGGAACGCAATTCGAGCGAGATTTGGTTGAGCGCGAGCACCGGCCCGTACCATTTGGAAACCTGCTCGAACAACAGCAGCGGGGCGTTAGGCGAAGGCGTGGACATGGAGTTAGGTTAGCATTTTCCTCAGCCGCGCGGCCAACCCGAGCGAGGCCAACGCCAACATCGCGATCCCGGCTGCGCTTGTGAACCCCAGGGCGGCGGCACCGAGCAAACCGAGGAACGCGATGCGTTCGGGCCAGCGCCGCGCCGGCCAGCGCGCCACGATCGCCAAGCCGAGGAACCACGCGATCCCGCCGATCCACGGCAGGTAGCGTTCGAAGTGTGTTGCAACGGGGGCCGGCGAAACTTCGGAGGTGGAATCTGCGGGTTTGGGCGCCGGTTCGGAAACGGATTTCAGCACGGCGTTCGTGAGAGCTTTCGGTTCGGCTATTCGTACGGATTCAGCATGGCGAACGGTCACCTTCACCCGTGGTTGTGGAAGAGTTCCATCGGCGGCGTAGTTCCACACTCCCGGCGTTGGAGGGCTTTCCCCCGCATTTCGGAACCCGTTCGGTGCGACGCCCTCAATTTCGAAACCCGGCGCAGGGCCAATCTCCAACCCCAGCGGCTTCGCCGCGGTACCGTTGCTACTCAACCAACGCGGCAGTGGCAGATCGATTCCCCCTTCGAGTGTTGTCCCGTTCGGGCCGACCCCATCCGCCGCGAGGCTCCCGTGGAAAATCGCTTCGATCGCTCCGGTTGTTCCCGCCGCGAACCAGAGTGTCACGCGGTTGCCGTAGCGGCTCCATCCGCCCAGATTCTTACCGGTGAGTTCGTGCAGTTTGAACGCGGCCGGGAAGTCGAACTCTAACGCGGCCCCATCGCGGATGGTCGCGGTGATCCGCCCGGTGGCTTCCACTTTGCGCCCCAGAACGTAGGCGATTTCGAGGGAATCCCCTTTCGCAAGTGCGGGTGAGCCGAGCAACGGTTTCCATTCCGGGGTCGCATTGGTCGTGCGGCGGTACAACCGTTGCAGCGGTTCCTTATCGAGCATAAGGTCCGCGATGCTGGTGAAATCCTTACCGATTGAATCGGCGGGTAACTCGATTGCGGCCGTCGCCGTCATCGAGTCGATCACCAACCCGCCTTGGAGACGGAATCCGATGTCGCTTTCGCGCTCGGCATCGGCGGCGTCGGTGGAACGGGGAACGCGGAGTGTCGGTCGAACGGAGAGCAACTTTCGCGGTTTCAATTTCACGATCATGGCGATGCGACCATCCGAAGGATTCTGCAGCGCAACGGTCACCGGGCACCAACCGTTCGCGGGCTTGCCCGCGGTCCACTTTTTCAACCCGAGGCTTTGCGGCCGTATTTCCAAGGTTCTCACATGCACCGATACGATTTCCAACGCTTCCGGGCACTCGAACTTGAGTTGCGATAGCGTGCCGCCTTGAATGCGATAGAGGAATGCCGAGGTGCAACCGCTCCCGTCTTCGCCGAGATCCCAGATACTCGCTTCGCGCACGGCGATGTTCGGTTTGCTTCCATCGGCGGTACCTTCGCCGCGCCACCGGAGTTGGATGGTTTTGCCTCCACCGTGATTGGCGGAGAGTCGGAGACCGTCCGCTTCGGTCGCGAGAGTTTGGCTCCCCTTGCGCGTCGGGATGTCGAGTTGGCGGGCGTGCAAACCCGCCAGAAACTCGATTCGGCAACACGGAACATCCGGTGCGCCGAACCGCAATTCCCGATCCGAACCCGCACTGGCGATGGGAACCGCGAAGCGGAGTTCGAGCGAATGGGCACCGATCCCTCGCAGGGGAAGGTTGAAACGATCCGCTTTGGAACCGTCGAGGTGGGCGGTCTTGCCATCGAGTTTCGCCGATTCCAAACGGATGCCCGCGAGCGGGAGGTCGAGGAGTTGTTCGGCTTCTCGATTCGATTCGATCCGGAACGTGGCCTCGACCGCGGCGAGATCATCCCGTTCGTACACCGAATACAGGGCGTTGGTGAGAATGGCGGAAGGAAGCGGGGATTTCGCCAAGGCATCCAACTTCGCCGAGAGCGACTTCGGAGCGTACGCCGCCAAGGCGCCCCCCTCACCGGGTACGAGGTACACAATGGCCGGTTCCGGAGCTTGGGCCGAAGCCGGGCCGAGTATCAGAAAGACGATGGCCGGAGCTTGCAACCTGGCGAGTGCTCCGCCCGCCCGCAGCAAATTTCCGCAGAGAACCGCGAGGCT
>JBBQWA010000137.1:0-11432 GCA_038211045.1 Gemmatales bacterium
TCGTTTTCGTTGAGTCCGCTTTTGATGATGAATACGTCATCCATTTCGTGCAGGATCGTGATCGGGCGCTGATGGACGACCTTGTCTTCGCCGACGACGAAAACATACCGCTTATCGAGGATCTCGTAGGTCGCACGCTGCGGGATGACGATGGCGTTGTGCAAGGTCTTGTGAATCATCACCGTTCCGGTTTGTCCGTTTCGCAACAAGTGGCTCGGATTCGGAAAGTCTGCACGGAAGTTGATATTGCCGGTGGCGTTATTGAAGTCGGCTTCGATGGTGCCGAGGGTGCCGATTTGTTGGAACTTGGTGCCGTCGGCCAACATGAGTTCAATCTTGGTGTACTTGTTCATCCAATCGCGCAGGGAATTCAACGATTTGTCTTCTCCGAGACCGGCCATCAATTCGTAGTAGCGGGCCTCGGGAACATTGAACCGAACCCACATCACACTGTTGTTAGACAGGGTCGTGAGAATTTCCCCTTCCTTGACCGTGCTGCCCTGCTGCTTTTGTTGGCGGTCGATGATGCCATCGAACGGCGCCCGGATGGTGGCGAAGCCCAACTCGGCCTGAGCCTTCTTGACATTCGCTTCGGCCTCTTGGAGTTTGGCTTTGAAAATTAACAACTCGCGTTGCGATACCACCGCGGCTTTGCCGTCGATCGATTGTTTGGCCAAGGTCTCGGTATTCTGGTACTCTTGCAACGCGACTTGGTACTTGGCGACCTCCGCATCGTATTTCGCTTGGTACAGCACGGGCACGACTCGGAACAACACGTCGTCCTTATTCACCGATTGGCCTTCTTTCACGGTGATCTCTTCGAGGATACCGAAGGCCCGGGCGCATATTTCGGTGTGATCCTTGGAGCGAATCTGGCAGACATACGGTTGGGTGATGGTCATGTCCTTCGACAAAGGGCTGGTTAGAACCAGCTTGTGGTGCTCTTCGTGAGCGTGAGTGTGAGCGTGTTCCTTCTCCTCGGCGTGCGTACCGCTGCAACCGGGGAGGAAAAAGGGAATCAATGCCGGGAGAACAGCGAACACGCGTTGAAGATTCATGGGGGATTCGCTCGGTGGGATTCTCAGTTCGTTGACCGCGCAGTTGCCGGGTTCAACGATTGCGGGATTGCATGCCGCAGGGGTGAATGGCAATCGCCGTGCCAATGGATTCGCCATTAAACGAAGCCAGCGGGACACGCTGATTTTCCTGCCCAGCCGCCCGATAAATTGCGGATGGTAAATCGATGAGAAAAGTGAACCGACTTCGGAAACACGAGTCCGGGCAATCAGCGTGGTCGATTTGCGACCAGCTTGGCACGAGAACGTCCTCTGCAATTACAGCCACCGATGAGATCGCGCGATCTCGAAAACTAATTCGATGCCCAACCTTTGGCCCGTTCCACGGCCCTGCTCCATTCACCCCGCAACTCGCGTGCGCGATCTAAAGGCATTCTCGGTTCGAATCTGCGTTCCACGCGGTATTGTTCCGCCAGTTCGTCGGTCGTCTTCCACACACCGGTGCCCAATCCGGCGAGGTACGCCGCACCCACGGCGGTCGATTCCGTCTGCACGGGCCGCACGACCGGGATTCCCAGCAAATCGGCTTGAACTTGCATGAGCAGATCGCTCCCGGAGGCTCCGCCATCGACGCGCAGTTCCACGATGGGGCGCTCGGCATCGGCCCGCATGGCATCGAGGAGATCGGCGGATTGAAACGCGATCGATTCGAGCGCGGCCCGGGCGATGTGACCCGCCGTGGTGCCTCGGGTAATGCCGGTGAGCGTGCCGCGGGCGTAAGGATCCCAGTGCGGTGCCCCCAAGCCGGTGAATGCGGGTACGAGGTAGACGCCGCCGTTATCGGGTACGGTCGCGGCGAGGGCGTTGACTTCTTCGGAAGTGCGAATGAGTTTCAAACCGTCGCGCAACCATTGAACGACCGCCCCACCGACGAACACGCCGCCTTCGAGGGCGTAAGTGGTGCGGCCGCCGATGTTCCATGCGACCGTGGTGAGGAGCCGGTTGCGGGAAGCGACGGCGGTTTCCCCGGTGTTTTGCAGCATGAAGCAACCGGTGCCGTAGGTGTTCTTGGTCAACCCCGGTGCGAAGCACATTTGGCCGAAGAGGGCCGCTTGTTGATCCCCGGCGATCCCGGCGATGGGTACCTCCGCCAACCCCGGCGAAGAAACCTCGCCGTAGATTTCGCTGGACGATCTCAGTTCGGGGAGCATCGCGGCGGGCACCCGGAGCAAATTCAAAAGTTCGCCGTCCCATTGGCCGGTGTGGATGTTGAAGAGCATGGTGCGGGAAGCGTTCGAGGGATCGGTGATGTGCAATCGGCCACCGGTGAGTTTCCAGATGAGCCAGCTATCGATGGTGCCGAAGGCGAGTTGGCCCGCTTCCGCCCGTTCGCGGGCACCGGGCACACGATCCAACAGCCAAGCGATTTTCGTTCCCGAGAAGTACGAATCGATGAGCAACCCGGTGCGTTGCTGAATCGAGGATTCGCAACCCTCGGCCTTCAAACGGTCGCATTCCCCGGCGGTGCGGCGATCCTGCCAAACGATGGCCGGGCCGATGGGAACGCCGGTGCGTCGATCCCAAACCACAACGGTTTCCCGTTGGTTCGCGATTCCGATGCCCGCGAGATCTTTGGCTTCGATACCGGCGCGGCTGAGCGCTTCGAAGGCGACGCCGATTTGCGCCGCCCAGATTTCCTCGGCGTCGTGCTCCACCCATCCGGATTGCGGAAAGTGTTGGGTGAATTCCTTCTGGGCCACGGCTCGAACTCGGCCTTCCGCATCGAACACGATGGCCCGGGCACTCGTGGTGCCTTCATCGAACGCGAGGATGTACGGCATGGCTTCCATTCGGAGAGGGATTGGAAGAAGTTCGGAATCTAAGGTTCGCCCGCGGGAAGTTTCCAAATGCGCACGCGGTCGCCATCCGCCACGGCGATCCGTTTGCCGAGGGGGTGGAACAGCACCGCCACCGGCTTCGCCCCCAACGATTTCAGCATTCCGAGGCTTCTGCCGTTCTCGCTCGCCCAGAATCGCACGGTTCCATCTTCGCTCGCGGATGCGAGCATTTCGCCGGTGGCATCGAAGGCGACGGCGATCACATCCTCGGTGTGGCTGCGGAGGCATTTCATTTCCCGGCCGGTGGTCGCGTTCCAAAGGATCAGCGTATCGTCTTGGCTACCGGTAGCGATCCGTTTGCCATTGGGGTGGAAGGCGATGCTCGTAACGGCGCCTTCGTGGGCTTCGAGGGTGAGTTGTTCTTCGCCGGTGGCCACGCTCCATACCTTCACGAGTGCATCGCCATCGCCGGACGCCAAGCGTTTGCTATCGGGGCTGAACGCGAGGCACGCGATGTCGTATTCGTTGCCGTGATCCAAGGTGAAGAGTACCTTGCCCGTGGCGGCATCCCAGATTTTCAGGGTGTCGTCGCCGCTGCCGGTGGCGATGCGTTTGCCATCGGGTGCGAATGCGATGCAGAGGATGTTCTCGGTGTGGCCCTTCAGTTCGAGCAGTTCCTTACCGGTTTCGGCACTCCAGATTTTCGCGGTGCCGTTCCAGAGGCCGGCCGCGATCCGTTTGCCCGTGGGATCGAACGCCACGGTGGCCACGCCTTTACCCTTGGCATCGATGGTTCGCAATTCTTTGCCGGTGGCGGCATCCCGGATTTTCACGGTGTCGTCGGTACCGCCCGTGGCGAGGCGCTTCCCATCGGGCGAATAGGCGATGGTGGCGATCCCGCGTGCGTGCGCATGCCAGGTGAGTTCCGGCGAGTGCGGAACCCCGGCGAGGATCGTGAAGAGCAGGGGAATCAGCATGGGTGTAGGAGGAATGCCGTTGCGATTTCGCAAGCGGCAATCCCGCGAATCGAAGTTATGATACCACAATCCCGCCCGAACGAAGATTCCCCATCCCACCCGTTGAAGCCCCCGAGCCGAAAGGCTACCCGATGCGCGACTTGGCGAAAGCGATGGTGATTCCGCCCGACGCCCATATCCCTCGGCGGGAGAGGGGATGCTAATGGCCGCGCGTATCCGCTTCTTTCCGTTACACTGAACCGCATGAATACGCACACGATCAGCGCGCTGGCTTGGGAAAGGATGGTGACGGCCGTGGAAAAAGTCCGTGACCGCCTGCGGCGAACCGTGGTGGCCTTGGAAGGGGCCGGCATCCCCTACGCGATCATCGGCGGGAATGCCGTGGCCGCTTGGGTGGCCGAAGTGGACGCTGCGGCCGTGCGGAACACCCAAGACGTTGATATCCTCCTGCGCCGGGCCGATCTCGAACGGGCCAAGGTGGCGATGGCCGAAGCCGGCTTCATTTACCGGCACGCGGCGAGTATCGACATGTTCCTCGACGGCCCCGGAACGAAAGCCCGCGATGCCGTCCACGTGATATTCGCCAACGAAAAGGTGCGTGAAACCGACCTGATCCCCGCACCCGATGTGGAGGAGGCGGAAGCGACGACAACCGCGAAAGTCCTCAGTTTGCACGCCATGGTGCGAATGAAATTGAACTCGTTCCGACGGAAGGATCAAGTTCACATTCAGGATTTCATCGACGTCGGCTTGGTGGATATGACTTGGCCCAGCCGCCTTCCCCCAGAACTGGCCGAGCGGTTGCAGCAGATACTCGATACCCCCGAAGGATAAGGTTCCCTCCCATGAATCCCAAAGCCACTCCCATCACCCGGCGAACCATACTCCGTGGCTTCGGGGCCACGCAACGGGGTGATCTCGGAAGTGCTGGCATAATCCCCGAGCTGCGGGTGTCAGCCCTCTAATTTCGTCGTACTCAGCGGGTTTGCACCTACCGCTGGGGCGAACGGGCACGATATTCCGTAAGATTCCCCCCACGATGCCTCCCATTCAATTTCTCGTCGAATACCGCGAGCGGAACGAAACCGTGGCGGAACTCCTGCGCAAGCGATTCCGCCTCACGTGGTCCCAAGCCAAGCGCGTGGTCGAGAACGGTCACGTTCGCATCGCCGGGCAAACGACGCGCGCGCCCGAACACCGGGTGAAGAAGGGCAATCGCGTGTGGATTGCGCCCGGGGCGATCGAAGTGAAAACGATCCCGGTGCCGGGGGCGAAGAAGGGAACCAACGATAAAGCGAAACAGGCTTCGCCCAAAGCCTCGGAGAAGCCGGAGCGCGAAGAACCGGCGATTCCCATCGAGATCGTTTATTCGGACGATGCCATCGTGGTGGTGAACAAGCAGGCGGGCCTGACCACGGTTCGCAACGCCGAGGAAGCCGCCGAGTTCGGGGCGCGGGCCAAGAAGTACCTGCCGAAGACGTTGGCCGATTTGCTTCCCGCCGCGTTGGGCGTACCGAACCGGCCCGTGTTCGCCGTGCACCGAATCGACCGCGAAACGACGGGCATCGTCGCCTTCGCCCGAACCAAAGCCGCATCCGAACATCTGATGAAGCAGTTCCGCAAACACAGCACCGAACGCCATTATTTGGCTCTTACTCGTGGGACGCCGCCCGAAAGGCGGATTTCTTCGATCTTGGTCGAAGACCGCGGCGATGGCCGCCGGGGTAGCCGCCCGAAAGAGAGCGAAGCCGTCGGGAAATCGGCGGTCACCCACGTGCGCGTTATGGAAACGTTCCCGGAATTCGCGCTGGTCGAGTGCAAGCTCGAAACCGGGCGGACGCACCAAGTGCGGATCCACTTGGGGGAAGTGGGCTTCCCACTCTGCGGCGAAGTGATTTACGATCGACCGGTTCACGGCAAGAAGTATCCGGACGGCAGCGGGGCAAAACGGCCGATGTTGCACGCGGCCCGTTTGGGGATTCTTCACCCGGAAACCGAAGAAGCCATGACGTGGGATGCCCCTACTCCTGCGGATTTTGCTCAACTTCTCCAATCGTTCCGGACGAAGAAGATGGTGGAAACCGAAACGCGGGAGTGAATTCCCCCGCAACTTGCGGGTTTCGGTACGCGAGTTGCGGCAATTAATGTCATGGTTTTTTCTTTTGACTTTCTCCACGATTCGGGTGAAGAATAGATTGGAGATAATGAACAATCTCCCTCTGGCGTCGTCACTAGTAGAGAGTGCTGAAACGGATCGAACCCGACTCGTGGGAAATCTCGGGGAATGTTCGTAATCGAGAAAGATGAGTTCTAGTATTCGGTAACGCTCGAAGGAATACCCGAACCGGATCGCTGCGATCTACCGAGTTCGCCCCGAAATAACTTTTTTCCAAGGCCCATTCCCCATTCTGCTGACAGACGTGCCACAAGCCCTTCTAGAACGACTTCCGTCGAGAGTGCATCCTTCCCACCGGGACGGAGATACACCCTTTCCCGCGATGCGGCGCATCTGCGAACGAACCGCCAACCGCTTGGCACGTCTCGCGCGGCCTCACGAACAGCGCCCGGCGTTCGCCGCTGTGGCTTTGCGAAATCCCGTAAGCCATCCCGCATTCGCCGCCGCACTCGGCTGCCCGGATGCGTTTCTGTTCAATGCTCCGAGCGGCCCGGATCGCCTCGGCTTGGCCATCGAATTCACCGAGGAAGCTCTCGCGCTCGGCCAACGCGTGTTGGTGGTTGCCGAGGGGCACAACGCGGGAATGCTCGTGCAGCGGTTCAATGAACTCGGCTACCATACCTCCCTCTGCTCCACCCTTGATGGCCATCCCACTCCGGTTCTGCCGCTCTTGGAACGGCGAATCGCCGAGCGCGAACGGGCGAACGAATGCCTGCGATTGGAAGCTCCAGCCAATGAAGCCGCCGAAAAGCTCGAACGGCTCGAACAATTGCAACGCGCTGGGCGAGATCACGACTTGCTCGTGGAGGGGTTAGAACGCGAGTTGGAGGAACTGCAACATCCGGCGTCACCCCCGGCTGGTGGGCTCGGCGGCTTCGTGAAAAAACTCTTCGGTAGCACCAAAGCCCCGGCGGAACACCCGGCCCGGATTGCGGCAATCGAAGAGCAACTGAAAACATTGATTCCGCCGGAGCGCGTCGATCCGAAAGATATCGAAGCCGCGGCCGCTGCTCATCGTGCTACGGATGCCGCGTTCGCCCGGGCCGTTGCCCAACCGGTGGAACTTGCCCCGGAGACTGTGGCCTCGCTCCAAGTGGTCGTGGCCACGTTCGACGCCTTCGATTCGAGCAAATTGCTCGCGGACGAAGGCCCCCGTTTCGATCGGCTGTTGATTGTCGATGGCGAAGATTTGGCCGAGGATGATTTCCTCGCCGCCGCCGCTCGGGCCGAAGCGTGGGTGCTCTTCGGCAACCCGGAAGCCGATGGCTACTTCACTTACTTATGGATGAACATGCACTCGACCGGGCCTTGGCAACGGGAACAGGATCGGTTGTTGTACCGGCTCGCTCCGGGTACTTGCGATTCCTCGGAACCCTTGTGCGACCGGCCCGAAATCGAATTGCGATTCCTCGGCGATCGGCTCGTGGGAATCGCTTTCCCGACCGGAATGGGCATCGCGGAAGCCAAACAATTCGTCGCAACAGAGTTGGGGGAAGTGAAGTTGCAGTTCCCCGGCACCGGCACTTGGACGGAAACCGCCGAACGCATCGAATACCTATGTCCCGCGCTCACCGGGAATGCTGCGAGTGCCCTCGAAGACGGAATCACGGAATCGGTTCGGGGTGAGTTCACTGTCGGGCTGACGTTCGACAAATCGCAATGGAACCGAGATACGGCCGAAGCTTGGCGGCTGGAACGGTCGCTCCCGCAAATTCGCACGGCGATCCTACCGAAGCCCTTCCTCATCGCCTGATTCACCACGACTCGAAGCGAGCCTGTCTCGGCGTTTCTTATTCTTCCCTTTCATCGCTCGCACCACGCCGACAATCCCCATACCGATGCCGAGGGTAAGGATGCTAGTGGGTTCCGGCACGTTTGGGCCGCCACCGGGGTCACCGTCGCCGCCCGGGTCGGTGGACTTAGTCGTGACTTTCGGGCTGGTGGGGGAAGTGGTGGGTACGCTGGATCCCGGCCATTCGTACCAGTAAAAGGCCCGGGCCGACGCTGCAGACAACGTGAACGCTCCCAGTACCAAACCGAATACTACCAGACACTTGCAGAAAATCCACTGGCGTGCCATTCTATGCCACCTCGTCCGTTGAGCGGGAATCCAATAGCTAGTCATGCCATGATGGAGCGGAAGCGTCAACCCGGATGTGAAAACGTAATGTGCCAGAGTGCCTCTAATAGATTTCAGCCGTAAGCCAAATTGCACACGAACCCTTCCGTCATTAGTTTGAATCTGCCCCGAAGGGCCCAGCGTTCCCAGCCCAAGGCGGAAGCCTTGGGTACGATCCGATCCAGGTGATTCCGCCCCGCAGGGGCCGGCGGTTCGTTGGCCTGCCCCTTCGGGGCGGATGATCGAGGGGGGCACGTTTCCCAAGGCTTCCGCCTTGGGCTGTGCAAGACGGCCCCTTCGGGGCGTGGAACCGTTGGCATTCCCAACCTGACGGTCAGTAAAAATGAAGAACTGCGATGAGCCAATCAAAGTTGGGCAATAAATCCGTGACGGCGTTGCTGCGTGGTGGAGGTCGCCGCCTTACAGCAATACCCTCCGAATCTCCGTTTGCAATGGCCCGCCGGTGACGTGGACTTCGCCGTGCTTATCGACGAACACGTCGATCTCACTGCGGACGCCGAACTCGGGTAAATAAATTCCCGGTTCGATACTGAAGCAAGTACTCCGCATCACACTGCGTTCTTCCCGCGTTTCCAAACTATCCATGTGGCAGCCGTTGCCGTGGACTTCCTGGCCGATGTTGTGCCCGGTGCGGTGGCCGAAGGCCTCGCCGTACCCGGCGTTCACGATCACCTCCCGGCATGCGGCATCCACTTCCCAACCCTTCAACACTTCCCCCTTGGCGAAGGCCCGTTTCACCCGCGCCACCGCCGCATCGCGTGCGGCAATCACGATCTTGAACACCTTCTCGATCCGCTCGGGAACATCTTCGCCCACGTAACCGACGCGGGTGAGATCGGAATACACGGCGTTCGGCTTGTCCATCTTCGCCCAAAGATCGACGAGAACAAAACTACCCGCGGTGATGTCGCTGTTCGTCTCGGGTGTGGGGGCGTAGTGCGGGTCGCCGCTGTGCGGGCCTTCCCCCACGATCGGCGGGTGGTAGGTTACCATGCCGGTGTCGGCGAAGTGTTTCATAATGCGGGCTTGCACGGCGAGTTCGTCGGTCTTGCCGTGCTCGCGGATCTGATCGGCGATGAATTGCCAAACGACGCCGTAGGCGGCGGTGGTGCGCTCGTTCGCTTCGAGGTGCATGGCCCACTGTTCATCGCTCCAAACGGCCTCGAATTCTTGGATGAGATCGCCGGAGGAAACGATTTCGACGCCGAAGGAGCGGACGAGTTCGATCGTGCCGCCATCGACGCGGGAGATGTACGGGTTGCCGTTGCGCGGGGCGTATTCCATCGCGATCCGCTTCGCCCCGGCCACGAGCTTGCCGATGCCGGCCTCGAAATCCTGCCATTTCAGGTAGATGGTTTTCTCGCTGCCGGGAAGCGGATCCAGAGTGCCGGGTTCGACGCGATGGCAGAGTTTCTTGGGTTCGCCATTGGCGGGAATGAAGTAAGCCCACCGGCGCGAGCGGAAATCTTCGGCCGTGCCCGCGATGCGGGCCGAGAGGATATTGATGTTGCGGAAATCGTAGAGCAGCCAGCCGTCGAGTTTCTGTTCGCGGAGGGCGGTTTGAATCGCGACGAGATCGAACATGGAATGTTCCGTGGATCGAAAATTGTGTGTGTGGCGCACTGCGGTTGATGAAAACAACCGAACGTTAGTTTACAACCTCGGCAACGGGGGGCGGGATCATTCCTACCGGTCGGTGAGCGGGGGCGTCAGCCTCCGAGCATCGCAACCCTCGGTGGCACGTCGAATCCGCACAATCGCACCAACCCGAGTGCCCAGCTTCCCCCGCTTGTGCTTGCGCAAGAGTTCCCCCAGTCGAAATGTCGATACCTTATTCAGTAACTTTGTGGTTCGGTTTTTCACGGAGTTGCTGGACACGTCCGGTCACGGCGCGTTATAGTTTGCACTACTTCTCCTACCGTTGCGTTACGAATTCCATCCCTCGGATCGAGGTTTCCCCCGATGCGCAGGCGCCCCGTGATTGGCATCGCGATGCAAACCCTCCCGGCATATCCGGGGGGCGAACTGCCCAACTGTTGGGTGATGGGCCAGCGGTACGTCGAAACGCTCCGGATTTCCGGAGCGGTGCCTTGGCTCATTCCATTGCTTCCACACGACCTCGGCACGATGGAAGCGATTTTTGAACGACTCGATGGCATCTTCCTCACCGGTGGGGTCGATGTCGATCCGTCGCGGTACGGCGAAGATCGCCACCCGCGCTGCGGTCGTACCGATCCCGATCGGGATGCGATTGAACTGTTGTTGTTGCAGCACGCGGTCGCGCAGAAGTTGCCGGTGCTCGCCGTCTGCCGGGGGATTCAAATCCTGAACGTGGCCTGCGGCGGAACCCTTTACCAAGATGTTTCCGCGCAATTGCCGAGCGCGATGAAACACGATTTCTTCCCCACGGTCGAACAACCGAGCCGGGCGTATTTGGCCCACCATGTAGAAGTGGCTACGGGTACCCGCTTGGGCGATCTTCTCGGGGTCGCTTCGGCGCCCGTGAACAGCATGCACCACCAAGCCGTAAAAACCTTGGCCCCCGGGCTAAGAGCGAGCGCGTTCGCCCCGGACGGCATCATCGAAGCCGTGGAAGGCACGGGCGATCAATTCATGGTGGCGTTGCAATGGCACCCGGAAGAATTGGTGGAAACCCAACCCGGCATGAAACGCATTTTTGAATCGTTCATTTCGGAAGCAGTCGCGGGGTGAACCGGATCACTCCCCGGCGAAATACTCGTCGAGCGGAAGTGCGAAGCCCGGCAGCAAGGGCGAAGTGAGAATACCCGCCGACGCGAGTACGGTGACGGTGCCATCGGCTTTATAGACAGTGGCGGTTCGTTTCACCCCGTCGATCAGCCACATTTCCTTGGCCCCGGCATCGAGGTGTTCTTCGGCTTTCACGCGGATACGCAGCATCGTGTCGGGGTGTCGATCAATCACGTTCCCTTCGCCGCACTCGTGGATGGTAACGGCAAGTACCTCATCGAATCGCAAAGAATCCGTTTGATCACCGGCGGGCGGGATTTGCTGCACCTGCCGAATTCGCACGCGGGTACGGGCGTTGCGATTTTTGCCGATCCCGATTACGAACTCTCCGCGGCGAAGGCCCCTGCGGGGGTGCCACTCCGCGGTGGTTGGAAGAAGTTGGAACACACGCGCACGGAAGCGAACGGCATCGCAGCCATCTTGAAAGGCTCCCCGTTCGGCGAAGTGAAGCTTTCCTTAGGTGCCGACGCCACCGAGGCGAACGTAAAGCCGACCTGCTCGCACCTTCCACCCGGC
>JBBQWA010000138.1:0-11424 GCA_038211045.1 Gemmatales bacterium
ATCCCACCGCGGCGGGAGAGAATTGGAAGAATGCTAACATGCGGACGACCTTCTTGAAGATCATCCGCCGAGCCGGGTTAACATCGTGGCCGAAGCCTTTCCACAATCTACGGGCGAGTTGCGAAACCGACCTCGCGGGTAAAGAACCACTTCACAACGTCACGGCGTGGATCGGCAATACGCCGCGAATCGCCCTCGGGCACTATCTGCAAACGAACGATGCCGACTTTGAGAAGGCGCTCTGAGGCGACGCATATTCCGGCGCACTCGCGACGCAGAATGCGGCGCAGACAGAATCGGCCGTGATTTGCCCAGAAAAGACAATCGCGGCGGATAGCCTGCAATTTCAGGCTTTCCGTCGCGTTATGTCCGATTTGGATCGATACTGCACAAATGAATATTGCGCCCGGCGGGAGTCGAACCCACAACCTGCCGAGTAGAAATCGGCTGCTCTATCCAGTTGAGCTACGGGCGCGTACCGTCATTCTACTTTACCGAGTGGCACGCGGCCAAGCACAGTATACTCCGGCCCTTTGCGTTGCATCTCACTGCTGTATACTACCAGTTCATCCACGAGGGTGCTGCCCGCTTTCCAACTCAGATACTTGGGCAACTCGGCCGCGAGGAGTTGCCCGTCCGCTTCCGTGTTCGGCCGCCCCAAGGTGAGGTGCGGAGTGTAAGCCCGTTCCTCATTCCGATACGCCCCGGCTTCGATCAGCGGTCCTTCGAGCGCCGCGTGCAGGCTCTGGAGTTCTTTTGCCCCATCGGTAATCCCGGCCCAAACCACCTTCGGCCGACGCGGTGTGGGGAACGCACCCAAGCCGGCCACTTCCAACCCGAACGGTTCGGCCTTGGCCGCGGCACGCTTGGCCACTTTGAAGATCGTCATCAAGTCGCGGTCGTCGAGTTCGCCGAGGAACACCAGCGTGATGTGCATGTTCTCGGGTTCGACCCACTTCACCTGCGCACCGCTGCCCGCGAGTTCCTCCTGCACTCCTATCGCGGCGGTGCGGGTGCTCGATCCGATCTTCACGCCGAGGAACGTTCTTGTGCGGGCCATAGTATTCTCCGATATTTAGCCCCCGGTGTGGCTCACCTGCAGTGACCCTTTTCACCGGGGGCTAATTGGTGTCACGTCACGGGCCGGTGTAGCGGCCCATGAACAGGATGTTGCCGGTTGCGGTATCGCGGATCAGGTACACGAATTGATCATTTCCCGGGCCGCTTCGCGGTTCGCCGGATCGATGAAATCGACTTGCGTAAGTTCGGCACCGTAGCGGGTGCGTTGGCGTTCGAGGAAATCGGCCTTCCACGGGAAGCCTTTCTGACCCCAGAGATTGTTGGCGACGGCCAGTTCGTAGCCGTTGCCACCGGCAGCGAAGTACTTGCTCACATCCCCGGCGGCGAGGCGGGCATCGGCATCCTTCGGCAGATGCAGCACCTTCACCATCTCGTCGAGGGTTTCGCCACGGGCACCGTCGGCGGTCATGGTCTGCATCTCCGGCGTCCACTTCGGATTCACTACGGGAGCTTGCGGTTCGGCTTTCACTTCAGATGTTGGTGCCGGTTGCGATGCAGTCGGCGCGCAGCCGGAGAGGAAAATGCAACCGAGAATGAAGAGACAACGCATGGGGAACTCCGGATGTTCACCGGCGGACGTCCGCCGGCTTTCGATTAAATGACGTGTTGCTTCCAATAATTCTTCGCACCGTGGTGCAAGCGGGCGCCCAATTGAGTGATGACCTTCATGGCGAGGTAGTTCGCGCCGCGTGCGGCTTGATCCGGGGCCACGCCGTGGGTGACGCCGTAGAGGAAGGCCCCGGCCAGCATGTCGCCAGCGCCAGTGAGATCGACCGGCTCGCAGGCGAACGCGGGAACGTGGTACTCTTTGCCTTCCCAACGCACGAACGAACCGTTCGGCCCGTCGGTGACCACGCAATTCGGCACCAACTCTTTCATCTTCGCGAACGCTCCCTCCGCATCCTTGGCGTTGGCTACGGCGCAGGCCTCGGTGGCGTTGCAGAAGAAGAGATCGCATTCTTTCAACGTCTCGTGCAGGGCGGTACCAAAAACGTGAACGATGAAGGCATCGGAACAAGTGAGCGCCACCTTGGTTCCCGAATCCTTAGCGATCTTCACGGCTTCGCGAACCGCTTCCTGCCCCGGTTCGTTATTCGATAACAGGTAGCCTTCAATGAACAGCCACGCCGAGTTTTCGATGAGTGCCCGATCGTGCCGAACGTGCTTTCCGGAGAGGTGCGAGGCGACGCCCAAGCAAGTGCGCATCGTGCGTTCCGCATCCGGCGTGAGGATCACGGCGCAGGTGCCCGTCGGCTGGTTCACCACAACGGGCGAACCCATTCCGACGTTCAATTGCTGAAGCTCGCTTTGATAGTGGAAGCCGTACTTGTCGTCCCCCACGCAGCCAATGTAGGCGGCCTTGCCGCCGAGTTGGGCGAAGGCGATGGTGCTGTTGCCCACGGAGCCGCCGGAAACCAAGCGGGGATCGGCCTCGGCGAAGCGGTGCAACAGCATCTGTTGATCGGAGAATTCGACCAACCGCATGGTGCCGCGCTCGAAGCCGAGTTCGGCGAATTCGGCTTCGCTCACTTCGGCGAAGAGATCGACGATGGCGTTGCCCATGCCGCAGAGGTAGTATTCTTTCATGCGCGTACCTGTAGTTAGTTCGGTAACCTATCGTCGTTATCAGCCTTGTCCCGTGCTACCTGCCAGGATCGCCAGGATTTGCAGGATTCGATTCATTTCGGCGACAGGCACCTGCCCTGCCTCACTTTGAACCATCAAAACCGGCATTTGTGCTCGCCAACTGCAATCGGCGACGTTCCGGCGACGAAGTTTTGTCCTTGGATGACCATTCCGGTGCCATGGTAGCGAAACGGAAACTTCCGCGGGCGATTGATCGATTTGTGTCGTGACCGCGACGACGTCGATCGTACCTTCCGGAAGGATCGCATCCGTCGGTGTCACGATGACTGCCGGTCGTATTTTCGGGTTGCGGCCTTGCGGATCGGGCAACTCGACCCACACGATGCGGCCGAATCGGAGGTCAATGGGATTGTTCCTCCGTCTCCGGTTCGAAAGGATTTGAATCGTCGTCGTACCAAGCTTGGGGAAACGTAGATTTCGCGGCGAGGGCTTTCAATACCTCGTTGCTCAACATGAATGGCGCTAGTAGGATTTCTTCCAAATCTTCGAGCGTCTTCCATCGTGGGAAGAGCTTGTCGTAGTGTGCGGAAAGTTCGATGCGAGTGCGTTCCACATCGCGAATGTGGTGATGATTCCCGTTGAATTCTTTGAATGAACTCAAGAGCGACAAATACCCTTCGAGGATTTTTAGATGGGCGAGGAGAATTCGTTCATACTCGTCGCGTACTTCGTGCAACCCTTCCGCATTTCCATTTTCGAGAATATTCTTGGAAACCCGCTTCCATGATTGCAACAATTCCCGGCCCAGTCGCTCGTAGAGCCGCCAAGGTTTGGGGTGTAACAACTCTGGGTAAGGCTCAAACAATTCACGCAGCATTGCAATTGCCATCGTGCATACCTCTCGTTCACACCATTCTACACCGCACCCAGCGTCGCTTCGATGCGCTTCAAGCTGGTTTCCTTGCCCAAGATCGCCAGGGTGTCGAACAGACCGAAGCCGACGGTGGTGCCGGTCACTGCTACGCGAACCGGCTGCACCACGGCGTTCGGTTTCACGCCTTTCAACGCGAGGAAATCGTGCAGCGCCTTGTCGGTCGTGGCGGCGTCCCACGGTTCGCACGTTTTCAGCACATCGGCGAACTCGCGCAGCAGTTCCTTGGCCTGCGGGTTCTTCGGATCGGCAAACGCCTTCTTCATGGCGTCCGGGGAATATTCGATCTCGGGTTTGAGAATCGGTGCGGCGAAGGCGATGATGTCGCTGAACAGCTTGATGCGATCCGCCGAGGCATCGACGATCTTCGTCAACAGGGTGCGGGTCGCGTCATCGAGAGTACCGCCGATCAACTTCGCACGCTGCAGAAACGGCACGCAGCGCTCGACCTTCTCAGCCGTCGGCACGAGCTTCATGTACTCGCCTTGCAGCCAGAACAGCTTCTTGCCGTCGTAGTTGCCGGGGGCGTCCGTCACGCGTTCGAGGCTGAAGTTTTCGATCAACTTCGGCAGCGGGATGAATTCGCTTTCGCCGTCCATGCTCCAGCCGAGGCGGCAGAGGTAGTTGATGAGCGCCTCGGGCAGGTAACCGATCTCGCGGTAGTAGGCCACCGTGGCGATGTTCAAATCGTCCCGCCCCTTGATCTCCTCCTCCGTCCAGCCGCAGGCTTTCAACTTGCCGATCTCCTCGGCGCTCAGCGGCGGTAGGTTCCGCTTGCTCATCTTGTTCGAGTTGTAATTCACCAGCGGAATGTGGCCGAAGGTCGGTGGCTCGGCCCCGAGCGCCCGGTACATCAGTATTTGCGTAGGCGTGTTGCTCAAGTGTTCGATGGCCCGCACGACATGCGTGATGCCGAAGGCGGAATCATCAACCACCGTGGCGAAGTTGTACACCGCCCGGCACAAACCGTTGGCATCCGGGCCGCGGAGAAGCATCGGGTCGCGGATCGTGTCGGTCGAAACGTCTTGTTTGCCTTTCACGGCATCGGTGAACTTCACGGCTTGGCCTGGTTCCACCTTCAACAGTAGCGGGGCTTTCTTCGTCGCATACTGTTTCACATTCTCCTCGGCGGGAACGTCGCGGTTGGTGCCGCGGTGAACGTACGGCTTGCGGGCCAAGTCCGCGGCTTTGCGGGCGGCATCCTGTTCCGCTGGGGTCGTGTAATCGGGGTAGGCTTTGCCTTCGTGCAAGAGTTGGATGGCCGCGGCTTCGTATTTGTCGTTGCGTTGGCCTTGAAAATACGGCTTGTGCGGGCCGACGCTGTCGCCGGAGCCATCGGCGGTGGGGCCTTCATCCCAGTTCATGCCGAGCCACTCGAAGCCGTCGATGATCGGCTTTACGGCTTCCGTTCGGTTGCGGGAATCGTCGGTGTCGTCGATGCGCAACACGAATTGGCCGTGGTGCCGCTGGGCCAACAGCCAGTTGAACAGAGCGGTACGCACGCCACCGATATGCAGGTAACCGGTGGGCGACGGGGCGAATCTCGTACGGATCATTGGAATTTCGGATTTCTAATTGCGGATTTCGGATCGGAGAACAGCGTTAAACTATCCGGCCGGTTTCTCTTGGTATTCGATCCGCAATCCCAAATCCGCATTCCGCAATTCCAAAGGTCGGCACTCGATGAGCGTCATCATGTGGCCTTCCTGCACGACTTTTCCTTCGTGGTTCATGATGTGCCGGTGCCAGAGGATTTCGCCGCGTTTGCCCCTGCCTTTGAGCGTTTTCTCCACAACCTTGCTGAGAATGTGAATCGTGTCGCCGATGAACACCGGGGCGGAGAATTTCCAATCCCGCACGGCGAGCAAGGCCACGGTTCGGGTGTTGGGCGCGTGCGTACTGAGGCCGCTGGCCATGCTGAACACCGCGAAGCCGTGGGCGATCGGGCGGCGGAACGGGGTCTTCTTGGCGAACTCGTGATCGATGTGGATCGGGTTGAAATCCCCGCTGAACCCGGCGAACGTGACGATATCCGCTTGGGTGACGGTTCGCCCGGCCGATCGGTACGTTTGACCGACTTCGAGATCGTCAAAATACAAAGAGTGTTGCTGAATCATGGAAATACGCCTTGGATCGTCTTGGCCGTGGTTACCGAAGGGGGATTATAGGCGTTCCGGCGATTGCGGCAGGGCGCGGCCCCGCTTCCAAAGCAGCACCACCGGGATGGCGAACGCCATACTTCCCAAGAGCGAGAGGGCCACGAACGCTTTCCAACTCCAACGGGTCACGCCCCACCTGCCGAAGAGGTAGGCGAAAAGCCCGAGGAGCATGAAGGCTTCGAGGATGAACACGAGCGATACCGGATTCTCCAACGCTTCCCACACGGCTTGCGGCCGCGTGAGCAAAGCATAGGCGAAAAGCGTGTTCAATCCCAAGAAACCGACGGCGCCGAAGGCGATGAGTGCGGCGCGTTCGCCGGGGGTGTATTCGATGGTCATGGCTGAGCGATCCTCGTTGAGGGAATCGGATAGAGTTTTCAATTGGGAACAGCCCGCTCGTTTAGCCCTTCGACATCTTCTCGATGAGTTTCCAAATCGCGGCGGTGCAAGGCACCACCGAAAGCCGGGCTTGCTTCACCAGTTCCCAATCGGCGAAGCGCGCATCGGCTTTGATCTCCGCGAGCGTTACCGGCTTCGCCAATCGCCGCACCGCCTTCACCGGGAGCATCACCAGTTTCGCGTTCTCTTCTTCCGGGTTCGGCACCGCCGCGCCGGTGATCTCCATGATTCCAACGATCGCTTTTTCATCCCCGGTGTGGTAGAAAAATGCCAGATCGCCCGGTTGGCACGCCCGCATATTTTTCAGCGCGCCGGGGTTGGCGACGCCGTCCCAATCGGTGGTGCCATCGCGTTCGAGATCGGCGTAACCGTAGCACGAGGGTTCTTGCTTGAAGAGCCAGTGGGGCATGGCGGAGCCTGTGAAAATGGAGTACGGTTTGGGAATGAAACGAGCACGTTGCCGAGTACAGACGATCTTATTGGCCAGCGTTGTCAAGCGGTACGGATCCCACGGAAGAATGGATCGAAGTGCGGGCCGACGGATGGTTCCGTAAGCGGCCCGAGAAAGACGCGAACGACCTACGGCCGAAGCCGAAGCCTAAGCCACGGCCATGACGAGCCTCGTTGCAACAGGTTCGCACGCAAGGCATGGTTTGTGCAGGAAAACAACTCCAACGACCCTTACGCCTGTTGGAGACCATAAATGCGATTTTTCTACTTCCTCTTCCTCCTGGCGTTCACCGGCGCCGCCGCACTGTTGGCCTACGAGAATCGGCAGGAAGTCACCCTCACCGTATTCAATCAAACCTATTCCATCATGGTGGCTGCCCTAGTCGGGTTGGCCTACCTTGCGGGGATGCTCAGCGGCTGGACGCTCGTTGGCATCTTGCGTCGAACCTTCAATCGCGTTACGAGTGAACCGTTGCCCGGCGAACGCCGCGGCCAAGTCGGTTATTCCGCGTGAGTATTCTCATTCCACGTTCTTCCAGTTCCACCAACGACCAACGATACACACCATGAGCCAGCAGAACCAACCGGATAGCCCTATGAAACCGCAATCCCAACCGAAGCCGGGCCTCGACTCGGCCATGGATCCGCAACCCCGGTACAAGGCGCCCCTTTATAAGGGTTCTGACAAACTTTGGGGGAAGGCCGCGCTAATAACGGGCGGCGATTCCGGCATCGGACGTTCCGTGGCGGTGCTATACGCCCGGGAGGGCGCAGATGTGGCCATCGTGTATCTGCCCGAAGAGCAATCCGATGCGGAAGTCACCAAAAAGGCCGTAGAGGAGGAAGGCCGAAAATGCCTGCTTCTGCCGGGCGATGTGCGGGATGCGGGTTTCTGCCGTGGGGCGGTCGAGAAGACGGTGGCCGAGTACGGTCGTCTCGACGTGCTAGTGAATAACGCTGCGTTCCAAGAGACGCAGCAGAAACTGGAAGACATCAGCGATGAACAGTTCGATACGACGTTCAAGACGAACATTTACGGCTACTTCTACATGGCCAAGGCCGCGGTCGCTCACCTGCCGAAGGGCGGGGCGATCGTGAACTGCGGATCGATTACCGGCTTGGAAGGTAACAAGACGTTGATCGACTACGCCAGCACCAAGGGGGCGATCCACGCCTTCACCAAATCGCTGGCTCAGAATCTGATCGAACGGGGAATCCGGGTGAATTGCGTTGCACCCGGCCCGATCTGGACTCCACTACAACCGGTATCGAAACCACCCGACAAGGTTGCCAAGCACGGTGCGGACACCCCGCTCGGCCGGCCGGGCCAACCGGAGGAAGTCGCCCCGGCATTCGTCTTCTTCGCATCCGAAGCCGACTCGAGTTATATCAACGGGGAAATTCTCACGCTGCTCGGCGGCGAGACTCGCGCGGGGTAAATTCGAACGGTTGTCGATGGAATGCCGCGCAACCTAAGCCGCGGCCATAACGAGCGCGCCGTTCTGGCCGCCGAAGCCGAAACTCGTGCTGAGGCCGTAGCGCACGCGGGCCTCTTGGGCATTCAAAGGAACGTAATCGAGATCGCACGCCGGGTCCGGGTGCTTCAAGTTGATCGTGGGCGGGTAGACCTGTTCCTTCAAACTCATCGCCAAGGCCGCCGCCTCAATGGCCCCCGCTGCCCCGATGGCGTGTCCGATCATACTCTTGATGCTGGAGAGCTTCACCCGTTGGGCGTGTGCCCCGAACACTCGCTTCACCGCCGCCGTTTCCATTTGATCGTTCAAACGGGTGCTCGTGCCGTGGGCGTTGATGTACCCCACGTCGCGGTGGTCGATTTTCGATTCGTTCAACGCCGCTTGAATCGCGCGGGCGCCGCCCCGGCCTTCCGGATCGGGCTTGGTCACCGAGTACGCATCGAAACTGCTGCCGAAGCCGAGGATTTCCGCGTAGATGGTCGCCCCGCGCGCCTTGGCCATCTCGTACTCTTCAAGCACCAGCACGGCGGCCCCTTCGCTGATGACGAAACCGTCGCGGAGGCGGTCGAACGGGCGGGACATTTCTTCCGGGGCGCATTGGGAACGGCTGAGCGTGCCGAGCGCGGTGTAAGCCAGCAGCATCAGCGGGTCGATGCGGCTATCGGCCCCGCCGGCCAGCATCACATCCGCTTCGCCGCGGGCGACGGTGCGGAAGGCATCGCCGACCGCTTGGGTTCCCGCCACGCAAGCGGTCACGATGGTGTTGTTCGGCCCTTGGGCGTTGAAGGTCATGCTGATGTTCGCCGCGACCATGTTCGGCAAATGCTTCAAAAGCCAGTGGGGGAACATTTGCGATTGGCCATTGGCATCCGGCAACCGGGTGCAATCGTACGAATTTTCCGCGCATGCCCGTTTCAGCATCGGCGCGAGATCGCCGAGATCGACCGGCACGAGGCCCGTGCCCATCACCACGCCGAATTTTTCCGGGTCGCCCGCGCCCGCATTCAAGCCGCTATCTTTCATGGCGAGCGCGGCGGCGAGGCCGAACTTCGCGGCCCGGCCCATCGTTTTCAGTTGTTTGCGGCTATCGGCGGGCACATACGAAGCGCAATCGAAATCACGGACTTCCCCGGCCACGCGCACGGGGTGATTCGAGGCGTCGAACGATTTGATCGGGCCGATGCCGCTCTTGCCCTGGAGGCAAGCATCCCAAAACGGCTGTTTTCCCACGCCGTTGGGTGCGACCACTCCGATTCCCGTAACGACGACCCTTCTCATGGCATGGCCCTTTTTCCGGCATCGGTGCCGACACGGGCAATCCATGCCCGGAACTCCCTTCCCTTCTGGGAAGAATACACAAGATGCGTGATTTTGGTTATCGGCGCAATACTTCTTTTGCAAGATTGTTGCCAAACCCAATTTTCCGGCCAAGACGCCGATTGCACAAGCGGACAGTGGACGCTTCGCGCACGGAACACCTCCCGCTACAACGCATTCCCGGAGTTGCCGTTAAACACGGCAATCGCGTTATAAGCGTTTGGGAAGATTGCTTCGCACAAATGGGATATGCATTACCGTGAGTTACTGCGAGGTGCCGGTTCCGCATTGCAATGGAACCCCGCTGCGATTCGCGGAATCAAAGATTCCGAAGTGCTTCTGGGGGGCGCTACTCTTCCCGGAAATCTATTTGTCATCGTAGGTGCGGAACCCGATCACGGGCCGCACGTCCGGCGGCCTCAACGCGGTGATGGTCGCGACAACGCCGAAGAGAAGCCGGTATCCACATCAATGACAACGTACTTGCCGTCGTGTTCCGGCCCGAGCGTCGGTTGGATACGGGTTCGGAAGATCTCGTCGCCCAAGCGGGTGAGTTCTTCCAAGGGGCGGTGCGGTTCGTTAGCCAGCATGGGATTCCTCTTGGGATGTTCCCATTTTACACGGTGCCCGTCACGCCGTGACCACGTTCGGCCCGCGGACCTTCTTCGTCGCGTTGCGGGTATCCACCACCAGCTTGGAATGCTTCACAATGAAGCCGTAGTCGTAGGCGGTGTGATCGGTGGCGATCAGTACGCAATCTTGGGCGGCGAGGTACTCGGCGGTGAGTTCGCTGCTGTCCATCGCTAGGCCGGGGTAGTGTCGCATGGCGGGCAACCGGGGGATGTGCGGATCGTTGTAGCTCACCACCGCCCCCTTCTTCATCAGCAGTTCCATCAGCTCGAAGCCGGGGCTTTCACGGGGATCGTCCACGTCCTTCTTGTAGGCCATGCCGAGGATCGCGACCTTGCTCCCCTTCACCGGGCGGCCGGCGTCGTTGAGCGAATCGCCGATGCGGTTCACGACATACATGGGCATATCGCGGTTCACCTCGCCGGCGAGTTCGATGAAACGCGTGCTGAGGCCGTGGCGTCGGGCCACCCATGTGAGGTAGAAAGGGTCGATGGGAATGCAGTGGCCGCCGAGGCCGGGGCCGGGGTAGAAGGCCTGGAAGCCGAAGGGCTTCGTCTTGGCGGCGTCGATCACTTCCCACACGTCGATGCCCATGCGGTCGTAGAGCACCTTCAACTCGTTCACGAGCGCGATGTTCACCGCCCGGTAGGTGTTCTCCAGGATCTTGCAGGCTTCCGCGATCTCGGGCGAACTCACCTTCACCACCTGCGGCACGATGGCTTCGTAAAGCGCACAGGCCAAGTCGCCGCTCGGCTCGTCGAGGCCGCCGACCACCTTGGGAATATGGCTGACCGAGTGCGTGGCGTTGCCGGGGTCTTCGCGTTCGGGGCTGAACGCCAAGAAGAAATCGGTGCCCGCCTTCAGGCCGGTGCGTTCGAGCACGGGCAGCACATCGCCGCGGGTGGTGCTCGGGTACGTCGTGCTTTCCAGCACGATGAGTTGGCCCGGCCGCAGTTGCCCAGCGATGGCGTGGGCGCTGTTCACCACGTACGAAAGATCGGGTTCGCGGGCGTCGGTCAGCGGCGTCGGCACGCAGATGAGCACGCAATCGGCTTCGCCGAGGCGGTCGAAGCGGTCGGTGGCGCTGAAGCCGCGGGCCTGCAATTCCTCGATGGTGGAATCGGGAATTTGCTTGATGTACGACTTGCCCGCGTTCAACTTCTCGACCTTGTTCAAATCGACGTCGAACCCCAGCACCTTGTACCCGGCCCGGCTCATGGCGCGGGCCAGCGGCAGCCCGACGTAGCCGAGGCCGATGATGCCGACGGTGGCTTGTTTGGTGCGGATGCGTGCGAACAGATCGGCGAAGTGCTCGGCCATGAGCGGGGTCCATCCGTGGTGGTGCGAATCTTCGCGGCATCGTGCCGCGGTGCAGAGGGATGTTCGCAAAGGTTCG
>JBBQWA010000139.1:0-11423 GCA_038211045.1 Gemmatales bacterium
TTGCGGTCGTTCAAATCCCGTTCGTAGGCGCGGTCTTCCACTTCGATGCACACGGGGCCTTTGTACCCGGTATCGGAGAGGGCGGCGAAGAAGTCTCCCCAATTCACATCGCCCAATCCGGGCAACTTCGGTTGGTACCAACCGAGGCCCATCGCGCCAACTTCGTAGAGCCGTTCCCAATCGATGCGTTCGTCTTTCGCGTGCACGTGAACGATGTGCTTGCCGAACTCGCGGAGCGCCCGCGGGCAATCGATAAAAAGCGTGACCAAGTGCGACGGATCGAAGTTCAAGCCGACGGTGCCATCCGGGTAGGCGGCGAAGAGCTTCCGCCAGACATCTGGGCAGTAGGCGAGGTTCTTGCCGCCGGGCCATTCATCGTCGCTGAAGAGCATCGGGCAATGTTCGATTCCCAGTATCACCCCTTGGGCCTTGGCCAGCGCCACGATGGGATCCCAGATCGTGCGCATCACCTGCAGGTTGGCTTCGATCGATTGCGCGGGATCGCGGCCGATGAAGGTGTTCACCACGTTCACGCCGATCATCGGTGCGGCCTTAATGATCTTCTTCAAGTGTTCAACGACCATCGCCCGGTGCTCCGGGTTGGGATCGAGCGCGTTCGGGTAGTAGCCCAACCCCGAGATTTGCACGCGGTGGATGCGCACGAGTTCGTTCACCCGCTCGGCGTGCTTCGCGGTGAAGTCGGCGCAATCCAAGTGGGTGATCCCGGCGTAGCGGCGATCCGCCTTGCCCGCGGGCCAACACATCAGCTCGACGCAATCGAAGCCTTCATCCGCCGCGAATGCGAAGACTTCTTCGAGGGAAAGCTCGGGCAGAATGGCACTGACGAAACCGAGTTGCATAGGAGTGCTCCGGCCGTGGCGGGGGATGCGGGGTTGCTTCCGCTATTGTCGCGGGTGACGGGGTGCGAAGCGAGGGGCGAACTGCGGAATCACGGCCCTTGGCCGGTGCAGGGCTTGGCGAGAATGGCCACGATCAGTTGTTCGCCGGCCTTGGTTTTGTGCGGCGTCACCAGCGGGAAGAATTTATCGCAAACACAGGTGTAGCTCACTTCATCCAAGCCGGGAGGCGTCACGGTCAAACCGATACGGCCATCTTTATCTTTGGGCTTATCGATCTTCACCTTGAGGATTTGCTTATCGAGCAACTCGAACGAATGGGTTTCGCCGGGGGCCAGCGATTTTTGAAGCACGCTCTCCAACTTGAACCCGGTGAGATCCTCATGGACTTTCCGCACCTCGGTAGCGAGGGCGGTGAGCTTCCCGTTCACTTCTTTGTGGGTCGAGGATGCGAGTACGATCACCACCGTGATGCGGGTGGGAGTTTGCTTGCAAGGCTCGGCAGAACGTGCCGGGGCGGGCGCCCAATAGAGATTGCAGCCGAGTACGATGATGTGAAGGAACGAACGCATATCTCCGACGCTTTACTTCTTCGGCCACACCATCATGGCGGAATCGCCATCGGTAACTTCGCCGCTGCCGGGGTTCTCGATTTCGATATCGTCCGGCGTCGCCAAGGCGAGCACTTCGCTCAATGGTGATCGGACGGACACCAATCCCGATTCCCCGTTGCCGCGCACGGCGGAAACCATCGCCTCGCCCGCCGTGGCCACGGGTAACACTGCATACTCCGCGAGCGGATCGGGGTTCGTAAGGGGTTGCGATTGCGGAGATTTCTGAGCCACGGCCGGTGCATTCGGCTCGAACTGCACAATCGCCACGGCCGCCATCACGCAAGCCGCGAGCGAGATGGCGATGACCTTCCAACCGTAACGTTTCGGTGCCGGTACGAGGGTGGAAATCGCGTGGCTCCTCCGATTCCAATCGTCGTCGCTCGGTTCCGGGGGTTCGACATTGTCCCAAAGGTCAAAATTGCCCGGGCCGGTTTCTTCCAACTCGGCGAGCAAATCCCAAGCCTGCGGGTTCTGTTCCAAGTACCGCTCGACGTGCGCGTGCTCCAACCGGCCGAGTTCGCCATCGGCGTAGGCCAACAACAAGCGGTTCCAGTCGGGGGGGGTCATAGGGTTACGCCTTGGGTCAGCAGGGCCTCGCGGAGTTTCAAACGGGCGTAGAACAATCGGCTCATCACGGTGCCGATGGAAATCCCCAACACTTCGGCCACCTCGCGGTAGCTGAGTTCGCCATCCACGTGGAGCACGAACGTTTGCCGTTGGGCCTCGGGCAGTTCCGCGAGGGCGAGGTTCAGTTGCTTCCGCAGGTCGGCCCGTTCCAATCCGAAATCGACCGGTTCGCACGAATCCGGCACCGGCAGTAGATCGTCGGTTTGGGAACCGCGGTATCGGTTGTCCCGCCGCTTTCTGCCCCGTCCGATATCGATCGCCGCATTGCTCACGATGCGGAGCAGCCAAGTTCGGAAACTGCTCTGGGCGCGGAAGCGGCCCATGTGGGTGAGCACGTTCACGAAGCCATCTTGCACGGCATCGAGGGCATCGCTTTCGTTGCCGAGGAGGCGGTAAGCGACGCGGTAAGCCACATCCCGGTGGGCGCGGAACAGGCTATCGCAATCGGGGAGAGTCGCGGCCATGGGCCAATCCGTTGGTGGTCGAAAGGTTAGACGTTCGCGGCGGGGCGGGCATTCACTCCGCACCATCGTACTCCAGCGCGAACGCAAATTGCGCGGAAATTCGCCGGGTGAATTACGGAATTCTGGTGAACGGCTGGATGTCGGGTCTCGTGGGGGTTGCGATGCATCATCCGCCAGTTTCGATTATTCCCCTACCGACCTTTTCTTGAGCAATTTCGATCGGTAAGGTTCCTTCACCCCCGAGGCGAAGAAAGTGGACAAATTTCCACGTTCGCCCCCGCCGAACGGGGTTCGCACGCCTAAACTACCTTAGGCCCAAACTCACCCCCTGCAGGAATGCGAACCATGGCCATGAAAGAATCCCGCGAGTTGAAATCGGCGCTCGCACAAATCCAAAAGGAATTCGGCGAAGGGGCCATCATGTCCCTCGGCGATGTGGCGAGCCAAGAAATCGAAGGCATCTCCACGGGGGCGCTCAGCCTCGATGTCGCCCTCGGCGGCAAGGGCATCCCCCGCGGCCGCATCGTCGAAATCTACGGGTCGGAAAGTTCCGGGAAAACCACCATCGCCCTCCACGCCGCCGCCAACGTGCAGAAAGCCGGCGGAGTCGTCGCATTCATTGATGCCGAGCACGCCCTCGATCCCACGTGGGCCAAGCGCATCGGTGTCGACCTCGAAAGCCTGCTCGTGAGCCAGCCGAGTTACGGCGAAGAAGGCTTGCGGATCGCCGAGATGCTGGTGAAATCGAACGCGGTCGATCTGATCGTGATCGACTCCGTGGCCGCACTCGTACCCAAGAACGAACTCAACAACGATATCGGCGACGCCAGTATGGGCATGCAAGCCCGGCTCATGAGCCAAGCCCTCCGCGTGCTCAACCCCAGCATTTCCAAAACCCGCACCTGCATCATCTTCATCAATCAAATTCGCCAGAAGATCGGAGTGATGTACGGCAACCCGGAAACCACCTCGGGCGGCTTGGCCCTCAAGTTCTACGCCAGCGTCCGCCTCGAAGTGAAGTCCACCACGAACGCCATCAAAGACGACAACGGCAACAATATGGGCAAGGAAATCAAGGTGAAAGTGGTGAAGAACAAGATCGCCCCGCCGTTCCGCACCGCCGAGTTCTTCATCATGTACGATCGCGGCATCGACATGGAAGCCGATTTGCTCAAGCAAGCCGTGGACGTGTACGAACTCGTGCAAAAGGCCGGCGCGTTTTACAGCTACAAGGAACAACGGCTCGGCCAAGGCGCCGATAACGCCGCGAAGTTCCTGCGCGAGAACACCGCGATCCGCGATGCGCTTGCGGCCGAGATTATGGAAGCCAACCGGGCGAAGATCGCCGGGATTCCGATTCCGGAGAATCAGGATGGCGAAGCGCCGGAAGAGTTGGAAACGCCATCGCCCGCTCCGAAGAAGCGTGGCCGCAGCGCCGACAAAGGGGAGTAGGGGCGGGGTTATCCCGAGCGGCGGGCGTCAGTCCGCTGAGGTGTTCTCCTCAGCGGGCTGACGCCCGCCGCTCGGTTTGCCGTTCCGCTTCAAGGCAGGATGTCGGCCACCGGGATGTTCCCACCGTTGCACTGCTCAGATAATCCTTCCGCACTCTGTAGACCGGTCGGTGCGGGAAGCATTGCTGGCAGTGGTGGATTCATCGTCACGAGTCTTCTCCGGTAGAAGAACTCCGGTCGCTCACGATTCCGGCTCGCCAAATCCTCACTTCGTCCCGATGCACCACAGGTAATCGAAGCCGCGCAGGTAGATGCGGCCATTGCTGATGGCCGGGGATGCGGTGAAAACGTCCGGCAGTTTCGTCTTCGAGATCAACTCGAACGCGGGGCCGGCTTTAATCACGGCCATGTCCCCTTCGCGGCCCACGAGGTAGAGTTTGCCATCGCCGTACACGGGGTTGGCCCTTTGGCGGGCATTCGTAATCTTTTCGGTGTAAATCGATTCGCCCGACTTCGGTTTGTACGCCATCAGATTCTGGGTTTCTTTGAAGATGTACAACACGCCCTCGGCCAAGAGCGGCGAAGGTACATCGGGCGTATTCTTCAAGTGCCGCCAGAGTTCCGCGGGGTTGCCAGGGCCGATTTCACCCTTCGCCTTGCTCGGATCGATGCCGACGGTGACGCCGTTCTTGCACGATGGCACCACGATCAAATCGGGCGTAACGAGTGGGCTGGCCACGGCCCGCCAGGCGCGGTTGTAATTCGATTTAGGGTTCAACCCGATCACGCGCCAAACTTCGCTGCCATCTTCGAGCTTGTGGGCGGTGCAGTAATCGTTCCCGTGAACAATCAACAAAGCGTTATCGGCTTTCTCCCAAATGAACGGCGACGTGTACACGTCCGGCGATTCGACCCCGGCGGGGGCGTCCGAAGCCCGTTTGACCTTCCACACCACCTTGCCGGTCGCGGCTTCGATCTTCAGCAAATCTTGGGTGCCGCGGTGCATGAGTGTGAAATAGAGGTAATCCTTGAAGAGCACGGGCGTCCAGTGGGCTCCGAACTGAATCTTGTATTCGCCGTACTGTTTTTGCGTATCGATGCTCCACTTCTTCTCGCCGTCGAGGGTGAAGGCGGCGAGGGTTCCCTCCCCCATGAAGGCGAACACGAGTTTGCCGTCGGTGCTGCAACTGGCGGAGGCCGAGTTGCCTTCGTCGTTGCGGGCGCTCTTGTTGCCGGTGCCGATCTCCTGCTTCCACTTCTCCTTGCCATCCGTGCCAATGCAAAAGACCACGAGCTTGTCTTTTTCCACAGCCGTGAGGAAGATCTTGTCTTCCCAAATGCAAGGGGTCGCGGCCCCAGGACCGGGCATTTTCGCCTTCCACACGACGTTCTTAGTGTCGCTCCAATCGGAAGGGAGATTCTTCTCGGTGGAAGTGCCGTCGTTGCGCGGGCCGCGCCACTGCGGCCAGTTCTCGGCGAAGGCGGGCGAAGCGATGGCGAATACCGCGAGCATCGGGCGGAACATGGGGAAGCCTCTACGGATGGGAATCGGGCGGGAGCGAATCAATTCTCAAGATACCCTCGAAAGCCCACCCATTGCAATGGGTGGGTTCGGAATGGATCACCAACCCAGCTTGGTTCGCAAGCGATCCAAGCCCCCGGCGATTGCGGCGTCTGCCGAGGCGTAGGTTTCCTTGGCATCGTCGATCGGCTTACCGTTGACGGTGTAGGTCACGGGGCAGGTGAACTTGCCGGAGGCCGGTCGGCTTTCCAATCGGTACTCCGGCCGTCCGGAAATTGTGACGATGGCGATGAAATCGCGGAGCCCGGGCGCGAGCGCACCATCGCGCTTCGAGAGCCATTCGGGAACGGTGGGCAGCGGCATCTATCAACTCCAAGAAAGCCGACGGACAGTGTCCGTAGGGTGATTTATTCCGGCAGCGGTTTGCCCTTGGTTTCCGGCAGGAACGGCAACGCCATCAAGCCGACCAAGAAAATGCTGCACATCGTCACTCCGGCGTACCGCAAGGGTAGGGGGTCTTCCAAACCGGAATAGACGTGGCTGGTGAGCAATCCCAAGGCGAACGGCCCGCTCGCCGCGAACAACCGACCTACGTTGTAGCAGAAGCTGGTGCCCGTGCTGCGCAGTCGCGTCGGGAACAACTCCGGCAGGTAGATTGCGTAACCGCCGAAGATCGCCAACTGGAAGAAGCCCATGATCGGCACCATCCAGAAAATGTCGGACCACGAATTCAGAAAGAGGAACACGCCCGCCGTGCTGATGCCCGCCATAACGAAGAATAAGGCGAACGTGAGCCGACGGCCGATGTATGCGGTGATAATACTGAAAGCGAAGATACCTAGGAACGAACCGGAGTTCTGCAAGAGCGAGGTGATCCCCGCCCAGTACGCTTTTTGGCCGTTCACATACTTCACCGCATCGGGCGGAAGCGCGTTGGCTTTCAATTCCTCCGGCGTCGCCAACCCCTTATCGACCGCTTCTTGTTTGTAACGCGGCTCGGCGGCGAACTGCTGTAAATCCGGGGAGAAGAAACCGATCCCCCACAAGCCGATCACCCCGGAGAGTGCGAGGATCAGGCCGAAGATGGCCCGTTTCCGCCAGACCGGATCGCCGAGGAGTTCGGAATATGAACCGGCTTTCTTCAAGCCGCCGGCCCGTTTCGCCGCGAGCCATTTCTCCGGTTCATGAAGCTTCAATTGAATAACGACCACCAGAACGCCGGGAACCACACCGAGGATGAACATCAAACGCCAGGGCACCATTTTGAAACCGAGTATTGTTTGGTCTACGAACGCCCCCGCTTCTTGCATATCACCGAGTTTCATCGAAACTAACGCCGCCGTGATGTTCCCCAACACGCTGGAGGCTTGAAACAAACCGAGAGCGTACGGTCGCGCGAGATCGGGCATAGTATCGGCCAACAGCGTGACGGCCGCCGCGAAGGTTCCGCCCACCCCCAAGCCGGTGAGGAACCGGTACATGTAAAAATCGAGGGTGGAACTCGAAAGCGAGTTGAGACCGGTGAACAGCGAGTACAGGACGATCGTGAGAGTGAGCGTTTTCACCCGGCCGATGCGATCCCCAGCGATGCCGAAGAAGATGCCCCCCACGGCCCAACCGACCATAAAGAAGGATGTCGCTTTCGTCGCGGCATCGGCGATGTCGGCGTTCTGCAACCCGGCGAGTACCTGCGGCTCCGCTGGCATCGGCTTGCTCTTGGCCTTGGCCGACTCTTCGAGTTCCGCCCGGAACGCGGGAAGCCTCGCATCGTCCGGGTTCACCTTCGCTACCAATTCAGTCATGGCCGGACGGCGGGCCAACACGAACAACTGCTGATCCATGCAATCCAAATCCCACGCCAGGCAGCACACGATGAACACGAACCACTGGTAACCGGTGAGATCCTTGAGGCTGGCCCAACCTTTGCGGGGTGCGAGTTCGGTGGACATGCGAAATCCATGGGCAGGCGGGAGGGAAGCGAGTCGTTCGGAAGTTCTATGCCCCACGGCAGATTCGGGTAGCGCCGAGTTCACCCCGCATCGCCGCGTGTAAGCTCCCCGTCATTCTTGGGTATCAATTCCCGTTCCGCACCTCACCTCAGCGGAATGTTTCGGAAACCCGATCATGTTCACCGTTCGACTGAGCCGCGAACGCGGCCACGCCAACCACGGTTGGCTCGAAAGCTCGAACCCAACCCCATCCTCGGGGCGATCCGCAGCGGAGAGAGCACCATCGCTGGATCAGTCACCCTCACCGCCAATGCGAGCGACGGGCTACGATTTCAGCGGTAACCAACTCGCCGCGGTGCGAATCTTCATGGGGGTGTAGGGTGGTCACTGCCCACCAATTTTGTTGTTCGGTGGGCAGTGCCTACCCTACGGCTCTTCGAGATAGGTGTACCCCGCGAGGCCGTTCTCGTAGAAGGCCAGGAACTCACGGCTTTCCTGCAGCGTGAGCTTGCCCGAGCGCACGGCCCGTTCCACATCCTTACGCACGCGGTCGGTCAACTTCTCCGCGTTGTACTGCACATAGTGCAACACTTCCGTCACGGTGTCCCCTTTGATGACGGTATCGACGTTGGGCGTGCCATCCGGTTCTAGGTGAACATGAACCGCGTTGGTATCGCCGAACAGGTTGTGCATATCGCCGAGGATTTCCTGGTACGCCCCGATGAGGAACGCGCCGATGTAATAGGGTTCGCCTTCCCGGTACGGGTGCAACTCCAGCGTGTTGCGAACGTCGCGCAGGTCGATGAACTGATCGATCTTGCCGTCCGAATCGCAGGTGATGTCGCCGAGTACCGCCCGGCGGGTCGGGCATTCGTTCAACCGGTGCAACGGCATCACTGGGAACAGTTGTTTGATCGCCCAAGAATCCGGCATGCTCTGGAACAAGCTGAAATTGCAGAAGTAGGTGTCGCTCATCAGGCTTTCGAGCGGTTGCAACTCCTCGGGAACGTAATCGAGTTCCTTCACCATTTTCTGCAACTTGCGGCCGATGGCCCAGAACAACCGCTCGGCGATGGCCCGTTCCTCGATGGGCATGTAACCGAGGTTGAACAGGCCGAGGCATTCCTCGATTTCTTGCACCGCATCGTGGTAGCTTTCCGTCATGTTCTTCTTCGTCAGATCGCGATGGATCGCGAAGAGATCGCGGAGCGGCTGCGGCGCCTCTTCGGCCACGCTCGTGGGCGGATCGCAATTGTCGAAATTCGAGGTTCCGAGCACATCGAACACCAGCATCGAATGGTACGCCACAAGGGCGCGGCCGCTTTCGCTCACGATCTTCGGGTGGGGCACCCCGGCTTCGTCGCACACCGTCTTGATGCGAAAGACCACGTCGTTCGCGTATTCTTGCAACGAGTAGTTCATGCTCGATTCGAAATCGGTTTGCGAGCCGTCATAGTCCACACCCAAGCCGCCGCCGACGTCGATGGTAGTCAAACCGGCGCCCAAGCGTTTGAGTTCCGCGTAGATGCGGGCCGCTTCGTTGAGGGCTTCCTTCACCTTGCGGATGTTGGTGATCTGGCTTCCCATGTGGAAGTGGGTCATCTGCAAGGTGTCTTCGAGGCCGCGGGCCTTGAGGAATTCGAGGGCGTCCATCACTTCGGTGAGCGTGAGGCCGAACTTGCTGCGGTAGCCGGCGCTGCCGCGCCATCGGCCGGCGCCGCGGGTGGCGAGTTTCACGCGTACGCCGATGGGTTGGCGCACGCCCACGGCCTCCGCGTGCTTCACGATCAGTTCCAGCTCGCTGAACTTTTCGACCACCGGGATGATGTTCTTGCCGATCTTGCGGGCGAGCACCACCATCTTGATGTATTCTTCGTCTTTGAAGCCGTTGCAAATGATGGGCACATCCGAGCCGTCGGTCACGGCGAGCACGGCGAAGAGTTCGGGTTTGCTCCCGGCTTCGAGGCCGAAGCCGTACTGTTTGCCGAACGTCAGGACTTCTTCGACCACCTGCCGTTGTTGGTTCACCTTGATGGGGTACACGCAGGCGTAACTATTTTGGTAGTTGTACTCTTCGATGGATTTGGCGAAGGCGTCCGCGATTTCGCCGATTCGGTGTTTGAGGATATCGGTGAAGCGGAGGAGGATCGGCAGTTGAATGCCGCGGTGTTGGAGCTGTTCGACCAGTTCTTTAATGTCCAAGGATTGGTCGGGCGATTTGCTGGCCGTGACGACGACGTGCCCCTTTTCGTTGATATCGAAGTAGCCCTTGCCCCAGTTGCGGATGCCGTAAGTTTCGTGGGCGTCTTGGAGAGACCACGTTTGGCCGTTGGTATCCGACGCGTTGCGTTCGAGCGGTTTGCCCATCAGAGTTTGGCCTCGTTTGGAGCGGATTTCAAATTCTTGTAGCGGAAGTCGCCAGACTTCCGCTACAAGAATTTGAAACCCACTCTGGCGTGATTCGATCCGGGGATTGAATATGTATCTTAGGCAACGGCCGCCCTGCGAACAACGCTCCGATTTCCGCGGATTAATTCGCGGCGATCACGGTTCCTTCTTCTCTTCCGGTGCGGGGCCTTCCGCAACCTCGAACGATTTGAAGAAGCGCATCACCCACCACATCTGCGGCTGCATGCCCGGGCCCTTGGCGCCGAGCAGATAGACGCGACGCCCCACCAAGATCGCGCGGAGGATGGTCGCGTCTTGCATTGTCAGCGGATCCACCTCCCGCCAGTAATCGTGCGCCGGGTAGCCGTCGTGCGTTGTGATGCGATGCTTGACTCGGGGATCCGGGTCGGGCTTGGGCGGGTCTTTGGGGTCGGGTTTCATCCCGGTTATTTCCCGCTGGATTTCTCCGTACAGAATCGCTTCCGAGTCTTTCAAATCGGCGTTTGCGGGCAGGTCGTAATATTTGATGTAGTAGCGGTCGTGGCTCATGGCCCGCGACGATTCGAACCCTTTCACGACGGCGATGTCGCCTGCGCCATCGAGTGTGATCGACTTCGCATCGCCGGGCATATCCAACTTGAACCGGCCATCTTCCGCGCTGACCGGCGACATCTTCGGGTTCGTGGACCACGTGAAGAACCCGGCACACGCGGCCGTCATTCCCCCGGCGATCAGGCCGGTGAAGAAGAGGAGTACCCATACGGTACGATTGCTCTTCGGCTGCACCGACTCAGATTCCACAGGTTGCTGCGAACGTGGCATTCGGGTGGGAAGAACGGTGGGTGCGAAACCCGAAGCACCCGCGGTGAACACGGTGCCACAACCGGCGCAGCGGACATCCCGGCCACGGAGTTCCGCGGGCACATCCAAAGATTCGCGGCAGTTCGGGCAGATGCTGGGGTTCATTCCTATAGTTTATTGATCGCGGGATGAGTGATTGAATCACCCCCACCCGCCGTTGCCGCTCCGCGGCAATCGACGACCTCCCCCTTGCAGGGGGAGGTGAGAAGTGTGATGGATTTGTAGAGACACATACACCCAATCCCACAAAAACCTCTCCCTGCCAGGGGGAGGTCGCTTCGCGGAGCGAAGCGGGTGGGGGTGTTGTTTTCAAATCGTGGTATCAGCGCCATGGATTCATCGCTCGAACGCCAGTTGCAGAGATACCTCGCCGGGTTGGCCGCATCCGGGGTCGAATTCGTGCGCGTAGCCAAGGCCCCGCCCGCGGATATGTTCGTTTCCGCATCGACAGATTCGCAACCCAGCCCGACTGCGGAACGTACGCCGCTGCAAACTTTGGCCCCGGAATACGACGCCTGCACCCGCTGCACCGGCATCGCCAGCACCCGAATCGGAACCGTACCCGGCTCCGGCCCGGTCGGCGCGAAACTGTTCGTTCTCGGCGACGCCCCGCGCGCCGACGACGTGAAGGCCCAGGAACCTTTCACCGGAGCCGTGGGTGAAACCCTCACCAAGATGTTGAAGGCCATC
>JBBQWA010000140.1:0-11354 GCA_038211045.1 Gemmatales bacterium
AGCGAAAGCTGGATGAGATCGAGTTCGCGCTCGGCGGGATTGAACAACAATTCGAACATAAGTTATCCTTGTTTTTCTGAGCCAGAAGCGTCAGCGACGATGTCTTGTCTTGTCCTTCGGAGCCGGAAGCGTAAGCGACGATGTCTTGTTTTTCGGAGCCGGAAGCGTAAGCGACGATTCGAAACAATACCATCGTCGCTTACGCTTCCGGCTCGGAAAGAATTATGCGGCCGTCGAAAGAACTCATCGGTGCGCCTTGTTCGAAGAGTGTGTAGTGGATTTTGGAGTGCACGTCGTCCTCTTTCCAAAGGTACAACATGCTGCCGTGTTGCGTCCAACGGTCGCGTTTCGGATCTTCGTCGAATGCTTCGCGGAGACGCCGGCTCGACCATGCCTTGAAATCTGCGGACACTTTCTCGGGCTTTGCATCCGCGGCCACCACAATATGAACGTGGTTGGAACGCACATGGATCGCCCAAATCTTCCAACCCCGATGCCGGCCGACTTCGAGGATGGTACTGCAAACCACTTCGCGTCGCGGCTGATCCAAAACGTATTCGGGTTGATTCATTTTCAATCTCTTGTTTTTAAGCTCCTCCGTGTTGCCTACCACGAAAGGTGTACCGGGTACGTTGTGCGTGCGATCGACTGAACCTTTCGCTTGGCCATGCAACCATGTACCGTATGTGCTGAACGTGATGAAGTACGCGAGCGGATTTCCGTTCATGCGAAACTCCAAATCTTTTTCCGAGCAGGAAGCGTCAGCGACAATTGTTTCGATTTGAATCGTCGCTTACGCTTCCGGCTCGGAAATACAACAGGCTATCGTCGCTCACGCTTCCGGCTTGGAAATACAACAGGCTATCGTCGCTTACGCTTCCGGCTCGGAAATTCTTATCTCGTCAACCAAGTGAGCATCCCCAATAGGCCCAATACGGTCAATGCCAAGGCGAATACATACTGGCGTACGTTCCCCGTTTGCAACTTCCGCAAACGGCTGCCGATCCAGGCGGAGCCGGTGGCCAACCCGTTCAGCGTACCATCGAGCGAACGGCGAGTTTCCGATTTATCCAAGTTCGCGGCGGCATACGCGGCCTTCACCGTACCGCGGCGGAAGGTCGCATCGTACAAACGATCAAAGTACCATTTCTCCGCGAACACGCCCTTCGGCTCAGCGAGTTGTTTCGACGAAGGGGCACGGCGACCGTATTTGCTCCATGCGACAAGCGCACCGATGACTGCCGCGGCCAAGGCCAAGCCTCCAGCCATGAGGTGGTATTCCTCGGCGAGGAGGCGCTCGCGCAGCTCCTTCGGAGAGTTCAACGGCGGTTGTGCGAGTTCAAGCAGGTGGCCCAGTTTGCTCGCCTCGGCATTCCACAATGGCCAGCCCCACGCCACGCAGATGCTGAAGATTGCGAGAATGATCAGTGGAATCGTCATCACCATCGGCGATTCGTGCGGGTTCAAGTGCGGATCCCGCGGCGTGCCAGAGAACGCCAAGAACCACAAACGCAGCATGTAGAAGGCGGTCATTCCCGCAACGACCAACGGCCCGAGGAACAACAGCATGTGCATCGGATTCGCCAAGCCGTAGCCGAGGGCTGCGGAAAGGATGCGATCCTTCGAGTACCAGCCGCTGAACAACGGCGTGCCCGCGATCGCCAGCACGCCGATGAGCATGGTGAACGCAGTGATCGGCATCGCTTTCCGGAGGCCACCCATCTTGCGGAGGTCTTGTTCGTGATGGCAACCGTGGATGACGCTCCCGGCACAAAGGAATAACAAAGCCTTGAAGAAGGCATGCGTGAGCAAGTGCAGCAACCCCGCGACCCAACCGCCGACGCCGAGGGCCACCATCATGAAACCGAGCTGGCTGCATGTGGAATACGCCAGCACCCGCTTGATATCGGTTTGAACGAGGGCGATGGTCGCACTCACGAAGGCGGTGAGCATTCCGGTGTAGGCGATCACCAGCAGCACCTCGGGGGCGAAGAGCGGATAGCACCGCCCCACGAGGTACACCCCGGCGGCTACCATCGTGGCTGCGTGGATGAGCGCGGAGACAGGCGTCGGCCCTTCCATCGCGTCCGGTAGCCACGTTTGCAGCGGGATCTGGGCGCTCTTCCCAGCGCAGCCGAGGAAGAGGCCGAGGCCCATGAGGATCCACATTTCCTGGCTCATGCCCGCGGGCAAGCCGCTGGAGAACGCTGCGATCAAATCTTGGATGTTGAAGCTGCCGAACTGCGTGAAAGCGATGCACATCGCGATGAGCAAGCCCGCGTCGCCGATGCGGTTCATGATGAAGGCTTTGTTCGCGGCGGTGCCGGCAGCGGGGCGTTCGGTGTGGAAACCGATGAGGAAGTATGAGCAAACGCCGACGAGTTCCCAGCAGGCGAACACTTGGAAGAGGTTGTCCGCGATCAGCAAGTTCAACATGCTCGCGGCGAACAGGCTGAGGTAAAGGTAGAAGCGGGAGTATTTTTCGGAGCCGGAAGTGTCAGCGACGGTGTGGAGTTGTCCCGTCGCTGAAGCTTCCGGCTTCGACAGATACCCCATCGCATACACGAAGATCAGCGTGCCGACGACGGTGACCATGCTGAATAACAATGCGGTCAGCGCGTCGATGCGGTAGCCGATTTCCAATGCAGCCGCTGGCGTATCTGGCTTCGCGGAACCGATGCGGATCCAATCGGTGCTTTCGGCCCAGCGGGAATCATTCGGAACTTCGTGGAAGTATTGCCACGAACCCCACAGCGAACAAGCCATCGCCCCTAGCATCGCAGCGATGGCGAGATACCCCGGCAGGCGGCCCCAACGCAGGCGCATTATCTGAGTGATGGCGAGAACGAGCACCGGCAGCAACGGCAACAGCGCGGCCAGCGCGAATACGCGGCCGGGGTGGGTCGCAAGATCGAGGTTAAAGTTCACCCTTTCAAATCCTTCGCGTCGTCCACGTCTACGGTGCCGCGGTTGTTGTAGAAGTTCAGGAAGATGGCGAGCGCCACCGCGGCCTCGGCCGCGGCGAGCACGATCACCATCAGCGCGAACATCTGGCCATCCAGCTTCAGCGCGGGCACGTAGCGGGCCGCAGCCACGAGGTTCAGATTCGCCGCGTTCAGGATCAGCTCCACGCCCATGAGCAACCCGATGGCATTGCGTTTCGTGGCGAGGCAGAGGATGCCGCAGGCGAAGAGGAACGCCGCGAGAATGAGGTAACCCGTCAGGCCGGGATCGTTCATGGCTTCACCGCTTTCCGTTTCCCCCGAGCCAAATACGCGGCGGCCACCAGTACCACGAGCAAATGCACGGAGACGATCTCGAAGGGAAGTAAGTACGATCGTTGCCCCGGCTCGGCGATGCCCAAGAAACTCAAGCCGATCGGTTGAATGCCGGGCAGGGCTTCCGCGGATGCTGCGGGCTTCACCAAATTCAGGGAAGCCGCCACCAAGGCGATGAACAACCCCGCTGCCAAGCCGATGCCGAGGATCCACTCGATTCGTTTCACCCGTTCGCCGCCCGTTGGCCCCGTGTTCGTCATCATGATGCCGAAGATCACGAGCACCATCGTTCCACCCACGTACACCATCAATTGCACGGCGCCCAAGAACTCGGCGCCCAAGAGAAAATAGAGGACCGCGATGCTGAGGAGCGTGAAGAGCAAGCCGACGGCCGACCGCACGAGATTGCGGGTAACGACGACGCCGACCGCCGAGGCTGCGGCAATCGAGGCGAGGAAGTAAAAGAGTGCGGCCGAGAGCGCCATGCCGTTGGCCCATTTCGGGTACAATGCCCGTACGGGGCGAATGGATAGTTTTGTAGCGGAACTCGCCGGAGTTCCGAGGTGGTTTCGGAAGTCTGGCGACTTCCGCTTCGGGAGATTCGAGGGCGATGACGACCGCAAGTTCCGAGATGTTGGCCCTGTTGAATGCCTGCCGGGCGGCCCCGGCCGACGATACCCCGCGTTGGATCCTCGCCGATTGGCTGGAAGAACGCGGGGAAAGTGATCGCGCGGCGTTCCTGCGCGCCCAAGTCGAGCTTTCCCACCCGACTGCAGATGTCGCCCGAACGCGGCAGTTGAAGGATTTGGAAAAGGCGCTGCTCTTCGCCAACGCCGAGGAATGGCTCGGCGACTTGTACCGCATCGCGGCCACGGCCGGGCGCCGGTTGCAATATTCCTCGGAAGTACAGGAACTCACGGCGATTCTCGATAGCCGGCACGGGGCCGTACGCTTCCACCGCGGACTGATGACCCTGCAGAAGGTACCCTCGCTCAACGGCTGGCCCGAAACCCTCGATGCCTTGCGTTCCTCGGTGGCCCCGTGGATCGAATGCATCGAGGCGAATTACGAAGACACCTCCGAGTTCGAGCGCTGCGTCTATGCACGCCATGCGGCCGGGCGCTTGCACGCCACGATCCTGAGTTCCGCCCGCATCCAAGGCTACGATCCCCGCAATCGGCCGATCATCGCGTCCGCCGAGCCGATTACTTCCGCCTCGTGGCGCCGCTTCGTGCAATGCGCGAACTTCTTAGCGCTGCAAGCGCTCACGGTTCGCGGCGTCGATGGCACCGGCTTGCTCCGCGAACTCGCCGGCGGGGAAGCCTCGCGCTTGGCGGGGTTGCACCTCGATTGCCAAAACCATTTGCAGGAAGCCATTGTGATCGCGGCCAATTCGCCCTTCCACTCCTTGGCCTCGCTTTCCTTGGGCCGATTGGATACCGTCGCGATGCAAACCTTGTGCAAAAGCGGAAACTTCCGCAACTTGCAAACGTTGAACCTCATGGCCCACCCAATCGGCGATGCGGGTTTGATCGCCTTGAGCGAATCGCCATTGGCGAACACTCTTCGAAGTGTCACATTGCAGAACACCGGTATCGGCGATGCGGGGATTGCGGCGCTGGCTCGCTCGCCATTGTTCGGCCGGATGCACGGCCCCTGTTTGAACCTGATGATGAACCGCATCGGCGATGCCGGGCTGACGGCGATTGCTCAATCGCCGGGCTTACTGCGCTTCCGCGAAATCGTACTCCGCGAGAACTCCGTAGGAGATGCGGGCGTCGCGGCACTCGCAAACAGCCCGAACGCGGCGAACCTCGCCTACCTCGATTTTTGGCGCAACAACCTCGGCGATCCCGGCGCCATCGCCTTGAGCGAATCGCCCTATTTGAACGGTGTGGCGGATCTTTCGGTGAAGGAGAATCGCGTGGGGGAATCCGGGCGATTGGCTTTGCAAGAACGCTTCGGCGAACGGGCGAAGGCTTGATGTTTGAAACGAACGATGGAACCCGTTTCCCCTCATATCACACCGGGTACGCTGCGGTGGCGCCGATCGCGGCGCTCGCTCCCCCTTCCCGTTGCGTGATCCTTTTCCCGGAGAGTTCCAGCACCACCTCGGCCAAGCGTTCCGCCTCGCTCCGCGAATGCGTCACGTGGATCACCGTCACGGCGCGGGAACTCCTCAGCGATTCCAAACGTTCCAACAATTCTTCCCGGGCGTCTTCATCCACGGCGTTCAACGGTTCGTCCAACAGAAGAATGTCCGGGTGAAACGCGAGTGCGCGGCCGAGGGCCACGCGTTGGATTTCGCCGCCGCTCAACCTGACCGCCTTGCGATCTAACAGCGGTTGCAAGCCCAGCCACTCGGCGAGTTCCTTCACCCGGCGTTCGATCTCGGCAACGGCAACGTTGCGCACACCGAGGGCGAAGCCGAGATTCTCCCGTACCGTGGCGGTGCGGAAAAGGGCACCATCTTGGGGAACGTACCCGAGTTGCCGCTCGGCGGGGGTCGAACGGGTGGCATCCCGTCCGCGCAGGAGAATGCGGCCTTCCATCGGCGACCGCAACCCCGCGAGGAGTTCCAGCAGTGTCGTCTTGCCGCTGCCGGTGCGGCCGGTGAGTACGGCATACGCCCCCGCCGGTACTCGAAAGCTCACGCCCCCGAGTGCGAACGCCCCTTGCCGAATACCGAGTTGTTGAACTTCGATCAATGCAAGCTCCGTATGCGATGCCCCTATGGATTTTGGCCAAGAGCCGAAATGCACACAACCCCCGTCATTCCCGCCTGCGCGGGAATGACGGGGATTGCATATATAGGGATGCCGGAAAACATTGGCGCAGCCTCCGGATGGCCTCTCGTGCCGCAGTATGCCGATTGTTTCACGTGTGACGCGAACGCCTTCAACGAATTCCTTATTGCGCGAACGCCCGACTACCATATCGCCGATCCGGAGCGAACAATTGGAAATGCTGAACGCCCAACTCCAATCCGATATTCTCGCATACCGGCACTACCTGAAAGCCGAACGCGGTATGGCCGAGAACACGGTGCAAGCGTACCGCCGCGACTTGGAACGCTTCGCAGGTTGGGTCGATACGATCCAATTGAAAGATTACACCAAGCCGACGTGGGACGATCTCACCCGCTATCTCGGCTTCCTCGTCGATCTCCCGTTGGCTCCGCCCTCGGTTGCCCGGCACGTGGTGGCACTGCGGATGTTTTACCGTTTCCTCCGGCTCGAAGAGCGCGCGGAGAAGGGCACGGTCGATCTCCTCGGTTCGCCCAAGCTGTGGCAGCGCATCCCCAACGTGATGAACGCGGGCACGGTTGTGAAGTTGTTGGATTCCCCGAAGCCGGGCGATCGCTTCTTCCTGCGGGATCGGGCGCTATTGGAAACGCTGTACGCGACCGGTTGCCGGGCCAGCGAAGTGGTGAATCTCCAACTCGCGGACATTTATTTGGATAAGGCCTTCCTGCAATGCACGGGGAAGGGGAACAAGAAACGAGCGGTACCTTTGGGCCGCCCGGCCGTCTCCGCGATCCGGGCGTATTTGGATAACCCTCTCCCCAACCACACGGCGAGCCGGGAGTGTGAGCGACCGGAGTCTTCAAAACCTCCGAGGGCTAACACCCCCGGCTCGCCCAATGCCTTCCTTTCCCGCAGTGGCAAGCCGCTCTCGCGGATTCAACTGTGGAAGATCGTACGCAAGTATTGCAAACGTGCCGGCCTCGCCGGGAAAGTCAGCCCGCACACACTTCGGCACAGTTTCGCCACGCACGTCCTCAGCGGCGGCGCCGACCTGCGCACGGTGCAGGAGTTGCTCGGGCACTCTTCGATTGCCACCACGCAGCATTACACCCACGTCGATAAGGAGCGCCTGAAAGCGATCCACAAGCAGTTCCATCCGCGGGGTTGATACCTACTCGAAACTCACGCCCGGCTTGGCCACCGCAGCGGCGAGGCGTTGCAAGTATTCGCGGCGGGGGATTTCCACCGGGTGGAACTGCGCCGTGTGGTGATTGATAATTTGCAGGTCGAACAGGTCGAAGCCGCGGAGGCGGAGGTGTTCCACCAGTTTCACCAGTGCCACTTTGGAGGCGTCGGTGCGGCGGAAGAACATCGATTCCCCGGCGAAGAAGCCGCCGACGGCCACGCCGTAGATTCCCCCGGCGAGTTCGCCTTCCGCCCAGCATTCCAAGCTGTGGGCGTGGCCCATGCGGTGCAGTTCCACGTACGCCGCGATCATGTCGTCCGTGAGCCAAGTTCCTTCGAGCCGTTCGCCGCAGGCCCGGATCACTTCGGGGAAAGCGGTGTTCACCGTGATGCGGAACGGGTTCTTGCGGAGTGTCGCGGCGAGGCGCTTGGGAACGTGGAATTGATCGAAATCGATGATGCAGCGGGGGTCGGGGGACCACCAGATGATCGGCTCATCGTCATTGAACCACGGGAAGACGCCATCGGAATAGGCGTTCAAGAGCACATCCGACCGGAGTTGACCGCCGATGCCCACGACTCCTTCGGGGGAAGCGTGTTCGGGGTGCAGCCACGGTCGGGTTTCGTCGATCTCATCGGTGGGCAAGTGGAGCACGTTTCGGGGAACCCGTCGGACACCCCCACCCATTGCCGCGGGTGGGCTTGCTCATTCTACTTCATTTTCTCGAGGAGTTCCTTGGCTTCGACGGCCCCTTTCGTGGTGGGGTAGTACTTCGCCACATACTTGAGCAACTTCACCGCATCCGCGCCTTTGTCGTCCGCGATGAGTTTCTTGGCCGTATCCATGCGGGCTTGGGCGTTCGCTTCGTCCGGGTCGATGGTCGTGGTCGGTTCGGCGGGTTTGGGTTCGGGCTTCGGCTCGGGTTTGGGTTCCGGTTTTGGATCGGGAGTTTTCGAGGCGATCGGGGTGGAACCGGCGGGCGGCGTGACGCCTGGCGGATAGCCACGGTGAGTGCCTTTGGTGAACTCGAAGAACCCGTCCTTGCGGTCGCCGGGCTTGGAAATGATGGCGTAGCCGAGGTCGAGTTGTTTGAGAATGCCATCGAGGGCTTCTTCGACGGTCACATCTTTGCCGGAATAAGTGATCCGCGAGTTTTTGGAGACGCCGACGCCGTAATCTTTGCTGATCGGCCCGAGTTTCTGATCCTCGATCTGCCCGGAAATATCGTTCAGGGCCTCGTCGAGCATGGTATTCTTGAAATCGACGGTGACCTTCCCCTTGACCTTCTTGCGCGATTGGACCGCCGAGGGGGTATCCTTGGGCGGCTCGGCAGCGAACGCGACACTCGGAATCGACACGGCAAACGCGAGCAACAAGGAACGCATGGGAAGACACCCAATCGGAGAGCGAAAGTACCAATCATCCTACCACGCTCGGACGCAATCGGATGCAAAATGGTTCCGGAAAGCGCGGGGAAATTCGCGCGGGCGTCATTCCAACGAGGTTTTGTGCCCTCACTTTTGCACCCTCCTCCCCCCCAGGCACAAATTCCCGCCTGAGAATTTGGACAACCGCCCGGCCCTTCGCCATAACGCGGGCGTTTCCGGTGGGGGTGGCCGTTGCCGAATTTCCGCAAACCGTTCCCGATTATCAATTTACAGCGACTGAAACTCCACTGGCATGGTTCTGGCCGGGGTTCTTCGCCACCGGTTGCATCACACTGTTTACCCGGCAATGGAAGGCCGAGTCGACGACTCTGCCCTCGATTCTGCTCTCCCGTTTCGGTATCGGGGGCACAAATGCGGGTGATGGAACAATGGCACGGATAATTGACGCCATCAATTCGGCGGAATTTGGAAGGTTGGCGGGTAGGCCGAAGAGATACTTAATGGCCATCGGTTCGGATCATAGCCGCATACTCAGCCGTGTCTGAAACTTTGGAAGGATACGCCAGATCCATCCTGCTGAGCTCGGCAACTACGTCCGGTGGCGCCATGCTCGAATCGACGAGCCTGCGAAACATTGAACGGGTTTGCATCCAAGCTCGGAAGTTCTCCAACTTCTCACGCCTCGCTTCTGCAAGGGCATCGCGGTTCAAGCCCAAGGCTTCGATGGTTGTTTTGCTTTTTTTGCAATTGCCGATGGCATAGGCGAATTCCTCACGGAAGCCGATGAGTCTTTCCGGATCGCTCTGCGCTGGGTCGATAAGAAGCGGCATCTCCTTCTCAATGGGGTCGTTGTGCGAACGGGCACGGGTCTTGGCGATTTTCAGAGGAAACAGGTTCTTCTTGAACTGCTGGTTGCAAAGTTGGCAGGACGCGAACAGGTTCGACCATTCGTAGGCCAGCCAGTAATACCCGGGCTGTTCGAGGTCGTCAGTATCTTTGTTTTTGAACCCGCCTTTGGGTCGAAAGTGCTCGACATCACCGAATGCAATATGGGTGAAACGGGATTCGCAGAACGCGCACTTTCCATGCTGGGCTGCGAGGAGAGCACCTTTCACCGAATCATGAGCATATAAATTCGATTTGAAGCGAAAGGCCTTCGAGCCGTCGCGATGAGGCAACGACGAATCGTAGAGACCGCAATCCGCTTTGGTCGCGGTTGCACCCTTGTCCGACAAGACCGCAGGCGTTTCAGGTTTGATGATGCGGATCATGCCGAAGGTCGCTTCCCGTTCTCCAATCGCTCCAAAAGTTCGAGGAGCCTCTGCCGTTCTTTTCGCTCCTCGGCTGTTTCCCCGAGTGGCAACTCGCCGATTTCGCTTTCGAGTTCTTTCAACCGCCGCTTATCGGCTGGGGTTTGTTTGGACTTGGTGAGAATCGCCTTTCGTTCGAGCAGTAATTTCTCGACTTGCGGCGGCCGCGCCGTTTCCAATCCGAACAGATCGCTCGTAAGAATCTGATCGATCCGCCAGCCGCGGATATTATCCACGTCGTTGTCAATAACAACGTGATCCCCTTCGCGGCGGAGCACGGCCAAGTTCGCGTCGGCAGCCGCTTGCACCACGAGGGGGCTATGGGCAGTAGCGATGAACTGAGTGTTCGGGAAGCGTTCGGTGAGGTAGCCGATAAGTTTCCGTTGCCACTGCGGGTGCAGGTGAAGGTCGATCTCGTCGACGAGCACCACCGCCGGTTCCGCGAGCGGATTCGGACTATCGGGATAGCGCTCCGCCATGCGGTTGGCGAGATCGGCGACCCAAGTGATGAGGGTTTGGTAGCCGTAACCGAGTGAACGAAGGGGAACCCAGCCGTAGGGGGTTTTGAATTCTGCACGGGGAATCGGGTTCGGTCCGCTAGTGCTACTGAGTCGAATATTTTCGACATCAGGCAGAATGTTTTTCAAAAGTTCGATTGCATCTTTCAAGCGTACTTTTTGATCATCTGAAAAGCTCGTTTGTTGATTTGCAGAATAATCTAATCGCAATAACCATTCTTCTGGATTGCGCAATTCAGCTTGATCCGTGAATAGTGTGCGGATAGAATCATGGCTAGCGTTCAATACGAACGAAGTCGAACCAACTCGTCTTCCAGCACCATATGCACAACACCAAAGTTGCTGGTAACAGTCTGAGCTGCATGTTCCGTTTATACCAACACTATTGTAACTGCTATGTGATATCCGAGTTGGAGCTTGGAGCAAGTTGTATGAAGATGCGATTTGACAATCGAGGTTTAGTGGAAGATCTGGATCCCTCTGAAACTTCAAGTCTGAAAAATAGAACGCAAAATATCTTGGGATCAAAGCGTTGCTGGTACCTAACTTGCAATCTCTTCCAATTCCATCTTCGACCATCTCGAAACCAGCTATCGCCTGCAAAAGTGTCGTCTTTCCCGTCCCGTTTAATCCCAAGATGATCGTCCAGCGGGCAGGCTTACCCTTCCCATCCGACAAGTCCAGCGTCTGCTTCGGCCCAAAGCAACGAACGTTCTCCAAGCTCAGCGACATGAAGTATGCGGCTTCGCGCTTGGCCTCGGTTTTGCCATTGGCGTGGGGCTTCGCATGCTTGGCCATGATGTCACCGATCTTCCGCTGATGCTTAGTTTCCTTCATCAGTCTACCGTCCATCGCGTATCGTGTCGATGGCTTCCCAATCGATCCTCTCCTTATCCAGCATCGGTAAATCGAACGGCATCGCCTCCA
>JBBQWA010000141.1:0-11320 GCA_038211045.1 Gemmatales bacterium
GTCGGCGGTTCGGAGTTGCAACGGGTGAACGTGCGGATCATCTCCGCCACAAACTCCAATCTCGATGACGAAGTGATGGCCGGGCGGTTCCGTCACGATCTCTTCTTCCGTTTGAACGTGTATCCGATCCATTTGCCGACGTTGCGGGATCGCACGGGAGATATTCCCATGTTGGCACAACATTTCCTCCGGCGGTTCGAAACGCCCGGGCACCCGCAGGAGATGACACCTCAAGGTATGGATGCGTTGCAATCGCGAATGTGGCCTGGCAACGTGCGCGAGTTGAAGAACGCCCTTGAACACGCGGTTATTTCTGCTCGCGGGGAACCAATCCGGCCCGAGCATTTGCCAGTGCCGAGCGATCTGGGACGTACGCAAACTTTGCGGGAAAGGCTATCGCACCTCGTGCGCGATTGGGCGCGCGATCGCATCGTCGCGGCAAACCCCGCGGAACCGGTGGAATTGCACGCGGCGCTCTTGGCGGAAGTCGAACCTGCGTTATTACGAGAGGTGTTGGATCAACTCGGCGGCAACCGCCTCGCAACCGGGCGCTGGCTAGGCTTGGCTCGGGCCACCGTGCGAAAGCTGATTCGCAAATACGATCTGGAACCCGTGAGCGATGCGGACGATGCCGAGGAAGGCGTTCCGGGTTATTGACAGTCAGATTCCTCTCCCCGAAGGGGCTGGGAACGCTGGCCTCCACTGGGCAGATCCAGACTGTCATTCCATACCCGGCAGTGAGCAGCCGGGTTCAAAGTTTCCACGCGGCCGCAGTGGCAAGGGAAGCACGAACGTTCGCATCTTCGATTCGCAATTGTTCTTCGATCTTCAGTTTCGATACGCGGGGCAGCGGTTCTTTCCGTGCCAATTTCCCCACCGAAGAGAGCGTACGGGCGAGTTCCACCGCCGGAACCTTGCCGAGCGTCGCCCAGTATTTCTCGGTGAGGCAGGGGATCGAGAGCGGATCGCGGGTGATCATTTCTAAGTTGCAACGAATCTTGGAATTCGACTTCTTGATTGCGGCGAGTGCCTTTGGCACATCAATGGTGCCGGTGCCGAGGGGGACTTCGCTCATGCGGAAACCATCCTCGGCTCGCTCTACACCGATGTCCTTCATGTGGACAGAGAACGCGAGCGGGGCGAGCGCGGCAATGTATTCCGATGGGTCTTCGATCAGTGCGAGATTGTTGCCGAGATCCAAACAGATGCCGACCCATGCGCTCCCGGTGGCCTTCAAAAATTCCAGCATCTCCTCCGCGCGAAAATCTTTGTGGTTCTCCACCGCGAGTTGCATTTTGTACTTCTGGGCAATCGGCTCCGCGGTTCGGATCGAAACTGCAGCCCGCTTTACAAACTCGGTGTACTCTTCGGCCTTGCTGAACACCTCGTACCGGCGGCCACCGAGCATCGCCGCGCGAACCACATCGGCCCCGCAACTTTTGGCCGTGGCGATTTCAGAGGCGAAACGATCACGGTCGGCGACTTCCGGTTTCGGCGGCGAGACGATTCCTTCGACGTACAAGCCGAGCTTCTCGGCGAAACTCCGGATCGCGTTCGCATCTTTTTCGCTTCTCGTTCCCAAAGGCATTTGAACGCCGGAAGCCCCGCGCGATGCGGCGAATTCGATGAACTTCAACGGTTCGGCGAACCCCGGCTCGGCCTTCGCCCGGATGCCGTAGCTGTAAATCAATAATCCCCACGGAGATTTGGCCGGCGCCGAGTCCTCGGAGCGGCTTGCCCCGCCGAGCGCGAAGCCGCCGGCCACTGCGAGGAATTGCCTGCGTTCATATATGTTCATCGCGCCGTCCACCCCCCGTCGACGGCGAGCATGGCACCGGTGGTATACGCCGCCGCATCGCTGGCCAGATAGATCGCGGAACCTTGGATTTCCTTGAGTTCCCCCCAGCGGCCGAGCAGTGTCGCCCCGAGAATGAATTTCAGGAATGCGGGATCGTCCTTCACGGGGATGTTCATTTCCGTGAGGAAGGGGCCGGGGAGAATTGCGTTCGCGGTGATCTGGAACGGGGCCAATTCGGCCGCGAGTGCCCGCGTGAGTTGCACCACCGCCCCTTTGCTGGAACAGTACGGCGTGCGATCCGCCAACCCCACGACGCCGAGGGCACTCGCAAGGTTGATGATCCGCCCCGCTTTTCGGGATTTCATGTGGGGCACCACGGCCCGCGTGGCCAGCCAAGTGCCTTCCACGTTCACCTTCATCACATCCCGGAAATCGTCGGTCGAGAGTGCGTCGATGGGGCCGCGCTTGTTGATGCCCGCACTGTTGATGAGAATATCGATCTTGCCGAATTCCTTAAGAACTCGCTCCGCCATCTCCGCCATGTCGGTTTCGGAAGTGACATCGGCCCGGATACCGATGGCCTTTTTACCGAAGGCATCGGCGATCTGGCTGGCGGCCGTGGAAGCTTCGTCGCCGTGCCGGCTCACGAGCGCGACCGCAGCCCCTGCGGAGGCCAACCCCGCCGCCATTGCGAAGCCGAGACCTTTCGATCCGCCCGTAACGATGGCGACGCGATCCTCGAGATTGAACAATTGGATTCCTGGCAACATAACAACTCCGCAATAGGTGATTCGGCGAACGCCTTACTGCCGTTTCATCGTCCCAATATCTAGCAGCACCTTGCCGGCTTTGCCGGGTTGCGCTGCGGCCCGCACGGCGTCCGCCACGCGATCCAAAGGGTAAACCTCGGCGATGTGAGTCTTCAAAACCCCTTCCCGCATCAAAGATCGCACATCGCGGATCAATCGAAGAATTTTCAACACCCCTTGGCTCTTCGCCCATTCGCCGAGCCAAAACCCCTCGACGCTTTTGTTTCCCGTGATGAGGAATCGCGGATCGACCGTGACCGGCTCGCCGGAGAGCAAGCCGAACATTAGGCAACGCCCGCCTTCCGCCAGTGAACGGATCACGGCCGAGCCGGTGGCTCCGCCGACGGGATCCATCGCGTACTTCACACCGCCGGGAACGATTTTTCTCACTTGCTCATCGATGGGGCCATCGGATTCGCAGAGTACCTCATTCGCACCCAATGCCTTCAGCTCGGCCACTTGCTCCCGTCGACGAACGGTGTTGATCGTGCGGAAACCGAACTTCTTGCCCAAGGCGATCACCATTTTGCCGAGGGCACTCCCGGCGGCACTTTGGAGCAACCATTCGTTTTTGGGAACGCAGAGAACATGGCGGGTGATTCCGAGTGCGGTGGCCGGGTTGACGAAGAACGTCGCGGCTTGTTCGTCGGGGATATCGGAAGGTACGGGGATAACTTGGCGTGCGGTGGTGACTGTGTATTCGCTCCAGTTGCCGATGCCGCCGTTGAGCACGGCGACGCGCTTGCCTTTTCGGAGCATGCCGAGCAGCCCACCGCCGGTGGCTTCGACGATGCCGAGGCCTTCGAAGCCGGGGGTCGCGGGCCACTGTTTTGGCTGCAAACCGTAGCGGCCTTCGATGTACATGAGGTCGGAGGGATTGACGGGGCTGGCAATCATTCGCACGAGCACTTCCCCGCGTGCGGGCACAGGCTTGGGGCGATCCGTGATTTGCAGAACTTGATCGGGTGTGCCGAAGTGGTCGAACGTCGCGGCCTTCATGGTCGTTCCTTGTGGGGAACGTTTATGTTATGCGGAACCGCGGGCGTATGCCCGTGGGTGCCGAACTTCACACCACCACGCGGTTGCGGCCGGTTCGTTTGGCTTCGTACAACTTTTCGTCGGCCTCTTTGAGCAATGCCCCCGCCGAGACATCGGGTTGGTTGATCACCGAGGCCACGCCGACGCTCACCGTGATAGGAACGATCACGCTCTCGAACCAGAACGGTTTTTCCTCGATGCTGGCCCGTAAGCGTTCCGCGACTTCGTGGGCCTGTTCCGGGTTGGTTTCGACGAGCACGAGGGCGAATTCTTCGCCGCCGTACCGCGCGAATAGATCCTCGCGGCGGACGGAATGGCGGATGCGGTTACTCATCTCGCGGAGCACGTAATCGCCGCAGAGGTGGCCGTGTTCATCGTTCACGGCTTTGAAGCGATCAATATCGAGCATGAGTACGGCCAAGGGCCGCTCGTGCCTCACGGATCGGGCCACCTCGCGGTCGAGGAAATCGACGAGGTAGCGGTGGTTGTGAATCTGCGTGAGGCCGTCCATGATCGTGAGGCGGTAAATTTCTTCGTGGTATTCCGCTTCGATGTTGCCGCCGGTGAGGAAGCGGAAGATGGCGTTGCCGATGCGGATGTAGTCGCCGTCTTGCAGCATATGCGCGCCGCGGACCGGGCGGTCGTTCACATAGGTGCCGTTGAGGCTTTTCGAATCGACGACGAAGATACCTTCTTTGGTCGGTTCGATCTTGGCGTGGTTTCGGGAGACGGAATTATCTTGAAGGCGAATATCGCAGGGATCGCCGCGGCCGATGATGAGTGCGGAATCGAGAATAGGATAGCGACGGCCCATCGTGGTGCCGCTGGGATAAATGTGTACCAAACAGGCTTCTAAGTGCCCGCTAGTGAGCACCGCCTTCGGGGAACCGACCCAAGTATCACCACTTTTAATCGACATTCATATACGCCGGGACAACGGGAACCGAGTTTGCAAAGCATAGAATACGCTCCCGCAAGAATCCTCATTCCCGGAAAAAATTTCGTTATCGCCCCGCTCCCGTTGGGGTGATGCCCTGAATTTTCGCCTTCGGCTTCAACAAATCGACTAATATCGGATTGGGAGTGATCACCTCGCTGCGGTTCCCGGCCAAATCCACCGCGACGAATTTCAGGTAAACACGGGGCGTTTGCAGATTGGCGGGCAAGTTCCACGAGTAATTTCCAGAGTTTGCCACCCGTGGCGTAGCACCCATTCCGCCGCCCGCCACCGGAATCACGGCGTCTCCACCCGTTACGGGTTTCCACGGCCCGGTGGGGTTTTCGCTGTACTCGATCGAGATCGGCTCGCGACCGAAGTTGCGATCCGTGGCTTCCCAGTGCAGCATCAAAGCACCGCGGTTGTTCACATCCGGCGTCGGTTGGTACACCTTCACGATTGGTGCCGATGTATCCACTTGGAGTTTCATTTCCGGGGTAGTTCCGGCAACTGGTGCGCCATCGCTTAGCCCCGCACCGCTAATCGGAACGAGTTTCAAGCCGTATTCGCCCTCGATTTCCTGATTGAATTTCGTATCCAAGATCACTTTCAACGGCGATTCGGTTCCGGGGTGGGTGCTCCATCGAACCCACGATCGACCGTCGTCCCGCGTCACATACAGATCGACGCGGGAGATGCCGGAGGGGCCGCCTTCGAGTTGGTAATTGAGATCGAAACGCGGAGTCTTGATGATCTGCATCGCTACGGGAACTTCCGCAACTTGCGGAGTCGGCGCCGGGGTCGCGGGTACCATCGCAGGTGCGGGGAATGTCGCCGAGTGGATTCCGGAACCCATCGCAATCGGCTTCGGCGATTCCACGGCGGGCATTGTCGGGGCGGGTGAAACCGCAACCGGTGCCGCGGGTTCGAACGTCATGGCGGGTGCGGGCAGTGGCCCGGCCACTGGAGCAGGATCGGAACTCACGGCCAGGTTCGGAGCCGGAAGCGGTGCCGAAGGCATCACCGGCGGGGTACTCGGCGTGTACGCCGAGGTCGTGATCGGCGCGACTTCCTTGCTCGCCCGGCCAACGTTCCCGGCGAGGTCGGTCGCCAGAACCTGCACGACCAACGGCCCCGTCAGCGGGCACTTGAACTTCGCCGAGTTGCGGTTGAGCACGCCATCGGTGGCCACTTGCCAATCGGATTCACCCCCCGTCGTTGGTCGAAAGCGAATCATGGTCATACGGTCGTTGGGGAATTTATCTTCGACGCTCCAATCGACCGCGACCTCATCGCCGACGCGCTGAACGCTTCCGATCTTCACAATCGGCGGCGTACTATCGATGATGATCTTCTGGGCAGGCAGCACCCGGCTGACGTCCGGCGGTTCCAACCGGCCATCCGTGTAGGCGAGCTGCATATTGATGTAGTACATGCCGTCATCTTTCACGGTGAAGGCGAATTCGCTCTGGTTCGGCAGCACCGATTGTCGCATGAACCAAGTTTGACCCTGATCTTGCGAGAGGAACAATCGCACTTCCTGAATATCCTTCTTGGTATCCGGGTTGTACTTGATGCCGAGGGATAGGCTCTTACCCTTGGTCACTTGCACGTCGGCGGGGATCGCCGGTTCCGCCTGACCGATGCCCGCTGAGAGGCCGAATAATGCGATGATCGTGGCGTTCATGAGAATCCCCTCGGCCGAAGCGTGCGTATACCTAATGCTTGTATCGGTTATCCGGAGAGGCTCTCTTCAATTGCGGTGCCGGATTTCGGATAATTCTTCAAGTTCCCTAACTGCCGAGGCCACTATGTCCGATCCACTATTCGATCTCGGTTACGCCACGGTCGATCTCGATCGCCAAGCACGCTGCGGGTTTCCCGAGGTCGTGTACAGCGAGGGGAAAACGGCGGAATGGGTTGAAGGGGTGCTTCGCACACTCACCGAGAATGGCCAAGATGCGTTCGCCACGCGGGTGAACGATACCCAAGCGCTCCACTTGGCGAAGTGCTTCCCGGCGGCGGAACAGGATCGCTTGGCCCGTACTTTCTGGTTCCCGCAACCGGGTGAACGTACTCGGGTGGGAACGTTATTCGTGGTCACGGCGGGTACGTCCGACTTGCCCGTGGCACAAGAAGCTTTGGTGACGGCCCGAGTGATGGGGGCGAATGCGGAACTCATCGTGGATGTCGGCGTGGCCGGAATTCATCGCATCCTCCGGCAGCGGGAAAAGCTCAATACTGCCGATGCGGTCATTGTGGTCGCGGGGATGGATGGGGCGTTACCAAGTGTGGTCGGCGGTTTGGTCGATTGCCCGGTGATCGCGGTGCCCACGAGCATCGGCTACGGTGCCGCCTTCGGCGGCTTAGCTCCGCTACTCACGATGTTGAATTCGTGCTCGGCGGGTGTCGCGGTCGTGAATATCGATGCGGGCTTCAAAGCCGGGTATTTCGCCGCCCGTATGGTCAAGCGGATGTACGCGATGAAATGAATTCGCATTGCATCGTCGGTTTACACCGGCTATTCCACTCGGCCATGAGATACCTCGGCTTCCTTTTCGTTCTCGCGCTGGCCGGGTGCAGCAATGCGCCGTTGGCAGGTACCCTCGATTGCTTGGTGCCCAGCAAGGTGGGCAAGAACGGGCCGGGCAATCCGAAGCTCGCTGGGGAATTGCTACCGCCACCGAACCTGCCGACGCGGCCCGAAGATCCGCTGCCGCCGCGCGGGAGTTTGGAATCGAACCCGAAGAAAACCGAAGAGCCGTGGAAACCGCTCAACGATCGGCCCGGCAACACCGGCTTGGGCGATCCGCTCCCGGCTCCGCTGCCCGCACCGGGATACGTCGATCGTTAAGGTGAGCGGCAGTCCTTGGACAACCCTCTCTCCCGCTGGGGAGAAGGTTCCAAAGCCCCTCTCCCCGCTTCTCTCCCCGCCCGGAGGGTAACACAGTTACCGTTTTTCGCCCAAATACCAGCCGTTCGGCGAGATGGCTGAAATCGGGAGAGGGCAAAACTCATTTCACTTCGCTAACAGCAACGCTTCGTATCGAACGTCCAACGCTTTTAGTTCAGTTAGCTCGGCGATGGCGCTGGCCGCATCTTGGGCATGGGCCTCGGCATCGACCACGAACCGTACGACCAAGCCGTTCACGCCGATGCGGTTGATTTCCACTTTGCGAACGTTCTTGGGGCACGCCCTGCGAATCGCTTCTTCCAATGCGATCGAATCGTAGGTGACCGGCCCGGGCACCGCGAAGTTCGCCGAGGCACGCACGATCCCGCCCGAATTCGGTTTTACCCACGTCTGATCCTGCTCGATTCTCGGAGCCGGTAACGGTGCTGTGGGGGGCATCGGTGCCGGGGCAGGGGGGGCGATGAATTCCTTCGCGGCTGCCGGAACTTGTGGGGGCGGTATGATGGTTTCCTTCGCGGGAGCCAGTGTCGGCACCGGGGCAGGTGCCGGCATCAACGTCGGCATCGCGGGCGGTGGAACCGTCATCGCGGGTGTGGGCGCAGATGTCGGGGCCACTGCCGATTTCGCTACGGCGGTCCAATTCAATTCGGGATCTGCAGGCGCCGATGCGGGAGCCGGTTTCGCCACGGGCGGTTCCGTGTTCCAATTCGTAGGCATCGGCGGTGGCGCAGCGGCTGTCATTTCGGGTGGAGCCGCCACGGGCACCGGCTGAGGCATACTGGGCTGGTAAGTCCTCGCAATCGGCATCGGAGTACCGTTCGGAATCGCCGGGGCTTGATTGGCCACCGGATATTCCGGGTAGGGCACGGGCGCTTTGGTTCGCGGCATTTCGGCGATCACGATTCGACCCGCCGATTCGATCATCCCTTGGTTCGGGCCACCCACGTATATAGGCGGTTCCGCTCCGTTCTCGCGGCGCGGGTAGGTCACGGGAACCGGGAAGGCACCCGGCGTCGCTCCCGTTTGGGAGTACCAATTCGCCGAGGCTTTCGGGTAGATGCCCGTCGGCGAATGCGGATTCGCCCCGGGAGTCGTGCTTCCCCAACCGTACCAACGGTACGCGGGTGGGCCGGCGTACACCCCTTGCGGCGCGGCGGGTGCCGCGGGCGCGGAGACCGGCAGGATCGGATTTCCGGTTGCGGGCTTGCGCGTTGGGTTCGGGTTCGCATTCGCTTGCGGTTTCGCCGGAGCCATCGCCTCGGGTGCGAGGAACGGTGCGTAGGGTCGGGCCTCCGCGCCGCCGACGAAATCGACGGTCTGATTCCACTGCCGCGATACCCACGATTTCTTGCCGTTCACTGCGGAATTGGATCCGCCGAAGTTGGGGGCGGGCACCGATTCGGCCGGCGCCTGCGGAATCGAGGGGAAGGGGGCGTAGGGCGTGGCACCGCGTGCGACGACCGATGTCGGCTCGGTCACGCGAACGGGCATCAACTCGGCGGCCGGCTGTTGGGCGACCCCGGTTGCGCCGATCGCGAAAGCGCCGGCCAATCCAAACGCGGTGTGAATATTCCGTTTCACGGCTTCGATCCTTCGATTCTGGAGTGAACGGGGCTTATTTCTTGGGCGTACCTTGTTGCGACGGTTGTACGGTTCCCGATGTCGGAGCTTGGAAGAAACCGTTGCGGGAACCGGCGTTCGCCCCGGGAATCCCCGTTCGGCTAATGCCGAAGGTATTCCCGTAGTACACACCGTGCCCGGAGGCGGGCAGCACCACTTCCTTACCCGCATCGGGTAAAGGTTGCGGTTCGAACGTGAGTGCGCTCGCCTGCGGAATGTAACCCTGCCGCATCTGCGAGTTCGACAAGAAGTTGCTGGCGTTGTACTGTTGTTGCTGTTGCTGGCCGAGGGGTTGGCCGGCCGGGGTTCCGGGTCGCACGCCGAAGTAGTAGTCGGCGGCCGGGTTGCCGTTGCCCCGGAGCAGGTTCAAATAGGGGCTGAGCGGTTGCGTACTCCGGTTGTAAATGTTCGGTGCCAAGCCCTGTTGGGTGTACGGCGAGTACGGTTGAAACGGCCCGCCTTGGCCGGAACCGCCGCCGTACGGGTTGTACGGCGATTGGTACTGTGCGTTCGCATTGCCCCAAGCGAGGCCCGCGACGATCGAGAGTGAGAGAATCCAACGCGTCATGGTGTTCCTCGATTAGGCGAACGGCGGTCAAAATTTACCCTCTCCCCTCGAGGGAGAGGGTGAAATAGCTCATGCCTATCGGCTTAGCGGTTAACGTTGCCGTTGCCGAAGCCCAGGCCGCGGCCAGCGATATTGTTCACGGTATTCGCCCCGATCAGCGTCACACCGAAGATGCGTTCCACCGGTGAGAGAATGCGGGCCAAGGTCGTATCGATCGTCACGAGGCGTTGGGCTTTCACATAGATGCGGTCGCCGGGGAAGATCTGATAGTTCGTCGCGGTGATGCCGTGCTGCGTCAAACCGACCCAATCGACGGGGAGAATCTGCTGCGGTTCGTTGCAGTTCGGCGTGCGGCGTGCCACCCAGATGTTCCGCTTCGAGGCTTCCGCGGGCAACCCGTTGATGTTCGCTAAACCGTCGAGCACAGTTTCCTTCCCGGTGATGGGGAAACGGTACACCCGTTCGCCCGCACCGCCGCCATCGGTGATGACGTAATAGCTTTTGGAATTGTACCCGGTCACATCGACGACCACGAGCAAACGATCTTCTTTGATGCCTTCGCCATCGAACAATTGTTTCGCCAACGCGGCGCGGATCGCGGCGGCGGCTTGCTTCAGAGTATACCCGGAAACCGGCACCGAACCGTACACGCCGAGGAACACAGTACCATCCGGCCGGATCGGATAATCGCCGTACACGGGCTGGATCGGCAAACTCCGAACGGTATCGGCGAACTTGGCCGGGGCGCCCGGAACGTCGTCTTTCTTTTGGGGATCGGCCACATCGCGGATCACGGCGTTAATCAACAGCGTATCGGGCGGCTCGATCACATACTCGGGCAAGTTCTGCATTCCGAGTTCGGTGGGAACGCTGCCGGCCGGCGGAATGCCGATGGGCGGCTGATCCGGAACCCCGGCGATGGTGCCCTTCGGATGGTGGCATCCCGTAGCCAAGGCGAACGCCAATGCCACGGCGAGGGTGGAGCTCCGCGAACGGATTCGTGTTCTGCTTGCCATCGTCCCGATCCCCCAAGGGCGCGGCGGTGCCGTTCAATAGCGCACCGCACACCCGGTCGCCCGGGTATCCGCGTCTACGGCTTTATCGGCAGGGTTCCACCCGCTTGTGCAGTTTTCTTGATCGGGAAGTTCGGCAAAGGTGTTCCGCACGGAAAAGTCGCATGGGAAGACTTGCGAAACTCGTCATTTTTATTCAAGTTCGAGGTGTTGTGGATGCTCGAAGTTCGGTTTCGCCCGCCGCAAACATTTCGATTGTGCCGATTGCCCAGAGTTCGCAGTGACGCCGCGGTTGGGCGTGCGCGTTGGGTACACGCTCATCACTTGGAGCAACCCGGTTCGACCGGGCGATCAGATCGAAGCGATCAACCGCAACCAACCCGTCGGCCCCGTGGCCCCGACGATCCCGTTCCGTAGAGATTTGTTCTGGGTGCAAGGGTTGAACTTGGGCATGGATTGGAAGTGGTATATGAGTGGATTGTCGAAGCCGGAATCATCCGAGCCGGAAGCGTGAGCGACGCTTAGACTGAGATAGTAGCTGTAGCTTCCGGCGCGGGAAAAAAAGGGCCCACGTCGCTGTCGCGTCCGGGGTGGTAAAAAAGGGGCCACGGAGCGGGCGCATG
>JBBQWA010000142.1:0-11312 GCA_038211045.1 Gemmatales bacterium
CCGGCGGGCCGAAAGTTCCCGTGCCCTTCCTGCGGCGCCCGGCTCGATTTCGATCCGTCCGTGCGCGGGTTGAAGTGCCCCTATTGCGGCTTCGAGCAGAAGATCGAAAGCGAAGGCGACGGCGGGATCGCCGAGAAGGCCTACGACGAGTACATGGATCGCGAGGAATCGGCGGGGAAAGCGATCCCCGGGCGATCCTCGGAAACCCGTTGCCCCGGCTGCGGGGCGATGGTGTTACTGGAAGATAACGTCGCCACCGAGAAGTGCCCCTTCTGCGCTACGCACTTGGAGAACGAGCCGGAGGCCGTGCACGCGATGATCGCGCCGGAATCGGTGTTGCCGTTCGCGGTGAATCTGCGCGGCGCCCGCGAGGCGTTCACCCGCTGGCTGGGCGACCTCTGGTTCGCCCCCACCGAATTGAAAAAGATCGCCGCGCTCGGCGAATTCTCCGGCGTGTACCTCCCGTACTGGACGTACGACGCGATGACGAACACCTTCTACACCGGTGAGCGCGGCGAGAACTACACCGTACAAGAACAGTACACCGATACCGATGCCCAAGGGAACCGCGTCACACGAACCCGCGCCGTCACTTATACGAATTGGTACCCGGCGAGCGGCGAAGTGAGGCACTTTTTCGACGATGTACTCATCTGCGCTTCCAAGAGCCTGCCATACGATCTGCTCGACCAAAACGGCGATTGGCCAGTGGAAAAGCTCGAACCGTTCCGCCCCGAGTACCTCAGCGGCTTCCGCACCGAACGCTACGGCGTAGGTTTGAAAGAAGGTTTTCAGAACGCCAAACGGGCGATGGAATCTACCATCGCCCGGCTCGTTCGGCGAGACATCGGCGGCGACGCCCAACGCGTTCATAGCCAAAAGACGCGCTACTCGGCCATCACGTTCAAGCCGCTGCTGTTGCCTTTGTGGGTCGCGGTGTACCGCTACCACGATAAGACGTACCAGATTCTAGTGAACGGCCAAACCGCCCGCGTCGCCGGGTACCGCCCGTGGAGCACGATGAAGATCGCCCGGCTGGTGGTGTTAATCATTCTGGCAATCGTGCTTATAATGTTGTTGATCAATGCTTTCCAGAAATAGCCCGATTCTTAGGGCAGCCCGGCCCACTTTCGCACGCCCCATTCGCAGCACAGGAGCAGCAGTATGGCCGTGAATGCCCACCACGAACTCCGCAATGGCTGTACGGTGCGGTGCTCGACGACCGCCGATTGAGAGAGAAGCAGTTCCGTGAGTTCTTTGGTCTGGCTCGGTTCGTACACGCGGCCATCGGTGATCTTCGCCAACTCGTTCAATAATGCCCGGTTCGCGCTCAACTCCAACATTTCCTCGCCCTCCAGCGGCAGCACTTCAAAATCGGAACTCAATCGCTTGCCGGAATGATCGAGCAATTGCTCGGCCCATTCGGGGATTTCCAATTCGATGCGATATCGCCCCGGTGCCAAATCGTTGGCGGTACCCGCGAGCTCGTGGGGCCAGCCCTCCGGAGCCACCAGTGGGAGGATGGAAACCACTTTTTCCGCTTCCCCTGGTTTCTCCGCACGTTGAATGATCCGAGCGCCCTTCAACGCCGCTACGGGCAGCGGCGGGATCGCTTCGCTCGAACGCACCACGATCTCTACCGGTTGCCCCGGCTTAAAGGTCGGTTCGCGCGTGCCAAAGCGGATCGTGCCGGCGGGGTTACTGGTCGGCAACAATCGATCCGACGCGGCCCATTGGGCAACCTGCCCCCAGAAACGGTGGTGGTAGCGATCACCCACCTTGTAACGCCAACGCCACGTCGAATCGATGCCGAGGTATAACACTCTGCCGAAACCGAAACTCTGGCGGACGAGGATCGGTTTGCTATCGGCCGAGGCCAACACCTCGGCCCCGGCTTTCGGTTCCCCCGTTACGGCCCAATAATGCGGGGGGAATTGTTCCCATAAACTTTGGCTCTCGCCGCGGGTGGAAGCGATTTGCAGAAACCAACTCTTCGACCCTTCCGGTGTGGGCGTTAAGCGGAATCCGAGTTTCTCGCTCCACACAGTGGGATTGCGGATCGGTAGCAACCGGCGAATCGGATCGTTCTCCGCGCCGAATGCCAATGGCATCGCCCGCTTCCCGGCGACAAAGACCAACGTTCCCCCGGATTCCGCGACGTACTTTTCCAACCGTTCGCGTTCGTTCAAACCGAATTGCTCGGGTTCGACATCGCCGAGGATGATGCAATCGTAGGCGGAAAGCGCCTCGGCATCGGTCGGCATTCTTTGGGAAGGTATGCCAAATTTGCGAACGTCGTCGTCGCTCGCATTGGTCACGCGCGGTTGGCGAAAGACCACGCTGCGCACCTCCATATTCGGATCGCGGCCGAGGGCCGTGTGAAGGTAATGGAACTCCCAGCGGGCTTCGCCATCGATCAGCAGAATGCGGGCGCGTTCCTTCACGGCATTCACCCGCAACGTTCGTTTGTTATTGCTGGGGAAGCGATCCGGAGCACTTTGCGATTCCGCTTTCACGGTGAGCGATTGCGGGCCGGGTCGATCGAGCTTCGCACGGAGTTGCACGCGGTAGGTCGCATCATCGCCGGGGTGTTGGATCATTTCGATCATCGGCGCCGGGCGTTCCCCCTTCTCGTTCGGCGGGAGTTCGAGCGACACTCGGATCGTTCCCTTCGGCCAGCGCGTCGCCCGCACCGCCACTTCGATGGGTACCGTCGTACCTTGGAACACGGTGGAAGCTTGCGCGATCGCTTCCGTGATCGCCACGTCCGATGGGGGATCGTCCGGGGCCATGACCACGGGGAATATCGGTACTCCCCGCGCGGAGAGTTCGTGGGCCTTGGCGTTCGGCGGGCTTCCCCAGTTGTGCCGGCCGTCGCTGAGGAGAACCACGCCGACGAGTCGGCTCGTACTATCGGAAGCGATGTCCCCGGCTCTCATGAGCGGTAACTTAAAGTCGCTGGCTTGGCCATCGGCGGCTGTGGTGTGGTTGGCTTCCAAAGTTTGATCGAACCCGACGATCTCGACGATGTGTTTCTTGCACAGTTCGGCATTCAACGATTGCACGATCCTATTGGCGATCTCGATCCGGGGGAGCGTTTCCCCGCGTTCGATGTCGATCACTCCCATGCTTTCGGAGGTATCCACGGCGAGGAGCACGCGGCCCGGTACGTTCTCTTTTCGCAGTTTTACAATCTGCGGATCGAATAGCACCGCGAACAGCACGGTGAACACCAGCAAAGCCCGCAAAGCGAATAGTGCATAAGCGAATGGCCGTGCGATTCTTCGCATCTCGAATCGGTACAGAGCAATCAGCACGGCGAAGCCGAGCGCGATGGCGAGCAACGCAACCGCGACTTGCAATCCAACGGGCCAATCTGCTAGGGGCGGACTGAACTCGAAAATCGAAGCGGTGAAGGGCAGGGGGATCGTCATCGGGAAGCCCCCTCCGGAATGGAGTGTTCGCCCGATTTGACCAGCTTGCGGGTGAAGTAAACTTCGCCCAAGAGCACGCCGAAAACGATGAGGAGCAACAGCCACCACAATTCGCGCGGTTCGCTCCGCTCCGCGGTATTGAATTGGATCGTGTCCGTTTCCCCCCAGTATTTCAGGGGGTTTACGATCTTGGTGACCCGTTCGCGGTCTTCCGAACTGTTCGGCATGAAGTCCGATTCGCGCGGGTCGTATCCCACGGCGTACCAGTAACGGCGGCCGCCGGAGGTGGTGAGTTGATACGCCCCCGGCTCGCCGGTGCCTTCGATCACCGCCGGCCACGCTTTCGCCGGGATGCTACGCATTCGCCCATCCGGCATTCTCAAACGCACATCCCCTGGCGGTTCATCTCCGATGGGCCGGAAGATCAACGGCTGGCCCGGTTGCAGGTTCCGTTGCGCTGCGCGTGTACCCGTGAGGTAGTAAAAAAGTTCGTGCGAAAGTCGGACGAAATCGGGCAGCCTGTGCAGATTGGTCTTCCACGAATCATCGAACGGGTGTGCGGATAAAATCACCCGGCCGCCGCCGAAGGAACTCTCCACCATCCACGGATCGCGGTTGCTCAAACTGGCGATGGGCGTACCGGTGCTTCCTTTGGTGCCCGCGTTCGCATCGAGCTTCCAATATTTGGGGAAGAAGGCCGTGGCGAGGCCACCGGGAAGCGGTTCCTTGAAGATTTCCATCGCGGGGTGCATGAAACTCGCGGGGAGGGGGCGCGGTGCCCCGGCCATCGATTCGGGGGTGAGTTCGCCCATGGTGCTGACGATACGTGCGGGAAGGAAACCCTCGCCGGCGCGGAACGCGAGGCGGTTCCACGCGGCGGCATCGCACCGTTCGCCGATCGCTACGAAGATGCTGCCCCCCTCGCGCAAATACTTTTCGAGTTGCCGGGTTTGCTCGGCACTCGGGTGATCGATGTTCACGAGGGCCACGGCGCGCGGGGCGGTGTTCGGCCCGCGAATGTTCTGTTGCAACGTTCCCGGTTGCCAATCGCCCAGGGGAATCGACTTCACGAGAAAGGCCGGGGTGGTGTCTTTCGGGGGGGCCAAGGCATCGCGGAGGAAACTGCCGCTGTTGCCGCCTTCGACGATCAACACCGGAATGCTCGGCAGAACTTCCAATGCGTAATCCTGCCGATTATCTTCGGCGAAGCCATCCGGTGGCAACTCGAACGTGACGATGTGTGAACCGGCCGGGAAACGGTGAGTGAAGGTAATCGCCACGGGGAGTTCGCTCTCTTGCGGTGATACGTTCAACGTGTTGACCGGTAACCCATCGACGAGTATCCGCACGGTGGTGGCCGCCTTCGTTCCAGCGAACCGCACCGCCGAGCGGAACGCAATTTCCCGCTCCGCCACGGCGATGGCTCGATCGCTGCGGATCGGATCGAGTTGGGCATTGCTCCATTCGCCTGGGGTCGCACTGCGGAAATTCACCACATAGATGGGGAATCGCGGGCTGGAACCTTGTGCGACCAACGCCCAACGCGTCATCGATTCCGGGTCGGCCCAGCCAAATCGTCGATCGTCGGTGAGAACGACGATTTCACGTTCCCCGCTGCCACCTTGCAGAAGTGAATTCGCTTGTTGAATCGCGGCGGGCCAATCGACCGTGCCCGCAGATTGCGGCATCAATTCCAAGCTGTTGCGGAGTAGTTCCCGATCGGCGGAGAAATTCTCCGCGAGAGGTTGCGGGCGTTGTTTAGCCACCCAGAGCGAAACCCGCTGTTGCGAACCGAGGTTATCGACCCAATTCCGCACATAATCTTTGACGCGATCCGCGGGGGTGTTCCCTTCCGTACCGCGTGCCATGCTCGCGGAACCATCGATCAGAATAACGATGTCACGAGCGTTTCGGCTCCCGCTCGATAGCGATTGGCAACCGCGGAACTGCGGCCCGGCGAACGCCGCGGCGAGCAGGGCGATCAGCATCATTCGCAACAGCATCAATGGGAAGTGTTGGAAGCGCAGGCGTTGCGAGACGTTCGGCGAAGCGGGCAGGAACATCACCGCGGCCCAGGGCACCACCTCGTACCGCCGGCGGTTCAACAAGTGAACCACCGGGGGAATGGCGAGCGCCGCGAAGCCGAACAGGAATACCGCGTTGAGGAACGTCACGGGGAAATGATACCGGTTCGGTCAAAGGGTCGGCTGTTGGGTTTCCATCGCGATGCGTTCGAGGTTCGCCAAACCTTCCTCGAAATCCTTCCCGACCATCGCATCCATGTTCATCAATAGCGACATTCCTTTGAAGATGAAATTCTTCTTGCCATCCATGATCCACGCCACGCGGGTGCCCCCACCCGCCGGGGTCCTGGTGAATCTCACGAGGTTATCGGCTCGGAACGGGCGGTTGAACTGCAAGTTCATCGCCACGAGTTCGCCCGGTTTGCTTTCGGTGATCGCCATCTTCCCCGAGCCGAATTTGTTGTTGCCGTCCCAATAGTAGCTGCATCCGGGGCCTTGCGGAGGACCTTCGAGCGCCGTTTTCATGTTCGGATCGCGCTTGTCGTACTGGGACCACCGCCGCCATTGGCTGAGATCGTTGACGATGTGGAAGATGGAATCGGGAGATGCGGCGATGACCCGGCTCCGTTCGACGCGGAATGCGGGCGCCCGCGTGGCGATGAACGCCACGAAAATGAGGGCGAGCACCAGCAACCCGCCGCCGATGTAAAGCACATATTCCATGATTCGATCCGTGGGTGATGTTGTGTTGTTCCGACTTCGAGCAATTACGCCATTTCCAAGCCGCGCATCGTACCGGTGCTGGAAGCGAATTTCTCGGCTTCGATGCCCATGCGTTGGAGCATGTTCACGAAAAGATTCGGCAGGGGGTAATTCCGTTCGCGGTCGAAGGCGAGGTGTTGCCCGTGCTTGAAACCGCCACCGGCGAAGAGGATCGGCAAGTTGGTGGTTACGTGCGTGCTAGCGTTACCCATGTTCGAGCCGTAGAGGATCATGGTGCGATCGAGCAAGGTCGCGTCGCCTTCTTTCACCGCTTTCAGATCGCCGAAGAGTTTCGCCAAGAGCTTCATGTGGTTCTCGTCGATGGCCTTCAATTGCGCCACTTTGGCGGGCGATTTGCCGTGGTGCGAAAGATTGTGGTACGCTTCGCTGAGTACGGTATCGGGGAGATCGATCACGGGGCTGCTCACGCTATCGAGCATGAGCGTGACGCAGCGGGTGCTATCGGTTTCGAAGGCGAGCCGTGCCATATCGTACATCAGGCGGATTTTCTCCATGTATTCCTTGGGGGCGGTGCAATCCGTTGGGGCGGCGGCGGGGGCTTTGGGCTTCGGTTTCAATTCCCATGCGCGGGCCTGCTGCAATCGGCTTTCGAGATCGCGGAGGCTGGTGAAGTATTGGTCGAGGCGTTGTTTATCCCGGCCGGGCAGATTCCGTTCGAGGGCTGAGGCTTGCCCGGCCACGGCATCGAGGATACTCCGGCCTTGATCGAGTTGGTTCAGTTGGGCTTTCACTTCGGCGGCATTGCCTTGAACGAACATGCGACGGAACACGGCGGAGGGTTTCTCTTCGCATGGGATCAGCACGCCGGAGCCGGTCCACGAGAGGCTGCGGGCGCCGTTGGTATTCACGCCGAAGGTGAGGGAAGGGAACCGCGTTTTCGAGCCGATGCGCTCGGCGATGTATTGATCGAGGGAGATCGTGTTGCGGAAGCCGCCGCTGGAAGGGTGCGGCGCCGCGGTGAGGAAACAGTTGTCCGCCGGGTGGCCGCCATCGACTTCGGGGTGCGAGACGCCGCTCATCACAGTGAAGTCGTTGCGATAATCTTTCATTCGTTCGAGGTACGGTGAGAGTTTGTAGTTCTTGCCCGCGGCGGCCGGGAAGAATTGTTCGGGCAACAATCCGAGGTTGTTGCAGATGCCGAAGAAACGCCGAGGCGGCGGTTCCTTTGCGGAATCGGCGCGGATCGAGGAATCGAGCATCGGCAGCGCGAGTGTGACCCCGGCGGCACGGAGGAATCGTCGGCGGGTGTGAGTGGGCATAATCGTTCCAAAAATCGGGGGTGTGAAAGCGGGGGGACATCGTCCCCCTGCACAGCTATCGCAGGGGGACGATGTCCCCCCTCTTTGCAGATACTACTTCTTCAGGAACATCTCGCTCTGTACCATCGCGTGAACGAGGCTCGATACACCGTAACCCTTCGGCCGGTTGGCATCCAATATCTTCTCCACTTCGGCGCGATCCGCGAAACCGGCGGGGGCACCCGTGGCGTACACCGCGAACTGTTGGAGGAGGCTGCGGGCGATCTGGCGTTCGTCTTTCAATAACAGCGTTTTGAATTCGCGGATGTCCTTGTATTTGCGGCCATCGGCCATGGCCCCGCTGGAATCGACGTTCAGCCCGTAGTGGAAAGCGAACGGTTGCCCGTTCTTGCCGATGCCCTTTTCGTGGGGCGCGGTGCCGCCGATGGCACGGTAGCGCTCGCGGTAGCCACCCGCCACATCGAAGCTTTCGAGGGCGAACCCCGGCGGATCGATCTTGTTGTGGCAGGCCGCGCAACTGGCTTGATCGCGGTGCTTGGCCAGTTGTTCGCGGATGGTAACGGCGCCGCGCAAATCGGGTTCCACGGCGGGCACCGGCGGCGGTGGCGGCGAAGGTTGGCCGAGGATCCGTTCGATGATCCACGCACCCCGGAGCACGGGGGATGTGGTGGTGCCGTTGGCGGTAACGGTGAGTACGGTCGCTTGAGTGAGTATTCCGCCGCGAACGCTATCTTTAGAAAGCGACACCTTGCGGAGTTTCACACCGTCGACTTTTGGCAGTCCGTAATGGGCGGCGAGCCGTTCATTCACCATGGCGAAATCGGAAGAGATCAGATTGCGGGTGGGGAGATCGCGAGCCAAGAGTTCGCCGAAGAAGAGCCGGGTTTCTTCGAGCATGGAATCTTCGAGGAGTTGATCGAGGTAGTAATCGTTGTAGAGGGTGCTATCGGGGGCGTTGGCCCCCAACCGCCGCAAGTCGAGCCAGTAATCGAGGAAGTTCTCGACGAACCGCCGCGATTTCGCATCTTTCAGCAGGCGATCCGTTTGAGCTTTCAACACGGCGGGTTCGTGCAGCTTGCCCGCCGCGGCGAGTTTGCGAAGCTCGGCATCGGGTTCGGAATCCCAGAGGAAGAACGAGAGCCGAGTGGCGAGTGCGAAATCGTCAAGCTTGCCCGGCTTCTCCTGCAAGTACAGGAACTCCGGCGAACAAAGCACCGCTTTGTATCCCACGAACATCGCCTCGGCGAAGGGCGTTCCGCTTTTCAAGCTCGCTTGAACCAATGGTAGGAACCGCAACAGTTCTTGCGTGGGCACCGGTCGGCGATAGCAACGCTCTGCGAAAGCTTGGAGCAACCTTGCGGCATCGCTCTGGGGATCTTTCGATTGAATCGTCGGGAGCCCGCCCGCTTTCGCCCCGGCTTTCATCGGCAGATCGCCGAACAAGAGTGCGTGCGACGCGGGTGGCCAAGTTTCGATGATCGGGCCTTCCACTTCCATCCAGCGGTACACCACCCCGGGTTGGCCGTCCGATTCCGCCAAGGGATTTTGAAAGCGAGTCGAGCCGGGGCGGGAACGGAACAAGCGCGTGGCATCCGGGCGGATCGTCTCCCCGGCCAGCAAATAGGCATCGAGTGCGTAAACCTTCGGTACGGGGCCGATATCGAATTCCCCCTGTTTGCGGAGCTGCCGGGGGGGCGTTTCGGAATAGACCACAATCGGTTCGGAACGCCGGCCCGGGAAGATGGCGTCGAAATCGGGGATCGACCATTTCTTCGTTTTCCCCGCGGTGCCGTCCGGGCCGACCCAAACGGTGAAGGCATTGAACCGCAACTTGTAATGGCCCGAAACCGGAGCCTTGAATTGATTGAACTTCGGTTCAATCGGTTCGTACGCACCGCAGACCAACCCGATCCCTTCGAGTTCCCGATTCTTCGGATCCTTGGCGCCCACGCTGATCGGTTCTTCTTTCGTTCGAACTTTCGGCTGAGCCTTCGCCCCGAGCACCGGGAACGTCGCCCGCTCCGGGGCGTTGTTGAATGCACTGAAGAACATCTTGCCGGTGAAGGTAGTTTGTTCACGGGCGTAGTACCGTACGGTTCTCTGTTCCGGCCGTTCCGGCGACATTGCGATCGCTCGGCGGAGGGCGGTTTCCGCAGCGGCCAAGTAACGGGCGACTTGAACATGCGAAACATCCAAGGCTTCCGCACTCTTGTTGAAACGGTGGGCGATCCCATCTTCGGGCAATGCGTCTTCGATTTCGAGCCAAGGGAGCTGGAAGAGATCGCGCAAAACGTTTTCGTACTCGCGCCGGTTCAATCGCCTCGTCGTGGAACGCCCTTCAGCAGTGGTGCGTGCCGACTCCGATTGGGAAATCGTTTTGGAGAGCGATTCGGTGAATGCCTTTTGATCGGCGGGATCGAGTTTCCGCTTCGGCGGCATTTCCCCGGCGGCCACTCGGTCGAGTACCTTCACCCAACGTTCGAGGTTCTGCGGTTGTTCCGGTGTATATTTGAGAGAGGTGAGATCGAGGTTCCCTTTTTTATCCTCGCCGTGGCAACTCGCGCAATGCGTTTCGATCAACCCGGCCACATCCCCCGGCAACTCTGCTCGCGCGGTGCCGACCGGGATCAGCGCGGCCAACATCAAGCAGGAGAAAGAATGTGTCCAACGCATTGTGGTCTACTCTGTGGAGTGCTTGTATTCGATTCTAACGAACAATCGGGCCCGTTGGGAGACGCGTTGAAACTTCTTGTGCTCGCTCCCACTCGCCGATCTGCGTTTCGATCATTCTCGCGGAATACGGCTAATCAATTTGTGTTTTTTTGAAAATTTCCTCTGGCATTCCCGATTAGCGTGGGGTACTAATGATTTAAGAATTGTGAAGCGATTTTCATATTACTCCGTTCACTCCATCTCCCTGAGAGTCGAACACACGCAGAGAAACCTGCGAGGATTCGGCAACCGCCGTGGTTCGGATCGTTTCATCTAGGGGAGATTCGATGTACGCCAAACGTCATATTCACGGTTTCACACTGATCGAGTTGTTAATCGTTATTGCGATCATCGCAGTTCTCATCGGCCTGCTATTGCCAGCCGTACAAAAGGTGCGATCCGCCTCGGCAAGGCTGAGTTGCCAAAACAATCTCAAACAAATTGGCTTGGCCACCCACGGCATTCACGATGCCAACGGTGCTTTTCCCCCGGCCGCGAGCAAGGGTGGAACCACAGGCCCAACGACCGCCGCAGATACATACAACGGCGGATGGGGCAACCCGTTTTTCAACATTCTGCCGATGATTGAAGCCGGAAACCTGTACAACTCCGCCGCAATGGCAACTCCTTTTGCCCACTTCAATGCCCGTACCGGGTACGGCACTCCCACTTCCATCGCCGCGAAACCGCTTTCGATATATCGTTGCCCGACCGATCCGAGTTACCCGGCAGGCGGAACGGTGACGCCGACCGTCGGTTCGGCACGGCAGCCAATGGCTGCGACTTCGTACGCATTCAACTTTCATGTCTTTGCCTCTTCGGGGGGCGGCGGAGTCAGTTCCACCGATAGCACCGGAATCAACGGCGCCGCGAGGCTCCCCCAAACCTTTCCGGATGGTGCGAGCAGCACGGTCATATACGCCGAGAAGTATGCTCAATGCTTCACCAGTTCCAGCGCGCCGATCAACGGCCCCGGCACTTTGCGCGGATCGCTGTGGGCGTATTGGGATACCGGTTTCGTGTATTACCCGAGGTTCGGGTGGGCGACGTGGTGGGGAACTGGAACCGGGGCCGCATCGAAGTTTCAAGTGAAGCCGACG
>JBBQWA010000143.1:0-11246 GCA_038211045.1 Gemmatales bacterium
TGGCCAGACCGAAAACCGGGCCATCGCCGCCGAGTTGTCGAAGCTGCGAAACCAGGTATCCAAGGCATTCGAAGTCGCGTATCCGCCCCGGCAGAACGAAACCGGATCGAGCAAGGATTTCTTGGCATGGCGCTCCAACGCCAAGACGATCCTCGATTTCTCCGATTCAAACGCGACGTTCCAACCGGACGATGTGAGCTTCGGCTTCGGGCCAAGGGCGGCGGGCACTTTCACCTTGAAACCGAACGGGGCGTATCGGATCGAAGATCGAACCGCCGCGGTGTTCGATCGATTCTGGGCTGGGTTGAAACTCGCCCCGAACAACGCCAACGATTTCGGTCCGTTGGGCCGAATCGTGCGGGCCGGGTTGAGCATTCGTACCCCGAGTTTTTTCCTCGAAAAGAAGTCGCTCTACTACTTGGTTCGCGGTGGCGGTTCGGCCTTTGCGAATACGAATGGTCATACGCTCGTAAACGGGCCATTGCACGGCAAAACGATCCATCCCAGTCCGAATTCGCAAACCTATCGCTGGGTGGCCCACCGCATGGAGGGGTACATCGGCCAACGCGTTCACGTGGAATTCACCGCCGATCCGAACACCGATTTCGCGGTAGCCTTGGTCGTTCAATCCGATTCTGCTCCGCCCGGAGTTCCGCCTGCAACGTACCTTTCGGGGGAAGTTGCGAGTGAACAATTCGTGGCGAACTGGATCGATCGCCAAAACGCGATCGAGAAAGAATTGCAATCGCGGGCCGTTTGGGAATCGCGGTTGGCCCCATCGCTTTGGGACGGCAACGGGGTGGAATCTCCGGTGTTCATTCGGGGGAATCCGAAAGCCTCTGGAGAATTGGTCGCACCACGAAATCTCGAAGCCTTGGTCGGTACCGCGAAGGTCGCCCACGAATCGGGGAGTGGCCGGCGGGAATTCGCCGAGCAATTGGTCGGGCCGGAACTTCAAAAGTTCGTGGCGCGTGTCTACGTCAATCGGATTTGGCACCATCTCTTCGGCGTCGGGATCGTCCCATCGACCGATAACCTCGGCGTGCTCGGCGAGAAGCCAAGCCATTCGGAACTCCTCGATTACTTGGCATGCGAGTTCATCCAACGGGGCTGGAGCACCAAAGCGTTGATCCGAACGTTGGTGCTCACCGAAGCCTACCGCCGGAGTTCCGCACCCAACTCCGCAGCGTTGGCCCTCGATCCCACCAATCGCTATTTGCACGCGTTCCGCGTGAAACGGTTGGAGGGGGAAGCGATCCGCGATGCGATGTTGCAAGTGAGCGGCCGCTTGAACCCGGCGATGGGCGGCAAGAGCGTGCCGATCTTCCTCACTCCCTTCCTCGAAGGTCGCGGCAAACCGGCTAGCGGGCCGCTCGATGGTGATGGCCGCCGGAGTATCTACCTCGCGGTTCGGCGGAACTTCCTTTCGCCATTCTTGCAGGCCTTCGATACTCCATCGCCATTCAGTTCTGTCGGCCGTCGGCAATCTTCCAACGTGCCCGGGCAGGCCCTAATCCTATTGAACGATCCTTTCGTTCACCAACAGGCAGAATTCTGGGCCAAGGCTGTGCTCGCGCAAAACGGAACGGTCGACGAACGCTTGGCTCGAATGTTCCTCGCCGCGTTCGCACGCAAACCGACGAAATCGGAAACCGAACAGTTGAAAGAATTCTTGTTCGAACAGGAAGGCGAACGAAAAGCGTGGATCGATCTCGCCCACGCTCTATTCAACGTAAAAGAGTTTATCTACGTCCGCTAACCGTTGAACACAATGAACCACCGATACTTGCCACCCACCCGCCGCGAATGGCTCGGCCGCGCCGCCAACGGCTTCGGAGCCGTCGCGCTCAGCACAATGCTCCCGAATATCTCCGCGGCACCGAACCCGGCCTTCGGCATGCACCACCCCGCCAAAGCCAAATCGATCATCTTCCTCTATATGGACGGCGGGCCGAGCCAAGTCGATACCTTCGATTACAAACCCGCGCTCGAAAAATTCCACGGCCAAGATCCGCTCAAGGCCATCGGCAAGTTGGAACCGACACAGTTCGCCAACGTCGGCAAAGTGATGAAATCCCCTTGGGAATTCGAGCAACAAGGGGATTCCGGCGCGTGGGTGAGCGAACTCTTCCCGTATCTCTCCGATTGCGTCGACGATCTCGCGTTCATCAAATCGATGACGTCCAAGTTCCCCGAACACACGAGCGCCAACTACTTCCTCCACACCGGCTCCGGCGTGCAAGGGCGGCCGAGTTGGGGGGCTTGGTGCGGCTACGGCCTCGGCACCGGAAACAAAAACCTTCCCACGTTCGTCGTATTGAATGGCGGGCTGATCCCCCCCGGCGGATTGGATAACTTCAACAGCGGCTTCCTGCCTGCGGCGTTCCAAGGCTCCGTCTTCAAAGCCGGGAATCCACCCGTGGCCAACGTGGTGCCGCTCGAACCGAATAGCGAACGCCAAACCGCCAAGCTCGATCTCATCCGCAAACTCGATGGCATGGCCAAAGATCGCAACCCGGAAATCGAATCGGCCATTGCCAACTATGAAACGGCCTTCCTCATGCAGACCGCCGTACCCGATCTGATGGATCTCTCCAAGGAAACGAAGGACACCAAAACCCTTTATGGCCTCGATTCGAAATACCAACCGACCGCGACTTTCGGCCAGCAATGCCTCACCGCCCGGCGGCTCGTCGAACGCGGCGTAAAATTTATCGAACTCACTTGCCCGTCCGTCGGTACCGACCGCTGGGATCAGCACAACGGTTTGAAAGAGGGCCACGAGAAGAATTGCAAAGCGGTCGATCAACCGATCGCCGGGTTGTTGAAGGATTTGAAAGCACGGGGCATGCTCAAAGATACGCTCGTGCTTTGGGGCGGCGAATTCGGCCGCACCCCTTTCGCCCAGGGTAGCGACGGTCGCGATCACAACCCATTCGGCTTCACCGTCTGGATGGCCGGGGGCGGGACGAAAGGCGGAGCGAGCCACGGCGAGACCGACGATTGGGGCTACAAGACCGTGAAGGGGCGCGTCGAAATGCACGACCTGCACGCGACCCTGTTGCATCTACTCGGCGTCGATCACAAGAAACAAACCTTCCGATTCGGCGGCCGCGATATGCGACTCACCGACGTTCACGGCGAAGTGGTGAAGGAGATTCTCGCCTGAGTTCGTAGAATTCGCCGCAACGCTTCGGAGTTCGCCGTGTCATTCTTCGCTTTGCTGGTTATGCTCGCACTCGGTTCGTCGGTGCTTCTGTGGGGCCTCAGCACCTTCTTGCAGGGTTACTTGTACAACACGCGGGCCGAACGATTGCCACTGCGGGCCGCCGCGGGCGGCTTGGCTCTGGGATTGTTCATCGCCCTCTGGACGTTCGTGAATGTGAAAGCGGACATCCCCAACAAGTACGGTACGCTGCTCGAATTCCAAACCGTTAGTGAAACGCCCGTTCAACAATTCAAGGCGGTGCGCTACTATCCGAACGCGAAAGAAGAACAGACGGTGGCGTACGGCCGCCTACCCGCCGGGAAGTCGGTGATCTTCGGCGAGGTCAAAACCGACGGCACACCGGACGAATCTAAGCCCTACCGTTTGAACGATTCGCAGTACCTCACCACCGCGATCATTCTCGCCGATCCTGGAAAACCGGAAGCGCGCTTCGAGACGGAAGTGAACGAAACCAAGGCCGGGAAGACGTACAAGGATCCTGAGAAGATTTTCCGCGAGAAGAGCACCACCCGATTCCTCCACGGCGAAAACCCGGATAAAGTTTCGGCCCCGAGCCGGGGTGGGATGTTCGGGGCCATTGCCCTCAACATTTTGAACTTCATCGTCTGGTTCGTCGTGCTGTGGTTGTTGCTGCGCTACGGGGCGCTGCATTCCGTCGGCTTGGCGTTCGTGGCCGGGATCGCCACGATGGCGGTGCTCATGCCGCTGTTGTTCCAACGCTATTTGAAATGATTCATAACGCGGCCGGGGCGAATTCCGATTCGGGAATCGCATCCACGGCCACTTTCACTTCGTGGGCACCGCCGCCGAGGATGACACCTTTCACCGGGCACACATCGGCGTAATCGCGGCCCCAAGCCAGCAAGATGTACCGTTCGTTGGCCATCTGATTGTTGGTGGGGTCGTATTCCAACCAACCGGCTTCGCCGCAAAACACGGAAATCCAAGCGTGCGACGCATCGACCCCGATTAGCCGCGGTTTGCCCGGCGGTGGATTGGTGCTCAAATACCCGCTCACGTAACGGGCCGCGAGGCCGAGGGATCGCAAGCAGGCCACTTGGAAGTGGGCGAAATCTTGGCATACGCCCCGACGTTTCTCGAATACTTCCTTGAGCGGCGTGGCCACGCTGGTCGCACGCGGATCGTACACGAAATCCTTGTGGATACGGGCGGTGAGATCGGCCACGGCTTCCGATATAAGGCGACCCGCTGGGAAGCTCGACTTGGCGTAATAGGCGTATTCGGGTTGCGGAACCACCGCCCGCGTTTCGTAGCGATACTGCATGGCATCGAGCCAGTTCGGATGGTTCTCCATCGGAAGGCGATCCCGAACCGAATCCCACGTTGGAACGGCATTGATCGTCGGCCGGGGCCACACCGCGATGGTGTGCGAGGCTTCAATTCGCAATTCCGTGTGCGGATCTTGAACCGTGAAGTAGACCGTGGGATTGCCGAAGTAATCGGGGCGATCGACCCGCGCGGCGGGGAACGGGGAAATTTGAATCGCTGAGGATTCCAACGATTGCACGGCGTAATCGCGGGGCGTGAGGTGAGCGACGTTGTGGCACAGCGATACGGCATCGCCGTAGTGGTACGAAGTCCGGTGTTTGACGCGGTAGCGGATCACGATGGGGCACCCCCATCGGGGGAAAGGTGCTGCGACATTTGCAAGTGGCTCAGATAATGCACCGTGAGAACGTCCGAAAGTTGCGGCAACAATTCGCCGAGGCGCTTCATGAGGGCCGCCAAGCCGGCGCGGGTTCCTTTCTCCGCGCGGCTCAGTTCCGCCACATCGGCGAGTTCCACCGTGTTCAACACCGCTGCGGCCAAGCGCTGTTCGACGCTTTTGCCCACCGGATTCGCGGCGCGGGGGAGGTTATCTATGTCGTCTTCGAAGGCCCGCAATTGGGCCATTAGCGAACGCGGGTTCGATTCGTCGAACACGATCAAATCGAGCACCGCCTCGATCTGCAGAGAACTCAAGTACCTCCGGCGGTAAGTGATCCGGGAGTCGGCAATGTCGAGCAGCGCATCCAGCACCGGGCCCTCCGGATCGGCGGGGAAGACGATGGTGCCTTGGATCAAACCGATGAGGTGGAGCGCGCGTTCGAGTTTGCGTCCGAGATCGAGGAAGCGCCAACCGTCGGTACGGGTCATGCTTTCCGCGGCCAAGCCGCCGAAGGCAGCGAGTTGAATTACCGTGCGATCGAGGATGTCGAGTGCGTCGCCGGTGGTGGGGCGTTCGGCGCGCAAGCGGGCGGCGGTGCGATCGGTCGAAGCCGGAAAGCGGATGCCGTTTACCACGCGCCACATGTCGGCCGAGATGCGGTCGCGGACGATCTGCGCCAAGCCGTGCAGGTTGTTGGCCACGGCCGCCACGCTGTTTTCCCGAGCCGGATCGAAGATCAGCGACATCAACTCTTCTTCGGCTTCAAACAACGAGGCGAACGCCACTTCCGGAGTCGCGTTACCGACGACGACGCCGGCGGGTGAACCGATTGCCCGCAACAGCGCCGGCATTTCCATGCCGTCGGTTCGTTCGGCCAACCGTCCGAGGATTCCGCGCAGTGTGCGGCAAGTGCTTTCGGCCCGTTCCGCGTAGCGGCCCAGCCAGAAGAGATTATCGGCTACCCGGCTCGGCAATTCGCCCCCGCCGCGGTTCAAGATCACCGGGGCATCCGAAGGCGGCAACATGCTGAACGAACTTACCGGCCCGGCGGAGAGAACCCAAGTATCTTTGCTGCCGCCGCCGCGCTGCATGGAGATGGCGAGCTCGTCCGACGTGGTGCCGACGCGGGTGAGGCCGCCCGGCATCATGTTGAAGCCCAATTCGGTTCCCGCGAGATAGGTGCGGAATACCATGTGCCTCGGTGCCAATCGGCCCCCTTCGATCACGGGCACCGCGGAGAGCGGCAGTTTCTCCTGCCCGACGAAGCGCTGAGGATTGGCGCGGATGCTGGCCACGAGTTGATCGCGGGCTTCGCGGGAAAGCCCGCTCGGGTCGAAGGTATCGATCTTGGAACCCAAGAACGCCGGCTTGATGATGAGCGACGCCAAGTTCGAGATCACGAAGTTCAATTGTTCCGGGTCGCCGCACCAATATGCCCGCGGCGAGGGGATGATCAATTCTTCGCCGAGGATTTCGCGACACAATCGAGGCAGGTATCCGAGGAGGCCGGGGGTTTCGAGGATGCCGGTACCGAGCGCGTTGGCCACCGCGATGTTCCCGGCCCGCATCGCTTGGAGCAAACCGGGAATGCCGAGGAACGAATCGGGCCGAAGTTCCAACGGATCGCAGAATTCATCGTCGACGCGCCGCAAGATCACATCGACGCGCTGCAAGCCGCCGAGGACTTTCAAGTACACGCAATTATCGCGGACGGTGAGATCGCCCCCTTCCACGAGGGTGATCCCGAGGTAGCGGGCGAGGTACGAATGCTCGAAGTAGGTTTCGTTGAGCGGGCCGGGGGTGAGGAGCACGATCCGGGGATTATCGACGTTGCGGATCGCCAGCGTTCGCAGATGATCGATCAACGATTGGAAGAAGCGGGCGAGCCGTTGCACCCGGCAAGTACGGAACGCTTCGGGGAGCGTTCGACCGACGATGATGCGATTTTCGAGGGCGTACCCGGCCCCGGAGGGGGCTTGGGTGCGGTCGCCGATGACGTGCCAGTTGCCGTTGTGCGCCCGTCCGAGGTTGGCCGCGTAGAGGTGCAGGGATCGCCCGAGCGGCGGTTTGATGCCGTGGCACGGCCGGAGAAATGCGGAGTTGGCCAGCACAAACTCGGGCGGCAGGAGTTTCTGGCGCAAGACGCGCTGTTCACCGTAAATATCGTCGAACAATTTTTCTAGCAACGTGGCCCGTTGAATCAACCCGCGTTCGAGGAACGCGGCTTCCGCCGGTGGAATGAGCACCGGCAGCGGATCGAGTTGCCAGGGGCGGGTGCGGCCCTTGGGGTCGCCGTACACGTTGTACGTCACGCCGTTTTCGCGGATGATGTATTCGGCATCCCGCCAACGGCGGGCGAATTCGTCGCCGGTCGGATCGGGGATGGATTCGAAGAAACCGCGCCAGTGTTGGCGGAGTTGCTTGGGATTTTCGCGGACTTCATCGTACGAGGCAGCGACTGGCCGGTAGCTTTCCAACGCCGCGGGCAACGGATCTGGGACTTCACCGGGTGGTGAAGCCATCGTTTGAGTTTGCGTAGAAAGCGTCGGCATTGGTGGAGAGGAACCGCTAAAGGGAGAAAGCCGCGGGACTGCGTCCCGCCGGGCTGTTCCGGGGGGATGCAGCCCCCCGCTTTCACGGGAATTCTACCCGCCAACTTTCACGGCGTATGCCCCAATCGCTGAGGCGATTCGGTTCTGCGTCTCCTGCTCCGGCGCTTTCGCCACCGGACGGCGCAAATCGAGGGTATACGGGAACTCCGCATTCGGTTCCTCGGGCGGTACGGCCACCGACCCCGGCGTGTGGCCGATCGTGAAGAACCGGGCGATCCGGCGGCTCTCCGCCTCCCTGGCGTTCAACGGGAACGCTTCGTCCGCCCGACCTCCGGGGTGCGAGACGTGGTAGGAGCATCCGCCGATGCTGCGGTCGTTCCAAGTATCGAGGATGTCGAAGGTGAGCGGACTTTGCACCGGAATGATCGGGTGCAAGCAGGATGGCGGTTGCCAAGCGCGGTAGCGCACACCCGCCACGAATTCCCCCTTGGTGCCGGTGGGGTGGAGGGGAACGCGGCGGCCGTTGCAGGTAATCACGTGCCGGGGATCGGTCATCCCTCGTACCTTCACTTGTATTCGCTCGATGCTCGAATCGACGTACCTAGCGGCGCCGCCCGTCGAAACTTCCTCGCCAAGGACGTGCCACGGTTCGATAGCGTTGCGGAGTTCGAGGTGGATATCCCGTTGGGCGAGATCGCCGAGGAGCGGGAAGCGGAATTCTAAGTGCGGAACGAACCACTGCGGATCGAAGGCGTACCCCGCGCGTTTCAATTCGTCGAGCACGTCGTTGAAATCCCGTTCCACGAAATGCGGCAACATGAAACGATCGTGCAGTTCGGTTCCCCAGCGCACGATCTTATGTTGGTACGGCTTCTTCCAGAACCACGAGACGAGCGAACGGATCATCAGCTGTTGCACGAGGCTCATCCGCGAGTGCGGCGGCATCTCGAAGGCCCGGAATTCCAAGAGGCCGAGCCGGCCCGATGCGCTATCTGGGTTGTACATTTTGTCGATGCAGAATTCGGTACGGTGCGTGTTGCCCGTCACGTCGATCAGCAGGTTGCGGAAGCTGCGATCGACGAGCCACGCCGGGGGCGTGCGACCGCTGCCGGCGAGGTGCCCCGCAGCGATCTCGAATTCGTAGAGCGAATCGTTGCGGGCTTCATCGATCCGCGGGTGTTGGCTGGTCGGGCCGACGAACATCCCGCTGAAGAGGAACGAGAGGGAAGGGTGGTTGTTCCAGAAGGTGACGAGGCTCTTGAGGAGATCGGGCCGGCGCAAGAACGGAGAATCCCCGGCGGATTCGCCGCCGAGAACCATGTGGTTGCCGCCGCCGGTTCCGGCGTGGCGACCGTCGAGCATGAATTTTTCGGTGCTGAGCCGTGCGGCTTTCGCCTCTTCGTACAAGCTCGTGGTGATCTCGGTCAGCTCCTTCCAACTGCCGGCCGGGTGCACGTTCACTTCGATCACGCCGGGGTCGGGCGTTACGCTAAAGTGGTTGATGCGCGGATCGCTCGGCGGCTTGTAGCCTTCGATCAGTACGGGAGTGCCGAGTTCGGCCGCGGTGAGTTCAACCGCCGCAACGAGGTCGAGGTAATCCTCCGGAACCAACACCGGCGGCATGAAGATGTAGAGCTTGCCGTCGCGCGGTTCGACGCAGAGGGCCGTCTTCACCAATTGTCCTTCCGGCGAGTCGTCCTCGGGGGTGCGTTTTTTTCGCCCGTTCCGCGAAGGTTGCGTACCACCGCCCATGCGGGCTTGCATTTGCGAAGGCAACGGGCCGCGCGGCGCGAACGGATCGCGCGGATCGAGGAATTGGCGTTGGGCTTCGGGCTGCCAGACGAGCGAATCGAGGGGCAACCGCAAACCCATGGGCGAATCGCCGGGAACGAGGAAGAGGTGTTCCTGACGGAGCACCCACAGGCTGGTTTCCCACCTCGGGCCATCGCTGTACCCCCTCTTGAGCGGGAGGACGTAGCCGACGACCGCGCCGAGGTTTTGCTCGAACACTTTGGCCATCCGCGCCCGTTCGAGCGGATCCTCGATCTTGGATTTCAGGGGATCGACGTTAATCGGCAATCGCCGTTCCTTCCACATGTAGTACCAAGCGTCTTCGTAACCGGGCACGGCGTACTTGGGATCGAGGGACAGATTCTCCGCCAATCGGCGGATGAACTCTTCGGCCTTGGCCGCGCCGAAGCCGTAAGGAATGGATTCGTCGGCGATGAGGTCGGGTTGCACCCAGATCGGGTCGCCGTCTTTTCGCCAGTAACACCCGAAGGCCCAGCGCGGCAGTTGTTCGCCGGGGTACCACTTGCCTTGGCCGAAGTGGAGCAACGCCCCGGAAGTCCAGCGATCGCGCAGGCGTTTGAGCAACACCATGGCTTGCTGGCGCTTCTTCGGCCCGAGTGCCGCGATATTCCACTCGTCCGATTCGCGGTCATCGATGCTCACGAAGGTCGGTTCGCCGCCCATGGTCAAGCGGACGTCCCATTCGCGGAGTTCGGAATCGACGCGGTGGCCGAGCTCGTCGATCTTCCGCCATTGGTCTTCGGTGTAGGGTTTGGTCACCCGCGGCGCTTCGTCGATGCGATCCACGCTCATGTGGAACTTGAATTCTTCGCCGAGTTTATCGTCCGGGTTCGAGTCGTCTTTTTCGAAGCCGAAGCCGCCGGAGATCGGCGCGGCGGTTTGCGGGTCGGCGGTACAAGCGAGCGGGATGTGGCCTTCGGCGGTCAATAACCCGGAGGTGGCATCGAGGCCGATCCAGCCCGCGCCGGGCACGAAGATTTCGGCCCACGCGTGCAGATCGGTGACATCGACGGTCGTGCCGGCGGGCCCTTCGACGGGCTTTTCGTCCGCGACGAGTTGGATCGAATAGCCGGAACAGAAGCGGGCGGCGTAGCCGAGGTGCCGCGCCACCTGAACGAGTAGCCACGCCGAATCCCGGCAGGAGCCGCTGCCGAGTTCCAGCGTTTCTTCAGGGCTTTGCAGCCCCGGTTCCAGGCGGATCGTGTAATTCACCTTTCGGTAGATCGCGGTGTTCAGTTCCACGAGGAAATCGTTGGTTTCGCCCTTGAAATCACCCATTTCCGCGACCACACCGGCGAACTTAGGCCCCGTCGGGATCGTTTCGAGGTAGGGTGCCAGTTCCGCCTTCAGCACCGCTTCGTATTGGAACGGGATGTTCTTCGCGTAATCTTCGATGAAGAAATCGAATGGGTTGATGGGTATCAACTCCGCGATGAGATCCACCGTCACCGTCAGTGACTTGGCCGGTTTCGGGAAGACCACTCGGGCGAGGTAATTGTTGTACGGGTCTTGTTGCCAGTTCAGGAAGTGCGGTTTCGGTTCGACGCTGAGCGAATAGCTGTGGATCGCGGTGCGCGAATGCGCGGCCGGGCGCAGGCGGATCGTGTGCGGCCCGAAGGTGACCGGTCGATCGTAGTGGAACTCGGTGCGGTGCTTGAGCGCGACGCGGATACCCATTTCATTCAACCTTGCGTTTGTTTTTGTTCGAAAGCCTTGGATGCGGGCGCTTGGCCCATGAAGTACGTTTCTTGAATGGCGTGACCGATACCGTGGATGCTATCGACCACATGGGTTAGGGATTCGTGCAAACCGTTGTTGATGAGGTCGAGAATCTTGCGGCTCGCGAGCCAGCGGTGAAGATCCTCGAATTTGCGATCGGCTTCCGTCGCATCGACACCGAATGGCCGGCCGATGGCTTCGATCGCACGGCGACATTCGGCAATGCAGTGGAGGACGGAACGGGGGAACTCTTCCTCGAAGATCA
>JBBQWA010000144.1:0-11132 GCA_038211045.1 Gemmatales bacterium
GGCGTGCGAGGAGAGTATTTTTCAACCCTCTCCATCACAAGGGGGAGAGGGTGAAACAGCAACTCATTGGATCAACGTCACTTGGATGCCCGATTGCATGATCCGTTGCATAAGGTTCTTCAGGGTGTCGATCCGCGTGGAGTAATCGCCGGTCACGATATTCGTAGAACTGATGGCGGTATTGGTCGATTGCGTTTTCCCCTTATACTGCACCGTACCGAGGAAGTTGAGGGCAGCTTGGCCTGGTGTTGTAAGCGGGCTGATCGAGAACAAGTCGCCGAAGGCAATCGCGTGAACGCGGCACGGGGCACTAGCCGCATTGAAACCGCTGTCGCCGGCGGTGCCCGAGGCAGGGGGGAGCATGAGCTTATCTACAATTCCATAGGTCTGTGTTTCCGCCGCCGCTTGAGTGTTCGTGCTGCCCCCGCCGAGAGTGTAAGTCGAGTTGAACCCGTTTGCGTTGTAGGTAAGGCTGAACGTGCTATTGGGAACGCCGTCCGTTTCGAACACGATAATCTTTGAAGCCCCCCGTCGACCCGCAGTGCTTGCACCCGCTTGAATCTGGGGAGACAACAAGTTGTAGGCGAGGGCGAAGCCGCTGCCGGGGTCGGTACTGCCGTTGGCGTTGGGGATGTTGCCGTCCAGGTTGGTATCCAAGGAGTTACTGTAAGGGGAAAGTTCGGTGGTAGTGTTGCCGCCAGAAATCGAATTGACCAGCGAGTTGGGGTAAAAGAGCGAATTCTTCAGTTTCGGCCAGTCTTGGCCCATACCCGCCCGAGCAGTTCTGAAGTTTGATTGCCTGGCGAAGAAGGCCATGCCGCAGAAGTCGTTCGGGTGGTTGTTGCGGATGTCGTCGAGGGCCGAGTTCATGGCGGCCTTCAACTGCCAGCATTGGGCTTCGTGAACGGTTCCCGCCGTGGCAAAGTGCCGGTCGCTGCTGCTGATCCGTGCGTTGAGGAAAGCCATCATCGTGTAGGGCCCGAACCAGAAATGCATGCGGGGGCGGTTCGGGTTATCGACGTAGTTCATGTAAGGCCGCGGATTGTTCACTCCCGCGCTGGGGCTGAAGGATGCTGTGGCGTTGATCGATACGGTGCCCCCTTCGGGCCAAACCCGCATTTCGCGCCCAGCGAGCGAACGATCCGGGTCGTAGCGGGTGGTGTTCAGCGTGCAACCAAGTACAAAATCGATGTATTCCCGCCAGAAGCGTTCATCCTTATCGCTACCGGCGTTGGTGACATTGTTCGGAATCGAAGTGTAATACACGATCCGCCCGGCGCGGAGATTCGGCGGGAGCACTTGCGGGCCATTCTTGATCCACGCCAGAACTGCGGGATAGTTGATTGTGTATCTGTTCGAAGTGTTCAGCACAGCCCCTGTCGAGCCGTTGAACAAGGCTTGGTTGATCGATTGGGTTCCCGTGGTCACGGGATCGTTATCTGCGGCTTGAGGATCGAAGGGCGTGCCGTCCGATTTCAGGAAGAAGCGGCGGCGCCAGTCAGCCATCCACCGGCCCGAGCTGTCTTTGGCTCCCTCACGGGGGCTGGTCGTGATACTGGGGCTGGTGGGATTCGCGGCAGTGTTATAACGCGGGTCGGGGGGCCACATGAAGAAGCTCTTGCCGTAGTACGCCGGCCCCATCGAGAAGCCTTGGAAGAGATCGGTCGTTCGGAGTGTCACGGTCGCACGGTTGGCGACGTGTGTTGCCACATTGAGATCGTAACCGTTGGTTTCCCAGTTTGTGTCGCGGTAGTTCGTCCAGGCATTGCCGAACGCGGCCAAAGCAGCCGGAGTCGTTGGCGTTGCCGCGGTGCGGTTGTAGGCGTTGCTCGCGAGGTATCCCAGTAAATCTTGGGCGGTGACGGAGGCGCCGGTCGTCGCCGAGTTCGACCAATCCGCTGCGGCACCCCCGCTATCGGCGGGCTTGGCGCCCCCCTTCCGGGGGTACTTGTCGCCCACGTACTTGATGGGGGTATCGGATTGATCTTGGAAGTTATCGGGGGCGGGAACTGGGCCGCTCGTGCCGGTGAGATCGTAGGCGTTGTACCCGCTGAAATTGAAGGTGCGGATCACCGCCGAACCAGTGCCCACAGAGATGGTCGATTGACCTGTGACAGCAGGCTTGAAGGCTGCTTCGTTCATCATGTTCTCGGCCACCGGAGGGATCGTCATCCAGCGGTTGAAGGCACTCCACAGGTTCGAAGAATCGACCGTGGTCACTTTGTTCGATGGAGTCGAAATGTTCGACGGGTCGAAGCGGAAATCGAGAATCATCGGCGGCCCACCGCCCGTTTCCAGTGTGAGGTTCGAGGACGCGCAGACTTCGCCACTGTTCAGAGTGAACGAATTGCGGAGCATCATCGGATTCGGCCGGCTGGATATCGTCGCGCTGGTTTGATTGGTTCCGGTGGTGCTTGTGGTGTTGTAGTTCGTGTAGCGTTGGTAGTGGCCGAACTGGGGGTAGACGGGATCGGCGTTCATCATGCCGTAGCTGGGACCGTTCGAACCGCCGTACCCCGGTTGCCAAGATATTTGGCTACCGAACTGCATCGAGCCGGAGAAGTCGAGTACTAGGGCAACATCCCGGGGGCGGTGAACGGCGACGGCTTGGGCGGACGCCGGCATCGAGTTCACGCCGAAGACTTTGGCGAAGAAGGTCGGTTGGTTCGCCGCGAGCGTCACCCGCATGGCCGTCCAAGATTCGCCCGTATTCCGGGTGGCCGGGAACGACGCTACGAACCTCTGGGCTGCGGTATCATACCGGTACACCCCTACCGTGGTGTCGGTGATGTTCGCACTCGTGAGTTGAGTGTTGAGAAACGAATTGTTCTTGACGGTATTGCCCGCCATCGTGACCGCGAGGGTGCTGTCGTTGGTCACGGCGGTCGGCTTGTTGTTCAATTGCCGGCACCCGGCGAGCGCCCCCGCATCGGCGGCGTTCTGGCAGTTCGTGCGCACGATCGTGAGCATGCCGATATCGATGGCCAACGCCACGAAACCGAACAGTGAAACGACCGTAAGAGCCAATAGGGGAAGGATACTCCCTCGGCGGCGGTATCGAATAGCGAACGTTCTCATAGCGACCTCGATGCGGATGTTCCGGGTTTCTTGCAAATCAGCCTTCGCTGCTCGAACACGCGGTGATGTTCAAAGGGATAACGCTGCCCACGGTCATGTTGAAAATGAACGAAGGCAACACCGGTTGATAGTTGCCGACGATCTTCACCCCGATTCGATCGGGGAACGATGCGGCGTTCCACGCCGGAGAACCCGTTTGGGATTCGACGACCGGGGGATTCAAGTAAAGTTTCGCGGCATCGCAAGGGAAGACATTCACGTCGAAGCCTTGGATCATCGTGTCGGCGCCACCCATTTGGCTGATCATGTATTTCTTGATGGATGGGGTGCTGGCGTCGAAATCGACCGTTACGAAATTACTCGGCTTATCGATGTTGATCGACGCGTAGCGGGAACCCGAACGGGCGGCGTTGGTGGCCACCTGCGTGAGGAAGATGAACCGCCCGTATTCGAAGATTCCGAACATGAACAGCATAAACATGCTGATAACGAGCGCCGATTCGGCGATCGTCGTTCCCCCGTGGCGGCGGCTCATCGGCTGAATCTTCATCGTAATATCCTCGGGTGCGTTACCGCGTGCATTACCAATTGGGCAGGGTGGCATTGATGGTAAAAGTATCGTCCACGAGCATTTGCCATTCGCAGGTGTACGAGGCGAATTTCGGCTGTATCAAACCTAAGTTGGACCACAATACCTTGTTCTTCAATGGCGGGCTGGCCTTGTCGGCCCCCGTGCCGTTGGCCCCCACGGTGTCTGAGATCGTCACCGTCACACTGAACCGTTGCCCCTTGATGCCTTGGAACGGCTGGGTAGCCCCGGCGATCGCCCCGGTCGGCGAATCGAGGAAGGTGAAGCTGACATCGACGTCCGACCACGTCAGTTGGGACAATCCCGCACCCGAAAGGTATTGCATCACGGCGGCCTTGACATTGGGTGTCTGGGCTATGTTCGGTGGAGCCACGGTCGCGTTAATTTCCGTCGGATCCCCGGAGGAGTTGATCGTGTTGCCCTGGGCGGCCATCCGGGCACCTTCCCGCGCAGCATTGGAAATGATCTGTTCCACTTGAACCACCCGGCCCATTTCCCACAACCCGATCATCACCGGGGCGATGAATAACATGATGACGCAGCTTTCCACGGCGGCGGCACCGCTGCGCCTGCGGAGTGCGGAAGTTTTCATAGGGGCGAGCATCGGAACCTCGATCGAAGAGTGTTCACGCACGGCGGAACGGCAACCGTGGGAAAGCTAGAACAGTTTTTCCGCCGACGGGCGCGGCTGGCACACGGTTTGCGCGGGATTTCGCAACGTTTTTTTTGTGTCTGGCCGCGCTTTTGCGTTCTAAGCTGAATCGGGGTTGTTCCGTGAACGCCGTATTCCTCCTATGCCGCGTCCCGCTTCCATTATTGCAGCAATGGATCTCGTCCGCCGGAGCGGACTCCTGTCGGATGTTGCGCTGAAAAACTGGTCGAACGAATCGCACTTCTCGGGGGATTCCCCGGACGGCTACTTCTTAAAGATGGTCGAAGGGGGTGTTCTCTCCCCGTTCCAAGCCCGGCAGTTAGCGGCGGGCCGCTGGCGCGGCCTGATCGTGCAAAACTTCGCCCTCACCGAATGCCTCGGTTCCGGGGGAACCGGTCGCGTCTACCTCGGTAAACACCTCCAACGAGATCATTATGTCGCCATTAAGGTGCTTTCCCCCGAATGGGCCGGAGACCCCACCGCGCGCGAACGCTTGGCCCGCGAAGCCCGCGCCGCCGCCTCGTTGAACCATCCGAATATCGTTCGGGTGACCGATCTCGATGTCGAACACGATCCGCCCTACCTCGTCATGGAATACATCCGGGGCCAAAGCCTCCAAGCGTTCGTAGCTCGCACCGGCACTTTCTGCATCGGTTCTGCGGCGCTTTGCGGCCGGCAGGTGGCCATGGGCCTCCAACACGCATGGGAACAAGGGCTGGTTCACCGCGACATCAAACCGGCAAACCTTCTGCTGGATCACACGGGTTCCGTGAAGATTCTCGATCTGGGCATCGTGAGCTCGAAGCACGAAAGCGGTCTCACGCTATCGAACAGCCAACGCAAGATCATCCTCGGTACCGTCGATTACCTCGCACCGGAACAAGCGGACGACAGTTCCAACGTCGATTGCCGGGCCGATATCTACGCGCTCGGTTCGACCCTTTATTTCTTGTTGGCAGGGCACCCGCCTTTCAACGACGCTTCCCCCACGGCACGACTCGCCCGCAAACAAATGTCCGACGCCCTGCGGCTCGATTGCCTGCGCCCCGATGTGCCCGTGGAATTCGCTCGAGTGGTGGCGAAAATGATGGCCCGCGACCCCGGCGACCGTTACGCTACCCCCATTGAAGCGGCCGAAGCGCTCGCCCCTTGGGCGATTCCGGTCGCGGGCTTCCCCGAGGATGTTTTTCGGCGTTTCGAGGCGGCTCAAAAAGAATTGGCCCAGAAAAAGGATATCAAAGCATCGGTGCGATTTTTGGGCAGCTCGATCCATAGAAGCATCCCCCGGAATCGATTCGTTGAAGGGGAAGCGACGCGGGAGATGTCCGCCTCGGCGACCGCCGGGGCGGCGACCGTGCGATTCACGCTATTCGAGGAACCGAAGCCCCCGGTGGATTCCCTAATGAGTAGTGCCGGGTTATCTGCGTTCGTCTTGGAAGCCCCACTGGTGCGCCCCGGCCCGAAGGTTCGAAGGAAATGGATCGCCACGGGACTCGTGGCGATTGCTTTCACCCTGATCGTTACGGTAGGATACCTTCTCCGCCCTTGGCTGAAATGACTCAAACACTCCAATGACCACCACAGCCACTTTCCCAACGCTCGATCTCCTCGAACGAATCCGCAAAAGCGGGTTGGTCTCGGCGGGGGATCTGCAGCCGTACATGCTCCTGGGAATTCAAGAACCCAAAGTCATTCTCGGCCGCTTGGTGGAAGAAGGACTGCTCACCGATTTCCAATCGGAACGGCTCGCCGCGGGGAAGTACAAGGGGTTCCTCCTCGGCAGCTACAAAATCCTCGGGCGTTTGGGGCAAGGGGGTATGGGACAGGTGTACCTCGCTGAACACGCCACGATGCGGCGGTTCGTCGCGTTGAAGGTTCTGCCCGCGTCCGTCACCGAAAACGATGTCGCCAAGGAACGATTCTTCCGGGAAGCCCGTGCCGCCGCCGCGCTGGATCATCCGAATATCGTCCGCGTGTTCGACCTCAACCGAGAAGGCAAGGTTCACTACTTGGTGATGGAGTACGTCGAAGGCGCAAGCATGCAGCACTTGGTGGATAAAGGCGGGCGTTTGCCGGTCGGCGTCGCGGTTGATTACATCCGGCAAATCGCCGGGGGATTGCAGCACGCCCACGAACGCGGCTTGGTTCACCGCGACATCAAACCCGCCAATCTCCTCGTCGATCGCCTCGGCACCGCGCGGATTCTCGATCTCGGCCTCGTCCGCTCCGAGTCGGACGAAGATTCCAAGCTCACCGCACAGTTCGGTGGCAGTTCCATCCTCGGCACCGCCGATTACCTCGCCCCGGAACAGGCCGTCAACAGCTCCTCGGTCGATATCCGGGCCGATCTCTATTCCCTCGGGGCCACGCTCTATTTCTTGCTCGCCGGGCACCCGATCTTCCCCGAAGGCCGGGCCGGGCAGAAGCTGATGTGGCAGCAGTGGCGCGAACCGACCCCGATCACGCAGATTCGTACGGACGTTCCCGCGAAACTGGGCGCGATCATCCACAAAGCCATCGCCAAGATCCGCGAAGATCGCTTTTCGGATCCCCAAGAATTCGCCGAGGCGTTGGAGCAATTTGCCGAAGGCCCCACGTCCCCCGATCAAAGCTTGATCGTGCCGCCGCCGCCGCGCCCGTTTTCACCCAAGGCCACGAATCGGAGTAATGCGGGCATGCGGAAGGCAAACTCCCCCGCGAACATCCGCCCCGCCAAGCGGATCGTATCCAACGAACGAACCGAGGAATCCTCGAGTTTCGATACCGATACGAGCGACTCTGCGAAAGTCGATCAGCCGACCGAACGTGTGGAACGTACCGAAATCGAACCGGCGAAACTCCGGCGCCCCTCCCGAATTCCACTCTTGATCGTCGCTTTCCTCTGCGGCGTCGGCGTCGCCTTCCTCTTCCTGCTTCTGGTTCTCTTCCTCACTTGGTCGGGCTTGCTCAAAACGTGAGCCCGCGCATAGTCCCTAAGCTCTTGGCGATCAGCAGCGAACTGCCTTGGCCGTTGAACACCGGCGGGCACCTGCGCAGCTTCCACGTTCTCAAAGCCTTGGCCACCGAATTCGACGTTCGCCTGATGATTCCGATGATGGAAAACGATCCCGAAGGGATCGAAGCCTTGGCCGAGAAGGGCATCCGTGCGATCCCCGTCCCCGTGCCGCCGCGAACCAAATTCGGCGAAGCCAAACGGATCCTCGGTGCCCGCATCCGCGGTGAGGCCTATGCCATGTACCGCCGGCACGCGCGCCCGGAAATGTTGGCCGCTTGGCAACGCGAACTCGAAACCGATCGCCCCGATCTCGTTCACCTCGATCACCTCGATAGCTTCCTGTTCCACAAGGCCACCCGCGCCGCGAACATCCCCGCCGTGTTGGATCTGCACAACGTCTACTCGTTGATTCTCGAACGCATGGCCGAGGAAGCGAACAATCCGGCGAAGCGATTCTTCCTTCGGGGCGAAGCGAAGCGATTGGCGAAGATCGAACGGCGGGCCTGCCGCAGCGGCACCGCGATCCTCGCCGTATCCGAAGGGGAAGCGACTCACTTCCGCGCCCTCGGAGCCGAAGATGTTTCGGTCGCACCCAACGGTGTCGATTGTGCCGCGTTCGCTTCACTACCGACCGGTAGAACGAAAGTCCCGCCGACGATCTTGTATTTGGGCACGTTGTCGTGGGGGCCGAACGCGACTGCGGCCATCCACCTCGCCGAGCACATCTTCCCGAAGGTGCGGCAACGCCTACCCGAAGCTAGGCTCATGCTCGTGGGGAAGTCCCCTTCCCGGGAAGTGTTGGTACTCGGCGAACACCCAGGCATCACCGTGGCCGGATCAGTTCCCAGTATTCAACCCTATCTCGCTGAAGCGAACGTGCTCGCTGTGCCTCTCGATTCGGGGGGTGGTACCCGGTTGAAAATCTTGGAAGCCTTCGCCGCCGGGTTGCCCGTGGTGAGCACGGCGGTGGGTGCCGAGGGAATCGCTGCCGAGCCGGGCCGCGAAATTCGCATCGCCGAGCGACCGACGATGGCCGAAGCGATTCTCGAACTCTTGCAATCCCCCGCCGAGGGCGCGGCCATGGCCGAAGCCGCACGGCGGCTGGCCCGCGAGAAATACGATTGGGCGGAGATCGGGAGAATCTGCGTTGGGATTGCGGGCAAAGTCATGCGTAGAAACGGTGAGAATTCGCTGAAAAACGGCACAGTGGCGCAGGCGCTGTAAACGGCGCTGCTAATTTGATTGAGCCGGGGCCATTCGGCCCGCCGATCTTCCCCGGTAAGAACCAACGCCTGCGACCCGCGCCATGCTCGCGATCGTGGGCGTTGCACTTTTTCACCGAGACGATCCCGTTCGCCGGATAGTTCAAGCGCCCGCAATGATGATGAGCGGCCGCCGGTTGACGTCCGGTTCGGCACGGCGGATCAATTCGCGCACCATCCAAGGGATGTTGCCTTCACCGAAAAGCAAGAACCCGAGCGTGCCACTCCACGGGGTTTCATCCGTCCAGCCGAAGTGGATTTCCGGGGGCCGGCCCGACTTCGCCATTTCCAACGAAAGGGCGGCGAGGGTGTGCGAGGTCGATGCGGCCCCGCTCACCTTCAATACGTAGCGCCCGCCTTCTTGCATGACCTCGATTACCGGCTGCGGGGCGAAATCGCTGGCATCGGCTTTTACAATCTCCACGAATACCACCATCAGATCGCGTGGGATGCGGTGTTCGCGGCGGATCGATTGTTCCTTTTCCGCGAGGGATCTCCGACCGGGGCGGTGCGGAACCAACACCGTGAGATCCAAAAAGCGGATCGTATCCCAGAGCAGTTTCGATTCCCCGTCGGCGAGTAGGAACCCGGTGAAGCGCAACTCCCGGCTGCGCAATAATCGCGAGACGAACGACGTGATCATGATTGCAGCGATGAAAAACGACGATATGATCAAGCCTTCGAAATGCTTTTCCACTTCGTTCACGATCGTGGTGTACACGAACACCAGCGTGATTATGGTGAACGGCCACGAGAGCCGCGAATACCATCGCCCCGTTCTCCGGCGGTACACGTCGATTACGGAAGCAAAGCAAGCGCTGGTGATGAGTACCAGCACGCCCGTAGCGTATGCCCCGCCTTGGGCATCCACGTTCGCTTTGAATACCAAAGTAACAATCAAATTGATGATGGTAAACAGCAACACCAGCGGCCGCACGGCCCGCGCCCACTCGGGGGCCATCCCGTACTTAGGAAGATACTGCGGAACGAGGTTCAACAGGCCGATCATCGCACTGGCACCCGCGAACCAGAGAATGATGATCGTACTGGCGTCGTAGATCGTGCCGAAGGTGGAACCGAAGAATGGGCAAATCGCGGCGGCATCCGGGGATTCCCCGTGGGCCAAATAGGCCAACGCCCGACCGGCGGCGGGTTTCTTCGGCCAATTCTCAATCTTGGAAATCGGCTTCCCCGCCCGATCGAGCGGGAGTTCGCCACTGGCGGAAACGGGGGTGATATCGGAAGCGGGAATCAAGGTACTCACGACCACGGCCGAGCCGAGGAGGAAGACGGACATGACCACGGCCGCGGTTATCAGTAGCTTGCGCGCGTTCGCGATGCGGCCGGCGGGTTGGGCGGGGTCGTCGGTCGGTCGGCCGCGCACGAGTGGCATCACGGCCACGCCCGTTTCAAAGCCGCTTAACCCGAGCGCCAGTTTCGGAAAGAGCAAAAGGCTCGCGGCAATCATCATTCCCCAGCCCCCCACACCGCCCACCGGGTTATGCGGGATGTACCATTGGCCCGATTCGAGTTGTTCTATCCAAGTGCTGATTCGTTCGGGGTGATCGATCAGGAACTTCAAACCGTAGCCGATGACAATCACATTCATTGCCAGATAGATCGCCACAATCACGGTGGCGATGCCGATGACTTCGCGGAAACCCCGGAGAAACATCCCCCCCAACAGCGTCAGCAACATCATAGTGACAGCGATTTGCTGTGCTGTCGGTTCCACACCGGCTGCGGGCTTCCACGGCCAACTCGGGTTCTCGATCAAGTGAACCGCCGCATCGGCCGCCGAAAGCGTTTTGGTGATAACGAACCCGGTCGTGGCGAAGCCCAACAGTACGAGCACCATCACCTTACCCGTCCAACCGGAAACTAAGCCTGCCAGCATCCCGATGGAGCCTTCCCCCTTGTGGGATTGTTTCGCCACATACGCGTACACCGGCAGCGCACCGAAGAGAGTGACCGCGACGAGTACCACGGTTGCGAACGGAGCCAAGAGGCCCGCGTTCTGGAACGCGATCGACGGCTGGTAACCCAGCGTGGAAAAGTAATCGACGCCCGTGAGGCACATCACCCAGAGCCAAAAGGATTGGTGGTGCTTGGGGGCCGACGTAGAAGGTGCGGTCATGGATTTGGGGAATACCCGTTGGGGCAATGCGGCGACGAGCCGTATACCCGAACCGGATGGAGGCGGTGTCCGCACCGCCCCAAAAGTGTTCGATTATCTTATGGAATGCCGGGGAAAGTGCGCCGATTCGTGCGGCCCCGCACTCTGGAAGGGGCTGGCAAATTTTTATGGCGAACCAGTTAAACACCCTCTCCCTCAAGGGGAGAGGGTTAAGAGCGTGCGTGCCAGAAAGTTTTGCCACACACCCTGCGGCGGCGGGGATTCCGGACGCGATCGTCTACCGGCCCAAGTGGCGAATCGCCTTGGGAAATGAACACACAACGCGGTTCACGGGCTGAACGCCGGGCGAGAAACAGGAGAAATCGCTTGCGTGACGCGCCCGCAGACCGTTATTTTGCACATTAAGAAAGCTGCTCCGC
>JBBQWA010000145.1:0-11061 GCA_038211045.1 Gemmatales bacterium
AATTCGGCGGACGCGCTCCCCTCGAACACTAACGGCGGTGGCATCTTCCCAGCGTTGCGGCGGCGAAGATCGGCGAGCGCGGCCCCGCGGAGATCTTCGGAAAGCCAAACCACTTGGAAGGGGTCATTCCCCTCGACCATCCCGTTCGCGTCGTTGTATATCGCTTCGCCGGGGCGGGTGAGCAAGCGCGCGGCCGTGTTCTCCTTGGCGAGAATCAGTTGGGCATCGGCCTCGCTGCATTGCAAGGCAATCCGCACGGCCATTTGATCGATGGTACTACGGGGCAGGGCATAGGCGCCGCCGAGGGTTTGCGAACCGAGGAGAACGTGGACGCCGAAGGCTCGCCCTTGGCGGACGAGGCGATCGAGCAGAAGCCCGGCTTCTTGGGCGAGTTTGTCGTCTTCGGTGAAGAACTCCTGAAATTCATCGACCACGAACAGGATTCGGGGCAAGCGTTCGTCCGGCCGAGCGTCGCGGTAGCTGGCTACATCGTTCGTCCCGGCGGCGCGGAACTTCTCGCCACGTTCCTTCAAAATTCCATCCAAGCGTTGAAGCACGCTCAGGCCGAATTCGCGTTCGCTTTCGATGGCGACGACGCGGGCATGCGGCAATTGCTGCGAGGCGTACATTTGGAACTCGACGCCTTTTTTGAAGTCGATGAGGTACAACTCGGCTTCGTCCGGCGAATACATCATCGCCAAATTGGTGATGAGCGCATGGATCATCGTCGATTTGCCGGAGCCGGTCTTCCCGGCGACGAGCGCATGCTGGGCGGTGCCTTTGCCGAGGGCGAAGATCTGTCGGCGTGTCGCCCCGGCCCGGCCGATGGGCACGTTAAAACCTTCCTTTGAGGAGTACGTCCAGATATCTTCCGGCTTCGGGGCGATGTACTCGAACGGCACTTCGACCCGATCCGCGTTCTTGCTGGCTTCGCCGATCCGTTTAACGATGGCCGCGACTTCCGCTGAGTTCGGCGGGGCATCCATCGCCAGCGGGAACGGCTTGAATTCTTGGTGCATCGGTAAGAACTTGCCTTCGTTCCATTGCAGATTTAACGCGACCTGTTCGAGATCGCCGACGTTGAAATCCCGCGGCATCGGGATCGTGGAATCGATGCCCACTAGCGTGCAGACTCCGCACGCCGGGCCGCTGCTGGCGATACTCACCAACCTGCGTGCGGCCTCGGGCGTGAAATTCGTGGGGAAGTTAGCGATCACCAGCACGCGGTACGGCTCGGCCACTTCGCCCGCCGCGCGGTTGTACTGCTCGATGCTGGCGTACTGGTTGCGCAGGTATTTTTGGATCACCGTTTCCATGTGCTCGGTGAGATCGGCCAGGCGCTTCTCGATGTGGCCCGGTTCGGTCCAGATGCGGCTCGTTACGAGTTGTTCATCGTAATCGGCGAGGTGCATGAACGCTGCGAAGTTCTCACCGAGGCCGACGGGATCGATGATCGTGAATCGGACTTTGCCGGGGGGCAAGCCGGTGAGGAAACGCAGCATCATCGCTTGCAGGGAAGCCACAGTGGCGGTGCGGCCTTGGTCGCGGGCCTTCAAAATCACGGTAGCTTCATCGGGGAAGGGGAGGTACGCAGGCAGAATCGAATCGATTTCATCGGTGGGTATCAACTCTTTGTCGAGTGGAACGCCGCCGGGGAGCTTCGTGCGATCGATCGAATATTCGCCGAAGCGGATGCCCTCGGGTACGGTCTTCGCCACGGGGTTTGCGGGATCAAGCAATATCGGCCAAGCGGGGAAGGCTTCGCGGCCCGCCTCAGCCAACTTTCGCCCGGCTGTGCGAACTTCCTCGTGGCCCGATTGCCAGACGCTGGCCATCGCATTCCAAGCGCGTTCCCGCTCGCCTTCGGCGTGTTGAACCTTGGATGTGTAACGGTTCTCGGCCTCGAACAATTCACCGTCGAATCGGGCCGCGATCTCGGCGTTCAAACGGCTGCCCCGGGAATGGATTTCGTTTTCGAGGGATGCTCGTTCCTCGGCGATGCGTTTGATCTTCGCGGTGTTATCGTCTTCGAGTTTCTTGTTGGCCGCCGCGGATTGTTTGGTGTGGGCCGCGACCTTTGGCCGGTAGGCGAGTTCGATCTTTTGGAGATCGCCCGCGTGGCGTTTCTTCAACTCCGATTGCATGTATTCGTGATTGCTGAGGGCGTATGCGGTGAGGAGTTGTTTACTGCGTGCGGCCTCGGCGGCGAAGATGGCGAAGGCGACCCCGCGATCCTTCACCTGCCGGCGGGCCAGTACGGCGAAGAGTTGGCGAACGAGCAAGCCACCTGCGATGGCACCGAACGCGCCGAAGCCGATGGCGAGGATAATCTTCATCTCGGCAGCCAGGCCGAGGCCGAATGCGGCCCCGCCCATGAGTAATACGAATGCCATCGTGCCCGTCACGCCGGTGAACTTGGTGAGCGAACAGGTTTCGAGCCGTTCGAGCGCCGCTTCGCCATCCTCCAACGATTTGTCGAGCTTGCCTTCGTAATCTTTGGTGGGCGTGGGAGCCGGGAGGCGATCCGCGGGGTACTCGATGGCCGAACGCGGAACGTTCAAATCGGCGAGCTTGGTCTCGGCCCGTATCCAGAGCTTGGCGAGGGTAACGCCCCCTTTATCGGCATGGCGAACCAACTTCGCCTTCAGCAAATCCGCTTCTTTTTGCAACGCCTCGGCCATCGAATCGACAGTCCAGAGCCGTTCGCGGTACTCGTTCTTCAGTTTGGCATCGGTGGCGTTCGTGCGTTGATCCAATTCCCGTTTGCTTTCGCGGTACTCGGCCCCTTGCACCCCCTCCGCATTATTGAAGCGTTCGGTGCATTCCTCTTCCGCATTCGTTTGGTTCTCCGCGAGTTCATCCAGCGCCCGTTTGCGGGCCGATGCGATGGCTTTGCGGGCTTTCAGCACCTCGCGTTCCGCGGCATCGATGGCGGCGCGGTGAGTTTCGACCAATGTCGCTTCCGCCGCCGCGCGATCCCGCACCAGCGATTGCAACTTCGCAAGTGCGCTCCGCTCGACATCGAATAGCGTTTCGTCGGACATCGGAGAGTACCTTGGAATGGATCACTCGTTGTTGAATTCGCACTGAACGCGGACTTCGTGGAACAGGCTCGTGAGTTGATCGATGGCACGGAGCGTTTTCGTCGCCCCTTCATCGAACGGCTGCCAGACCTTTTCTTCGTGTTCGTGCCGGGTGGAATCCTGCCACCATTGTGTCACCTCATCCCATTGGGCTTGGGCGACCTTTTGTGCGTCGTACAGTTGGCTGCGGCTGGAACCGAATCTCATGGTGATTTTCCCAAGTTCATCCGAGGCTGAAGCGTGAGCGAAGCAGTGGTAACAAAACATCGGCTGATTACTGCTTCGCTTCAGCCTCCGATTTCGTCGTCGGCAATAATGCCGAGGATGGTGCCGGGGCGAAATCGGGCCGCAATTCCGAGTAACGTTCCAACGCCTCGATCCGCCGTTGCAAATCGGCGACGCCCCGTCCGACGTCCCCTTCGATGGTCATTTGTAAGCGGTGCCCGGCCCCGGAATAGGTTTCTTCGATCATCCGCGGCAGGTCGATCAACCATTTTCGGCACCGTTGAACTCGATCTTGCGCGTGTTCCATTCGCGCCTCGGCCCGGCGGAGATTACGTTCTTGAACGGTCGTATCGGGCATGCGGCCATCCCAATTGGGGAACTTGCGCCCGGCGAGTTCCGCCTTGGCCTGCACCACGGCTTCTTCGCGTTCGCGCACGGCCCGTTGCCAGAGGTCGAGTTGCTGGCCGACCCAATCGATCCCCCGGCGGATTTCCATTTGCACACTGGCGAGAGATTCCTTGGCTTCGTGTTTGAATATCGCCAAAGCCGCGAGCCACTCGCGGAGGGCGTCGATCGCTCGAACATCGGCTCCGGCGGCCATGGCGTTACCTTTGCGTGAGGTATTCTTCGATCCGCTCGGCTTTGCGCAGCAGGAAGGGTATGTACTCGCCGGACACTTCCATGAATCGGGCGAGTTCGTTCATGGTCACTTCGAACTCGGCTTGGAAACGATCGTGTTCTTGATCGCGCCAGCTTTCGCCGAGGCTGAGTAACTGGGCGTGAACCCCGGCGAGGTTCGATTGCAACTCCGCGTTGAATCGCTTGAGGGTCCCGGCGAATCGCCGCAGTTCATTCGGATCGACAACGGCCTGTGCCATGGCGGGAACCTCGCGGAACTCCAGACGTGATAGCTTCAATATAACGCAACGGAACCGGAAAGTGTTGGGAATTGGCTGAAAGCTGGCCATGCCCTCCCCAATCACCCCTGCGAGCCGGGAGTTCGATCCGCGTCATCAGCTGCCCGAATGAATCAACTCTTGGGCAAACTTAACCGTCGTCGCTCACGCTTGCGGCTCGGATGCGATTCGTTCAACCCCGCCACTTATCCACGATCTGCACCATGTCCTTGGTCATCGGCATTTCCCAGTGCAATTCCGCACCGGTCGCGGGGTGAACGAAGCCCAACTCGGTCGCGTGCAGCATCAATCGCGGGGCGCCGCTGGCATCCGGAACCGCGTGACCGTTGGGCTTCACGCAATACACCTTATCGCCGCACACCGGGTGCCCGGCTTCGCTCAAATGAATGCGAATCTGATGCGTGCGACCGGTTTCCAACCGGCACGATAGCAGCGTGTACCCCTTCAACTGTTGCTCGATGGCGAAGTGCGTCACGGCCGGCTTACCGACGCCCGGCAAATTCGTGCTGCCCCGTCGGCCATCGCCGCGGTCGCGGACGAGAGAACTGCGGATCGTGCCCGGTTCCAACGATCCGGGGATGATCGTGAGGTAACGGCGTACCACCGTGTGCTTGCGGAACTGCATGCCGAGGCCGCGTTCGCCCAGCGGGGAACGGGCGAAGCAGAGCAAGCCGCTGGTTTCTTTGTCGATGCGGTGGACGATCCGCAAAGGCGCGAGCGATTTCGCGGGGCGGTTCTTCTGCCGGGCGATGGCGGTTTGTGCGATGTCTTGGAGGGTGGGTACGAGTTCCCGGCGTTCTTCCGACCATTCGAGTTCCGAAGGGTGGCGAACCGTGTTGATCCCGGCGGCCTTCTCGACGACCACGACGTGTTCATCCAAATGCCGAATCACGAGGCCATCGGGCGTGGCCTGTTTCGGTCGGTGCGCCGAGTGAGCGAGCAGCACGACGAGTTCGCCTTCCTTCACCCGGCGGGCCGCATCGGTGCACAGGGAATCGCCGACTTGCACGCGGCGGGTTTCAATGAGCGATTTCACGGTGGCCCACGATGGCTGCGATTCGTGCAACCGCGAACGCAACACCTTGGCGAGGGTGTGGCCTTCTTCGGCACCGAGGATGTGGAAAGGTGGGTGTGTCACTTCTTGACCCATGCAATCACGAGTTGAACATTCACCGTGAAGACGGCACCCATGGCGATATATACGAACTGCCAATGCCGTTTCCTGGATTCTTCTTTGAGCCGTTTGAGTTCGGAAACACGGTCTTCGATCACGGCGACTCGTTCGGAGATTGAAATCGTGTCGATGCGATTGATTTCCTTTTGCAGCGATTCCGTCTGAATTTCGAGTAATGCGATCTGTTTGTCCAACTCGGAATTCTGATTCACGGCCCGTTGAATGAGTTCGGTATTAGTGGGCATGTTCCAACTCCGACGCTTCGAGTTCGCGGAGATTTAAGATGAGCTTATCGTTTACCTTCCTCCAGCGTTTTTGGAGCAAATCCCCGAGAATTCCGAGCAGCATTCCATCCCGGCGCAACGGGTCGAGCAATCCTCTCGTATTCGTGGCGCGGGTTGCATCCCGACGACCGAGTTCGTCCGTTTCGTTCACGGTCAGAGAAATGAAGTCGTGGGATTGTAGTAGGTCGCCGTATCCCCAGAGCAGTTCCCTTTTGGCTTCATGTAAGTCGTGTTCATCGATCAATTGCTCGAAACGCTTTTTTGCCTCGAGAACAGCCGAATTCAGATCCGGATTTTGTCGCATAGACAATGGCACCTCGTTGAGAACGGGTTCCCTTTTTGCCAACGTAATCATGCTTCACCTCCGATGTAACTTTTTCAGTATACCCCCTTGCGGGCGGGGTTTAAATGAGCATCGTCAGCTTCGGGTGAACCGCAGATCGAAATCGAACGATTATCCCCCGGCGCGCTTGACCTTATAACCCAGTTTTTCCAATTCCACCACGATTCGCTCGCGCTGATCGCCTTGGATTTCGATCCGACCGTCCTTCGCGGTGCCGCCGGTGCCGCACTTCTGTTTGAGGATGCCTGCGAGCTCTTGCAACTCGGCGTCATTCAAAGGGGTGTCGAACACCGTGGTCACGCCCTTCCCCCTCCGGCCGGCCGTTTCGCGGCCGACTTTGAGGGTCGCCCCTTTGTGCGACTTCTGGGGTATATTTGGGGAGGTCGCAACGGCCTTGGGTGACGAAAGCCCCGCGAGCAACGAGGCCACGCCGCGTTCCAACTCTTCCCGATTGAGGGTTTTCGTCTCGTTCATCGAGGGAATCCGTTTGGGAGCGTGCTACCGGTCGTGGGCATTTTACTTCGGAGCCGACTCATTGCCCGCTTCCGTAAATTGTTACCTTTTTCCGATTCGTCAATCATTTTCTCGGATTCGTGAATCATTTGTGTCGGAATGGTGAATATCACCCGCTCCGTACAGGCTGCCGAAATCATCCCACTCATATGACAGGCGTTCCCCATGTTCCGTTCCCAGAATCGCAAAGCGTTCACGCTGATCGAGCTGTTGGTGGTGATCGCGATCATCGCGGTTCTGATCGGCCTGCTCTTGCCCGCCGTGCAGAAGGTGCGCTTCGACGCCGCGCGGATGAAGTGTTCCAACAACCTCAAGCAATTGGGCCTGGCTTTGCACAACTACCACGACGCCAACAACGGCTTCCCCGTGGGGTACGATAACGATACCGGCTTCGGCTGGGGCACGCTGGAACCCGGGTACCATCCGCAGTTCCCTCGTGCGTGACAGTGGCGATGGACGCCGGGGCAGCACGAACCTGCCGGGGGTCGGCAAAGTAGCCGTCACCCATTTCGAGATTGAGCAACGGTTGAAGGGGTATACGCTCCTCTCGTGCCGGTTGGAAACCGGCCGTACGCATCAGATTCGCATCCATTTGAGCGAATCAGGGCAACCGGTGTGTGGCGACAAGGTGTACTGCATGAAGCCGAACGGGCAGACGGTGCCCGATGCAGCGGTGCCCCGCGGTTGATGTTGCACGCCACGGAGTTTGGATTCGTGCATCCTGTGACGGGGGCCGAGTTGCATTGGTCAATGCCGATGCCGCGGGACATGGTGCAGATCGTGGAACGCTGGCGTGGGTGAAGATCAACACAGTTCGGCGATCGGTTTGCCGTGGGGTAGCACAGCCACCGGGCGGCCGGTACCTGTGAGGTAGCTCACATTCGGATCGACGCCGAGGTGTTGATACACCGTTGCGAGCACATCTTGGGGCGTTTTCGGGTTTGATTTCGGGAAGGCTCCCTTCGCATCCGATTCGCCCACGACGCGGCCTCCTTTCACCGGGCCACCCGCAAGTGCAGCACTAAATACGTTGGGGTAGTGGTCGCGCCCGGCATCGTTATTCACCTTGGGTGTACGGCCAAATTCACCCCACGCCAGTACGAGCGTGGACGCAAGAAGGCCGCGGTCTTCGAGATCATTGATCAGAGCGGTGTAGGCTTGATCCCAACGGGGCAGGAAGCCCTCGCGGAGCGATTCGAATCCTTTCACGTGTGTATCCCACCAACGCAAATCGACTGTCACGAGCCGCACCCCGGCTTCGACTAGCCGCCGGGCCAGGAGCATCCGTTGGGCCCAATTTGGGCAACCGCACCGGTTCGAAGCTTTCGGATCGAAGGCTTCACGGAAGCCGTACTTCTCCCGCAGGGCCTTCGGTTCCTTGTCCAAGTCAAACGCGTCACGGGCCGCATTCGAGGTGAGGATGTCCCAGGCCGAGTGTTGGAAGTTGTCCATCGCGGCAAACTGGCCGGAATTGTCCAGATCCCGGCGGAGCGTATCGAACCCGGCAAGCATCGATTTTCGATCCTTCACTCGATCAAGATCCACACCCGCGGGCATATCAAATGCCGGAAGCTTGAATGGCCCGACCGCGGCAGGATCGGCCTGGGTTTCGAACGCCTTGTGTGTGACGCCGAGGTAGGCGGAACCGGTTCCTGGCACCAAGCGCGGAATCATCGCGTATGGCGGCATCTTCGGGTTTTCATGCCCGATCTGTTTCGATACGATCGAACCGATGCTCGGATGGATGTTTTCATCCGGGGCCGGGCCACTGTTGTAACCGGTAAAGCAGATCTGGTCCCCCGCGCTGTGCCCGGCATCGTGGTGGTGCAGGCTACGCACGATTGACCACTTCTTTATGATCTTGCCCGTTTCGGGCAGCATGTCGGTCAGCCGGATGCCGGGCACGGGCGTATTCATCGTTCCGAATTCGCCGCGGATTTCCGCGGGGGCATCGGGTTTGGGATCCCACATGTCGATGTGGCTCGGTCCACCGCGCATCCAGAGGATGATGACGTTGTTGAACTTCTTCGGCGACGCAGCCGTCGCTTCGGTCTTCAACAGATGGCTGAGCGTTAGCCCGGCTGCCCCGAATGCACCGGAGCGCAGGAATCCTCTGCGATCAGGTTGCTTCAAGGTTTGTGTGAATTCTCGGCAACCATGGGAGGAAGGCATACCGAAGCTCAGAAAGTGTTGCGTGGCAGGTAAATAAATCATACCTCACCCCGAAGGATGAAGCAAGTGGATGTTCCGGTACAATTGCTTTAGCGCCTTGATGCATTCCCGGGGATTCGCCATGGAAGAATCGGTCGATCCGCTCCGCCAAGCCCTCGCACACTCCCCGGACAACATTCCACTTCGTCGACATTTGGCCGCGATATTGCAAAGCTTGGGCCGGCTTGCCGAGGCCGAAACCGAGTTCCGTGAACTCTTGCGACGACAACCCGACGATCTTCCACTCCGGATTTCTCTCGCGATGGTGTATTACCAGGCAGAGAAGTACAGCCAGTCGATGGTGATTGTAGAAGATTTGTTAAAACGCTCGGACACCCCGGCGGCCGTCATGGTTATCCATGCACGCTTGCTCGCTCGGGCCGGTGAGGTCGAACGGGCCGTTCGGCAATACCGCGATGCTGTTCGACAGGAACCGGAAGCGGCCGACACGGAGTTTGCTGATTCCCTCGGCATTGGGGCGGAAGAAGACGAAGAACTCAGCGACGGGCAGCTGCGTTGGAACGACGATCCCGAAGGCCCCTCGTTCCCGATGGAGAAGCCCGATCAAACCTTCGCGGATGTCGGCGGGATGGAATCGGTGAAGGAAGAAATCCGCGTCAAGATCATCATGCCGCTGACCCATGCCGATGCGGTCTTGGTCTGCGCAGTGTACCGGTTCGTCACCCGGCCGCGGCGGATCGCCTCGGCGATCGTCTTGGTGTGTGCGATCACAGCGGAGGTGGCCGCTGCGAGTTATACGGTCGAGTCGATAGAAGCGGGACGACGGTTGGACGAATCCGCCGATACCTTCAACAGGGAACTCGAAGTGAAACGGAACGCACCGGAAGGATCCTCGGAGTTGGCCGAAAGTACGAAGCGATTGAAGCGTTACCACTTCCAACACGAGGCGAACCTCGAACACTACCGCGCCACCGACAAAACCCGGGGAGTGTGCTTGAACATCATTCTGGTCGCGTTCCTAGCGTTGACGATCCTGAGTCAAGCGGCCCCGGGGCGCAAAAACCCCGGTGTACGGGGGTGAAACGTGGTGTTTCACTACAATATTCGAAACGTTCGAGAGATCCCATGCCCCGTGTATTGATTGCCGACGATAACCCGCAGAACGCCGAAGTGCTGGAAGCCCACCTCGACGGTTCCACCTACGAGACGCGCATCGCCGTGAACGGTGAGGAAACGCTGACCATCGCCCAAGACTGGCAACCGGACGTGATCCTGCTCGACGTGATGATGCCCAAGCTCAGTGGGTTCGAAGTGTGCAAGCGTTTGCGATCCGCCCCGGAAACGCGCACGATCGGCGTGCTCATGGTGACGGCGCTCGATCAGAAAACCGATATCGAACGGGCCGTCGAAGCGGGTACCGACGACTTTCTGACAAAACCGATCAACCGTACCGAGTTGCTCTTGCGTTTGAATGCCATCGTCGATGCCCGGAGCGAACCGAACGACACCGAACGCGGTTTGGCCTACTTCCGTCGGGTTCTGCAAGGCGTGTGAGACAACCTCATTTTTGAAAGCGGGGGGACATCGTCCCCCTGCCCATCCGTTGCAGGGGGACGATGTCCCCCCGCTTTCACCATTGTTACGAATTGGATCCTTCCGTGATTTCGTCGGACATCGCCGGGCAAATCTTCCTCAAGCCGAAGCGCGCTCAGCCGTTTTACAGCCGCCATCCGTGGGTATTCGCCGGGGCCATCGAACGGATCGAAGGCGAACCCGCCGACGGAGCCGCCGTCGATGTGCGTTCGCACGTGGGCAACTTCGTGGCACGCGGCCTCTTCAACAGCCAAAGCAAGATTCAAGTGCGGCTCTATTCGTGGGATGAAACGGCAGTGTTCGACCGCGAGTTCTTCAAAGCCCGTTTGGAACGTGCGATTTCGTTCCGCCACGATCTGCTTCATTTGAACACCGGGCCGAACGCCGCGTACCGCGTGGCCTTCAGCGAAGCCGATCAGCTCTCGGGAATGGTTGTTGATCGCTACGGCGAATACCTGACCGTGCAGTTCACCTCGCTGGCCTTGGCCGAGCGCAGGGTGATGTTGGGCGAACTGCTGATGGAACTCCTCGGGGCCAAGGGCGTGTACCTGCGGACGGAGAAGGGCATCGGCAAACTCGAAGGCGTGGTGCTCCAAGACGGCTTGCTCTGCGGCGAGATGCCCACGGCGGAAGTGGTGATCGAGGAAAACGGTTTGAAGTTCGCCGTGAACTTGAGCGAAGGCCAGAAGACCGGCTACTACCTCGATCAGCGCGACAACCGCACGGCGGTTGCGGAGTTCGCCAAAGGGAAGCGCGT
>JBBQWA010000146.1:0-11014 GCA_038211045.1 Gemmatales bacterium
AATGAGTCGGGGTTGGCCACGGGATTCCCCGAAGGCACGATTCTATCGTCCAGAGATTCCAATCTCAACTTACGCTTGTTAAGCTGGGAGGGGGGGGGCAATCTGCGTCGGCAAGAATCGGCGGAACAGGTTTCGCACGGGGTGTATTCGTGGTGAACGGAACGCTTGCACGGGCATGTTGGCGGATCGCACGACGCTATGCAAGCTCAATGTGCCGAGAATTCCGAATATTCATATCAGGCTCTGCTCCACGGTGGCTCCGTGGGTTGCGGCGGCGGCGATCACGATCTTCGCGCACGCTTCCGCGTCGGAGCCGGCATCGTGGTGGTTCAACGGGATCGCCAGCCGCTGGCAGACACTTTTCAAATCGTTCGGCCTCGTATTCCAGATGTACCGCGAAAGGTGAACCGTACACAAGAACGGAAACTCCGGGATCGGCAACCCGGCCCGCAGGCAACAGGTGTGCAGCACCCGCTTATCGAACGCGGAGTTGTGCGCCGCGAGCAGGCTCGCCCCTTCCAACAGCGGTTGCAACTTCGCCCACACGCCAGGAAACGCTTCCGAATCTTTCACCATCGGCCAAGTGATGCGGTGGATGTGCGTGAACATTATGCGGGAACGCGGCGGCCGGATCAGGAGGGTTTCGCGGGCCACGATTTGCAGATTCTCGACGCGGACGACACCGATGGAACAGGCGCTATCCGCGCCGTAATCGGCCGTCTCGAAATCGAGGGCCGCGAACGTGCGTTCCTTCAACGACGGCAACAGCGCGTGCATCTTGCGGGCGAACATATACTCAGTTTATGACCGAATTCTCGCACATCCCAATCATCGATGTTTCCGATATTCCCGCGGCCGCGGATCGCATCGGCGAAGCGTGCCGGGAAAGCGGCTTTTTCTACGTTGTGGGGCACGGGGTACCCGAAGAATTGCAAGAACGTTTGCGCATCCTCAGCCGGGAATTCTTCGCGTTGCCCGTCGCCGAGAAGATGCGAATTCCGATGGCCCTCGGCGGCCGGACGTGGCGCGGCTACTTCCGCGTGGGGGACGAACTCACTTCGGGTTTGCCCGATCAAAAGGAAGGCTTGTACTTCGGCGAGGAATTGCCGAACGATCATCCCGCGGTGCTCGCCGGCACACCGTTGCACGGGGCGAACCTGTTCCCGGAATTCCCCGTGGGCATCCGGGAAACGGTGCTCGAATACATGGCGGCGATGGCGGAACTCGGCCACCGGTTGATGGCCGGGATCGCGCTCAGCCTCGGATTGAAGCGAGACTATTTCAGCGAAGCGTTCACGCACAACCCGTTGACGCTGTTTCGCATATTCAACTATCCGCCGCCCGCCGATCCGAGTTTATGGGGCGTCGGCGAGCATACCGATTACGGCTTGCTCACGATCCTGATGCAAGACGACGCCGGGGGCTTGGAAGTGAAATCGCGTTCGGCGTGGGTTCCGGCACCGCCGGTGCCGAACAGTTTCGTCTGCAACCTCGGCGACATGCTGGATCGCATGACTCACGGTTTGTACCGCAGCACGCCGCACCGCGTGCGCAACCCGCAGCCGCGGAGCCGGCTTTCGTTCCCATTCTTCTTCGATCCGAATTTCTTCGCTCCGGTGCGTCCGATCGAGTTGCCGGCCCACCTCGTGCGGCCCGACGATGCCGGGGAGCGTTGGGATCAAGCCAGCGTACGAATGTTTCAAGGCACTTACGGGGATTACCTGTTGGGCAAGGTCGGGAAGGTGTTCCCCGTTTTGAAGCGGGAAGTGTTGCTCTAACGGAGCCGCGAGCGTCAGTGAGCGTTACGTTAGCGAAGAATATCGTTTTGTTGAATCGGGCAGGAGCTTTCGCTCGCTCACGCTCGCGGCTCCGTTGAATTCAATTAAACCGCAACCGGCGGTTCATCCGCCGGGGCGTCCGGTAGGAAGAACGACGCCACGAACGCGATGAAGTACACCGCACCGCCGATGATCGCGGCCCCCATCGCCACGCCACTCGGCCCGCCGCCGAACGCCCCGGCGATGACTCCGGTATTCAAAGTCGCGGCCATCGTGCCGATCATTCGCCCGCCCACGTTCGTGGCGAAGCTACTCCCCGTACCCCTCAAATGCAGCGGGAACAGCTTCGGCAGCAGCTCGCTGAGGAAACTGAATTGGGCCACGGTGAGCAATCCGCAGAAGAAGATCGCGGCGGCGAACGTCGCGTAATCGCCTGTGACGAGTTGCGTATAGGTGAACGGGAATAAGATGATCCCCGGCACGACGAACACGCGGAGCAGCATTCGCACCGGCAGCACGCTCACGAGAATCGCCAACAGAATCCGGCCCGTCAGGCCGCCGAGTTCCTGCCAAAGTTGAATGCTGCTCTTGCGGTCTTCCCGGGTGTCCTTCGCCTGATTCAGCTTGGCCGCGGCGGCTTGCTTCTCGGCAGGCACCTTCGCCGCCTTCATCAAATCCTGCCCCTCTTTCAACGGTTGCGCAATCTCGGCGCGGGCGAGGATCACTTGCGAAGGCGTCACCTGCAAGGCGCCGAAGGCCGCGGCATAACCGCAGGCGGAGAGGATCGTCGTTACGATGGTCGTGCGACGAAGGTTCGGGGCGAAGAGTTCGGCGAAGCGGGGGCGGCGGAGCGTGCCATTGCGTTTGCGCTCGGCCCACACTTGCGATTCGGGAACGAAAGGCATGAGGGCCAAGATTATTAAGCCCGGCACCAACCCGCTGATGAGGGTATACCGCCAGGGGGCGTGCCCCCCATTGATCGCGGGGAAGTCGCCGGCGTTCGCCACGATGAACTTGTCCACCACGGTCACGAGCAACCCGCCGAGCGAAGCTGCGGCGAGGCTCCACGCGATCACCCGTTCGCGGGTGCGTTTCTCGGGGAAGAGTTCCGCCAGCCACGTGACGGCCGCGACCATTTCCACGCACACTCCGATGAACGTGGTGCAACGGAAAAGGACGAAGTGCCAGAGTTCGGTGCTGAATGCGGCGGCCATCGGCGAGAGAGAATACACAAGGATGCTGGCGATCATGATCCGCTTACGGCCGAAGCGATCGATCATCCAACCGCCGAGGAGGCCGAACACGCCGCCGCAAAGTGCGGCGATCCAAAGGATGGCCCCGATCCACCATCGCACGCGATCGCTCGTCGCGGGTTCGCCGATCAAATCGGAGAGCGCCCCGGCGCCGATGACCGGCAGCATGAGCAGTTCGTAGGTATCGAAAAGGAAGCCGATGATTGCGACCAACAAGACGAGAAAACGGGTGGAGGAAGGCACGTCGAACTCCGGAACGAGCGGGGTGGGCTTGATCGACAATTTACGCAATCGCCAGCCGACGGATAGCCATCCGTCGGCTTTGGGAACTCCACCGTTGCCAATTGGCGGTGGAAATGGCACGATAGGAATGTGTCAATTCCACCCAGAGGTTTCTTCGCCATGCCGCTCTCCCGTTTCACACTCGCTTGTTGTTTGATGGTCGCGCCGCTCGCCGCCCGCGCCGACGACACCAAGGAATTCCTCGATCCGGCCAATTGGGAAGGCCGCACCGACATTTGGAAGATCGAAGGCAACTCCGTGGTCGGCGAGACCAAAGAAGACCCGAAGTACAACACCTTCTTTTGCAGCAAGAAGAAGTACTCCGATTTCGAAATGACCTTCAAAGCCCAACTCCGCGATGGTATCGGCAACAGCGGCGTGCAAGTCCGCAGCGAACAATACCCCGAAGATAAGGCGAAGCCGTTCCGCGTGAAAGGCCCGCAAGTCGATCTCGGGGCCGGTTACTGGGGCAGCCTCTACGGCGAAGGCGTCGGCGGCATGTTCAAAGCTTCGGAGAAGGCGACGATCGAGAAGGCCGTAAAGCCCAAGGAGTTCAACGACTTCCACGTCGTGGTGAAGGGGGCCAAGTACACCATCAAGATCAACGGCGAAACGATGATCGACGCCGAGTTCCCCAAGCTCCCCGGCAAGGAAGCGAAGGACGCCCCGAAGGAAGGGATCATCGCCTTCCAATGCCACGCGGGCTACAAGAGCATGCGGGTCGAATTCAAAGATATCAAGTTCACCGTATTAAAGTGAACCGAGTGCGAGCCGGAGTTCCACAAGGCGAACGGCGGCTCTACTTTTACCCTCTCCCCTTGAGGGAAAGGGTGGTTCGCGCAGCGAACCGGGAGAGGGGTTTCTTTCAATCGACTTCTACCCCTCTCCCTCAAAAGGGGAGAGGGTAAAAAATCCATCGGTGCTCGCTTCAACTCCGGCTCGAACGTTCCGCGTGGCAGACATAAGGCACACCATCTTTCGGATTGCGACTTGACAAAGTGCGATGCATTTGAAAAACTATTAATCTCTCCTTCCGCGTTCTGATCTCCCCCACCTCGCGGCCTGCTTTCATCCCAAACAATACGGGTGACGAATGGCCAAGCAAAATCCTCGGCGCGGTTTTACGCTCATCGAGTTATTGGTAGTGATCGCGATTATCGCGATCTTGATCGGCTTATTGCTGCCTGCCGTTCAGAAGGTGCGCGAAGCGAGTAATCGCATGCGATGCTCGAACAATCTCAAACAGCAAGCGATCGGGATGCACAACTACGCCACCACCAACGGAGCGTTTCCGCCGGCGTACCAAGCTCAAGGCACACTGCCCGGCTGGGGTTGGGGCACCATCATCCTCCCATACATCGAGCAAGACAACTTGTTTAATAGCCTGAATGCGAACGGCACGACTTTCGGGAGCGGCCTCACCACAGTCACGGCTCAAGATGTTCCCGGCCTTCTAAGCCAAACAGTGGTGAACATGTACCGCTGCCCTTCGGAAACGGGAACACTGATTAATCCGAATCGTCAGGATCACGCGACCTCCAACTACCGGGCGATCTCCGGCCCACAAACCACGCAATTCTTTCGAGCAGATATGGATATCGGTGGCGTTTGCTACCAGAACAGCAAAACGAAGTTGGTGGAGATCCTCGATGGCACGAGCAACACTGTGGTCATCGGCGAATGCGCTTACCTTCCGACGAAAGGCTGGATCGCGGCGATTTGGGTCGGCATGACCGGTTTTTACCAAGGTTCTTCGATCCGGATCAGCGATGTGATGTGGCCCGTCGATGAAGCATCCGCGCGCATCAACGGTACGGCTCCGCAAGCTTTCAGCAGTCGGCATCCCGGCGGGGCCATGTTCGCGTTCGCCGACGGTTCCGTACGTTTGTTCCGCGATTCCATCGACCCGAATACCGTGAGATGGGTAGCGGGCCGCAACGACGGCATCACCGTAAACTTCGGCGATTGAAAGGACGTTCCATCTTGAAAATTGCACTCTTCGTATGTCTGGCGACCTTCAGCGTTGTCGGCTGCGGCGATTCACGCAAAACGCCCGAAACTGTTCCGGTGTTCCCAGAGAAGCCGCCCAACGTACCCGGCGGCGCACCAAAGCAAAACTCCGGTTTGAAGATCGGCTGCGTCGATTCGCTTCGCCCCGCGATGAACTACGCCGCCGAGATTTCCCCCACCGAGGTCTCCATCGCTCGCACGGTCTTTTCGATGTCGGATTCCGAGTGTGCGGCGCTCGTCATCCCCGCGAAGCCCCAGAAATCGACGCCTTGCAGTAACATTGCTTGACGCAAGGCGTGGTAGACGTTCATGTCTTTCGGGCCATCGAGTTTGTTCAATTCGCCACCGAACGGAATGAAGCCGTCGTCGTAGCCGGTTGCCGGTTTCGGCCGTTCGCCGCTGAAGTTTGGCAACACCCGGATCATGCTGAAATCGCCGTAAGCGATCCACGGGAACTCATTGGACGCGAACATCGCATTCAAACGATTCCGCAATTGTCGCCCGGCGTGGTTCGCCAATCGGCTGGGTTCCCCGGTGGCCACTTGCTTCAACGCGGCGATTCCCGCCGAGGCGGAAAGCGGGTTGGCGTTGTAGGTACCCGGGTGCTTCATCTTCGGCCGGCCCGGCCTCGGTTCGATGAACGAGAGAATCTCTTCCTTCCCCGCCAAGCACCCGCCGGGCAAGCCGCCGGCAAGGATTTTCGCCAACGCGGTGAGGTCGGGCACGATGTCGTAATGTTCTTGGGCGCCGCCGGGGGAAACGCGGAAGCCGGTGATCACTTCGTCGAATATTAGCACGCGGCCCAAACGGGTGGTGATCTCCCGTACCCCTCGGAGGAACTCGCCCCGAATCGGCACGGCCCCCCAGTGGCCGCCGGTCGGTTCGAGGATCACGCAGCCGATACCCGGATCGTTCTTCAACGTCGATTCGACGAGATTGAGATCGTTGGGGGGAATGGCCACGCAGCATTGGGCCACGCCTTCCGGCACGCCGGGGACATCGCTCGATTCGTACGGGGGATCGGCGGAGATGGTTACATAATCGTGCCAACCGTGGAAATGCCCTTGGAATTTGAGGAACTTCGGCCGACCGGTGAAGAGCCGGGAGAGCCGCAGGGCCATCATCGTCGACTCGGTGCCGCTACCGGTGAAGCGTACGCGCTCGGCGGAGGGAATCAGCTTCTTCACCCACTCGGCCCACTCGATTTCGAGATCGTGGCAACTGCCGGGGTGGGTGCCCTTAGCCATTTGCGCTTGAACGGCTTCCACGACCGCGGGCGGGCAATGCCCCAAAAGGTGCGAACCGTGGCCGACGAAATAATCGACGAGTTCCCGCCCATCGACATCCCATTTCTTCGAGCCGAGCGCTTTCTCCACGTAGATAGGGAATGGTTGCATCATCCGGGCATCGTGCGTCACCCCCGTGGGAAAGAGGGATTTCGCACGCTCGAAACGAACCTTCGATCCGGGGAATGCGACGGTGTAGCGTTCGGCGAGCGAGGCGGTGGGCATCGGCGTTTCCCAAGGGGATGATTCGTGCATTTTATCGATGGTTCGCGGAGTGATCGCATTTTATTCCCCAAGCGTCGGGCGTCAGACCGTGAGTGTGCACAGCTTGAGGTCGGTTTACCGTTCAAGACGGTAAACCCATCCCGCTTCAAAAGCAATCTGGCGATGCTTCGTTATAGGTTATCGTTCAAAGTCCGGGATCATTTTCTGCGGTGCGCCCTTGCCGAGTTAGAGAACGCCGGTAAGTTATTCGATTCCCGCCAGTATGGGCGGTTCCATGGAAAAGCGTCGGTGCCCAATGAAAGTGCGAACGAGCGTTAAAAAGATCTGCGACAAGTGCAAGCTGATCAAGCGGAAGGGCGTCGTGCGCGTCATCTGCGAAGATCCGCGTCACAAGCAACGTCAAGGATAACCAAAACCCACCCTCCGCGCAAGCGGAAAATCGGAAATCGCGAGCGAAGAGTATGCCCCGTATTCAAGGCGTCGACATCCCGGCGAACAAACCGACCCACATTTCCTTGCGGTACCTCCGCGGGATCGGGCCGATGAACGCCCTCGAACTTTGCACCAAGGTCGGTATCGACCCGCAACGCAAAGCCAGCACCCTCACGGACGATGAAGTGGCCCGCTTGGCCATTACCATCGACCGCGATTACACCGTCGAAGGCGCCCTGCGCCGTTTCGACGGTGGCAACATCCAACGCCTCAAAGAAATCAAGAGCTACCGTGGCGAACGGCACCGCAAGAACCTGCCATGCCGCGGCCAACGCTCCAAGACCAACGCCCGCACCCGCAAGGGTCCGCGCAAGACGGTCGCGGGCAAGAAGGGCGTCAAAGACAAATAAGGGTAATGGGGTGTGGGGTGTGGGGTGTTACAGCTCTGCAGGCCTCATGCCCGTTTGTCATGTGTTCGACCATACCCAATACCCCATACCCCACACCCCAGTATTATGGCAAAGAACAAGAAGAAGAAGGTTCGTCGCAACGTCGCCAAGGGCGTTGCGCACATTCAAAGCACCTTCAACAACACGATCGTTACGATCACCGATACCAACGGCGACACGATGTGTACGTCGTCGGGCGGGGCCGTCGGTTTCAAGGGAAGCCGGAAGAGCACGCCGTTCGCCGCACAGCGTGCGGCCGAGGAATGTGCCAGCAAGGCGCAGAAGTTCGGCATGAAAGAAATCGAGTGCAAGGTGAAAGGCCCCGGTGCCGGCCGCGAAAGCGCCGTGACCGCGTTGCAGGCCGCCGGCCTGAACGTGAAGGCCATCGAAGATGTGACGCCGCTGCCGCACAACGGCTGCCGACCGCCCAAGAAGCGGCGCGTCTAGTTTTGTAGGGTGGGCACTGCCCACCTTTTGTAGCTGGTGGGCAGTGCCCACCCTACATTTCGGAGCGTGGTGTTCGACCCTGGAGTTCAACATCAAGTCCGTTCGCCCTCCGTGCTTGGTTTTCTGCACCGAAAACTGAACACAGAAAACTGAACACTCCTTCCGACTCCAGTTGAGGCCCCGGCCGCGAGCCGGGCGTAACCGTTTATGGCCCGTTTCACCGATCCCGTTTGCAAGCGATGCCGCCGCGAAGGCATGAAGTTGTACCTCAAGGCCTCGCGCTGCTACTCGCCGAAGTGCCCCATCGACCGCGAAGCCCCGCCGCCCGGTATGCACGGCACACGCCGCAGCAAGGTTTCCGAGTACGGTGTGCGCCTCCGCGAAAAGCAAAAACTGAAGATGTTCTACGGCATCCTCGAACGGCAGTTCGCCCGTTACTTCGAGACCGCCGGCCGCAGCACCGCCAACACGGGCGAAGTGCTCCTGACGCTGCTCGAACGCCGCCTCGATAACGTGATCCACCGCCTCGGGTTTGCAACGTCGCGGCCGGGTGCCCGGTTGCTCGTTTCCCACGGCCACGTGATGGTGAACGGCCGCAAGTGCGACGTTTCCAGTATGGTTCTCCGCGCCGGCGATTTGGTGAGCGTGAAGAAGAAACCCCGCAGCCTCGGCATGGCCCGCACCAGCTTGCAAAGCACGCCGCCGCAGGTGCCGGACTTCCTCGAAATCATCAACAACGATGAACCGGAAGGCCGAATGACTCGCTTGCCCACCCGGCAAGACGTCGATCCTCGCATCTCGGAAATCCGCGAGCAGTTGATCATCGAAATCGCGACCCGATAGCCTCGAAAATAATTTTCACCGCAGAGGGCACAAGAGAGCACATGAGAAGGTAGAAGAGGGATTAAAAATGGTAACGATTCCAAGTCGTGCTTCATTCTGTTTCTCGTTTTGATTTCTCTCGTGCCCTCATGTGCCCTCTGCGGTGAAATGATTTTGCGAACTTGGCCCCAGCTGCGAACCGGGGCCTGTTGTTTGTTCTTTTGTCGAAGGTGGATGGTTCTGGCTCGCCGTCGGATCAACCGGGGATTCGCAACCCCGGCCCGACGAGCGGTAAGCCGACACCCCCACCCGAGAGGTATTTCCCATGCGTATTCGCTGGCGCGGTCTCGAACTGCCCAACCGGTTGAACTCCGAGCGCAGCTCGCTCTCGGACACCTACGGCAAGTTCTACGTCGAACCGTTCGAACGCGGCTTCGGCATGACGATCGGCAACTCCCTCCGCCGCATCCTCCTCAGCAGCCTCGAAGGCTCCGCCGTCACCCGGATCAAAATCCAAGGCGTGCAGCACGAAATCTCCACGATCCCCGGCGTCGTCGAAGACGTCACCGACATCGTGTTGAATATCAAATCGTTGGTCGTGAAGAACCTTTCGGATCAAACCAAGGTCGTTCGCATCAACGTTCACGGTTCCCGCGATAAACGCGAAGTGCTCGCCGCCGACATCGAACACGACGAGTTGGTGCAAATCGCCAACCCCGAACACAAGATCGCCACCCTCACCGCCGACGTGCCCTTCGTGATGGAACTCACCATCGAGAACGGCCGTGGTTACCGTGTAGCGGAAGAAAACATCAAGGAACGCGAAATCGGCGTGATCCCCTTGGATTCGAGCTTCTCGCCGGTCATCCGCGTGAAGTACGACATCGAAGAAACCCGCGTGGGCCAAAAGACCAACTACGATCGCCTCGTGATGGAACTCTGGACCAACGGCACCGTCGGCCCGCAAATGGCCGTGGTCGAAGCCGCCAAGATTCTCCGCAAGCACTTGAACGTGTTCGTGCAGTACAACGAGCCCGGCCCGGAAGTGGCCATCGATGATCCGATCGAAATCGGCGGCGCGTCCCTCGGTGGTTCGGTCGATCACGAACTCGAACGCAAGCTGAACATGAGCCTCGCGGAACTCGAACTTTCCGTTCGGGCCACGAACTGCTTGGAATCCGAAGGGATCGCCACCGTGCGCGACCTCGTGATCCGCCAAGAAGACGAACTCTTGGAAGTGCGAAACTTCGGCGAAACCACGCTGAAGGAAGTCACCGTGAAGTTGAAGGAAAAGAACCTTCACCTCGGCATGAAGCTGCCCAGGAAATAATTCTTGTCGGTTAGGATGCCGGTCGTACGCACTGCATGCGACCGGCATCCCAGCCTACGATTCTCCGCTTCCCTTGGCACGGAGCGGGGCCACCACCATCCTTTGAAAGGGATACCATGCGCCACCAACGACGCGGTCGCAAGCTGAACCGCAACGCCAGCCACCGGCTGGCCCTCTTCCGCAACTTGAGCCGTTCGCTCATCACGCACGAAAGCATCCAAACGACGATGCCGAAGGCGAAGGAATTGCGGCCGTTCATCGAGAAGCTCATCACGCTGGCGAAGAACGCAGCGCTCGCCCTCGACGAAGGCACGTCCGTCGGGAAAACTCGCGCCTTGCACCTCCGCCGTCAGGCGATGGCCAAGCTCGGGCCGACCGCCGGCACCGGCATTTGGGGCAAAGATGGCGAACAAGAAACCGACAAGCAAATGGACACCGTGTTGAAGAAACTCTTCAACGTGATCGGCCCGCGCTTCAAGACCCGCCCCGGCGGTTACACCCGCGTATTGAAGTTGCACTACCGCCGCCTCGGCGATGCCGGCGAAACCGCCATCATCGAATTCCTCAAGGAAGGCGAAATCAAGGTGCAAAAAGAAGGCGGCCCGGTCGCCCCGGCTCCCGCCCCCGTGACGGCCTAATTCCGATAACCAATGGAACGACGAAGCCGACCGGAAACGGTCGGCTTTTTTTGTTTGGATGG
>JBBQWA010000147.1:0-10987 GCA_038211045.1 Gemmatales bacterium
TAGCCGATGATGGCGTCCGTCGAGTCGCGCAGCGCCGTGACGGAGATGACCGCGGAGAATCGGCTGCCATCCTTCCGGATCTTGGTCAGCTCGTAGATGTCCTCGATCCCGCGCGCAGCCTTGTAGACCAAGGCATCAAAACCGGGGGCAATCAGGATGCCATATTCGAGGCTCAGCGCCTCGGCCCGCGCGATCACTTCGTTCGAGTCGTGAAAATCGCCCGGAGTGAGCCGGTTCATGACTTCTTCGGCACCGTAACCCAGCATCCGTTCGGCGCCGACGTTGAAGATCTGAATGACCCCCAACTCGTCCGTGGCGATGCTCGAGAAGTTGGCGCTGTTGAAAATTGCGCTTTGCAAGATGCCCGCTTTTAGCAAGGCCTCTTCCGTCTGTTTGCGTGGAGTGGTATTAGTTCGAATTGATAGTTCCCTCCAAATTCAGCCATAACCCCATCAGAACACTCACTATCCAGCAACTTTTGCGCCTTGGCCGGGCGAAGCAAAAATACGGGGAAATGGCGTTGGGAACTGCGGGAACTTTGGGAATGGAACCCGCAGTTCCCATTGGTAGGCAGTCGAGGGACACATGGCGGAATCCGCTATCTGATCCAAACCCTCGCCAGTTACCCTCGTGGGCTACCGCCGCACGGAAAACCTGATTCGTTGCTATTGAATTCGTTGGGTCACGGTGTCACAAACCCTGCCACCAAACGCGATTCCCGTTAGGCGGGCGGCAATTGATTTTTTACCCTCTCCCTGTGTTTGAGATGGTCGCACGGAGCGCAACTCGTGGCGGGGAGAGGGGTTGAAATCGATTCGAAGAAACCCATCTCCCGGTTCGCTGCGCGAACCACCCTTTCCCTCAAGGCCCTCAAGGGGAGAGGGTAATAGAATTTCTGCCCTTCGCCTTACTGAAACGCCGAGAAGATCATCGCCAGGGTGCCGACGATCAGCAGCACCCAGATCCATAGCGGCTTCCCGGCAGGCGGGGCATCTTCCCGCGAGAGGTAGTTCTCGCAACGCGGGCAGTACTGGGCTTCTTCCAGAATGTCGGCTTTGCAATACGGGCAGGATACGGTCGGCAGTTCGTCGTCGTGATAGACGCCTTCGGGCAGTTCCTCATCATCGTCATCATCGTCATCATCCGCGTGTCGGGTACGGCTCATCCGACGGCCTCCGGAACATCCACGATCACGTTGTCCCCTTCGATCTTCACGGCGTAGCATCCCGTTTTCACGCGGGGGTTGTCGGCCCAAGCGCCGTCGCTGAGGCGGAAGCGCCAAGCGTGCCAAGGGCAGGTTACGATGCCATTTTCGACGTGCCCACCGGAGAGCGACGCCCCGGCGTGCGGGCAACAATCGTCGATGGCGAACAGTGTGCCCGCATCGTTGAACACGGCAATATCCTTGCGGTTCACCGTGACGATCCGGGTGCCCCCCGGCGGAATCTCAGAAACCTTCCCTGCGATAATCTCTGGCATGGCATCTCCCGTTCATTCCCCTCGTGGCGAACTATCATCAATCTATATCCGACGGCACCCCGAGGAATTCTCGTGCTCGAAATCGAAATGAAATTCCGGGCCGACGATTGGTCCGCCCTCGAAACCCAACTCCTCGTGTGGAACGCCGAGGTGCAACCCGAACGGATTCAAACCGATCACTACTTCAACGCGGCAGATCGGGATTTCGCCCAGACCGATGAAGCCGTGCGCTTGCGGCGCAGCGGGGCCACGAACACACTCACTTACAAAGGCAAGAAGATCGATAAGGAAACGAAAACCCGGCGGGAAATCGAAGTGCCTCTCGCGGACGGCGACGATACCGCGGCGAATGTGGTGGCGTTTCTCACGTCGCTCGGGATGAAACCGGTGGCGGTAATCTCGAAGACCCGGCGGGCGTACCACTTCTCCCGAAATGGTTTCGATGTGGCGGTGTGCCTCGACGATGCCGGGCCGGTCGGCAAGTTTGTGGAACTGGAAATCCTCGCGGAGGAAGATCGTTTCCCGGCGGCGAAGGCGTTGCTGATGCAGTTGGCGCAGGAACTCGGGCTGACGCAACAGGAACGCCGATCGTACCTGAGGATGAATCTGGAACGGTAAGCGGAATGTGAAGATCGCGCGAAGAAATTGCGGCTTTCGTGAATGTTCCGTGATGTTCCTGTGAAAGGCAATCCGAAGCGTGGATGTTGCATATCTCCTCTGTAAAAAAGGAGTCCCGCGAGTTATCCCCCTCGCGTGGTGCCCTTACGGAGTAGATTCATGCAGCGGAAGCGCCTCGGGTTCACTCTCATCGAATTGCTCGTCGTCATCGCCATCATTGCGATCTTGATTGGATTGTTGCTGCCCGCTGTGCAGAAGGTGCGGGCCGCCGCATCGAACATGCAGTGCAAGAATAACATGAAACAGTTCGGTTTGGCTTTCCACAATTACGCCGGGGCCAACGATAACAAGCTCCCCGCGAGCCGCACCCCCAAAGGCACGACCTTCCGTTCTTGGACACCGGTCGCTCTCACGTATGTAGAACAGGGCAACGTCGGCGACCAATGGGACATGAACATCGCCTGGAACACCGGTAAGAATCTCGCACTTTCGCAAACGAACTTCAAACTCTTCATATGCCCCTCCGCCCCGACGGGCAGAGCACCTTCCAACCCCACCGGATTGGGTCTCGGCGATTACGGCTCGATGAATGAAGTGAACACCAAGTTCTACGGATTGAACTCGCTGCCCACGCCCCCGGCGGGGTTCGATTACTCCGGCGTGCTCCGCAAACAACTCGATACCAAATTCGGCGAGATCACCGATGGCCTTTCCAATTCGATCATGATCCTCGAAGATGGGGGCCGCCCGTCGATTTATCTCAAGAAAGTGCTCTTAGGGGGCAGCACCGGCGACGGCCACGGTTGGGCCGACCCCAACACCGGATTCTCATTGAAGGGCACCGCGGGTTGCTTCATCAATTGCAGCAACGATAGCGAAGCGTATTCGTTCCACCCGGCGAGCATCAACGTGGGCATGGCCGATGGCTCGGTGCGCACCCTCCGCGAATCGATCGATGCGGCCAGCATGGCCGCCCTCTGCACCGCCCGCGGCGGCGAAACCAACTCCGGCGAGTGATCGAACAAAACCCGAGCGCGCGGTATAATCTCCGCATGAGCCAACCCCCAACATCGACGCTCCCCCCCGGCTTTCTCACCTACGAGGAGCAATTGAACCGCGATTGGAGTTGGGCCATGAACGAAGGTGGGCGGCATTTCGAGGAAGATAGCAAGGTTTTCAAGGCGTTGCGGAGAATCGCACGCAGGCTGAACCAATCGGAAATTCCCTACGCTGTCGTCGGGGGTATGGCAGTCTTTCATTACGGGCTACGTCGCTATACCGAAGACGTCGATCTTCTCGTGACCAAAGAAAACCTCAAGGCGATTCACGAACAGTTGGTCGGCTTGGGGTATTATCCTCCATTCGCGGGAAGCAAACACCTACGCGATGCCGAATCGGGTGTCAAAATCAAATTCCTCACCACCGGCGACTTCCCCGGCGATGGCAAGCCCAAGCCCGTGGCGTTTCCCGATCCGCGCGAATGCAGCGTCGTAGCGAACGGGGTCAAGTTCATCGAACTGCCAAAGCTCATGGAAATGAAGATCGCTTCCGGAATGTCGGGGCTTGGCCGCAGCAAGGATTTTGGCGATGCCGTGGAACTGATCAAAATTCTAGGCTTGGCCGAGGGATTCGCCGAAAATTTGAATCCGTACGTCAGAGAGAAATTCGCGGAGTTGTGGGCCGCCAGTTCAGCCCCCGGTCTCTCGGACACGATGCCGGATTGAAGTCGCATCTGCACGATGGCGTTAACATGTTCGGGCGCGAGGATCGCACCGCATTCGCATCGCGAGACCAGACATCCCCTTCGTTTGTTGGTTCCGTCGGGTGTCGCGGTGGTTGCGAACTCCTCGCCACACCCAACCTACAAAACCTAATCGTCGCTGCCGGGGTGTTGCATTTCCCAGAGCAGGTAATCGAGGAAGATCGTCGGCGCTTCGGCTTCCTTGGCCATGTCGTTGAACAGCGATTGAATGCCGGTGTAGACGTCGGCGCGGGTGATGTTGGCCATCGTGGCGGACTTCGGAATTTTCACCGGTTTGCCTTCGCCATCGATCACTTCCAATTCGCGGATCGCAATGAGCGTGTATTTCTCGAGGGGCACGTGCAGGAATTCGGAAAGGCGAACGCGTTCGTCGTCCGGGATTTCGGGGAAGCGCACCAAGCGCTTCAACAACAAATCGACGAGCTTGGTGGTTTGCCCGTAAGTGAGGCCGGAGTTCGCGCCCTGTTTCTGGAACGCCCGTTCGCACGATTGTTGGGCTTTGCGGTGGAAGACCTCGAAGCCCTCGCGATCCGTCACTTCGCGGAATTCGGTGTAGCCGAGCCACATGACGAAATCCGAAGCCCAATCCCGATAGATGTTCATCGGCGATTCTTTGAGGCCGAGCTTCTTCTGGTTGAACCCGCGGATGGTGTTGGCTTCGACGGCGGTGCAGATCACGTCGTCCATGTCGAAGCCGTAGAGCGAGGCGTAGGCCTTCTTCTTGAGTTGGGGCACGGCCGCTTTCAACCGCTCGATAATTTGATCCGGCGTGGGAAAGGTTTGTGGTTCGGTCGCCATCGGGAGTTCACGCGGGAAAGAGGGGAATGTTTCAGCGGCGTCCGCTGGGCACCGGGCCGGGGTACGCTTGGGGAGTCGCAAGCGACCGCCGGGTGAGGCTCAGCAGGCGGCCGTACCGCCAACAGACCAACCCGGTGATGCTCGCCAATCCGCCCAATACCAACACGGACACGATACGGATTTCCGCCCCCATTGGGTTCCCCACTTGATCGGGAACCATCTGCCCCGGCTTCCCGCCCGCGGAAAGGATCACGATCATGTACCCGGCGATCACGGTGGCCATCGCGGAGACGGCGGCGAACACGAAAGTAATCGCGTAGTTCCCGGCTTTGTTCGCCGCTTGCCAACCGGAGGTTTCCCAGAGCAATCGGTGAATGGCGGAAAGGAAGGCGAATTCCATCACGATGCCGATGATGCCGCAGAGTAGGCCGATCATCACGAACGCGGCGATCTCGGAGGGCAGACTTCGCAAGGGCATACCGAGGAACCACGGTGCGGTCGAGACTTCCCCGATGCCGGTGAACACGGCCCCGGCCGCGGCGAGCCGCATCCAGAATTCCACCCCCACATCGGCACCGGCGCGGCGGCATTGCAAGTATCCGCGAACCCGGAACCAACAGGCGAGGATGCCCAACCCGATCAGGATCGCGGTGAGCGAAGTGGTGGTGAAGGGAACCCAAGCGGGAGTGGCGTCGGGCAATCGTTGGGTCGCGGCGGATCGCAGAGTGACGATGCCCAAGGCGAGCAGGGCGCACACGCCGAAGAGCGTGAGGCTGAGTTTCAATCGGGATAAGCCGGCGCGGGCGCGGTTGGCATCGACGGCGCGCACCGCCGGTGTATCGAAGGCCGATTCGGCCGGGTGCGGAGATCGGGGAACGCGAATCGGTTCGCTGCAACCGGGGCAAGCCACCGTCGGCACCGCCGCCGATCGCGTGACCCGCAAGTTCGCTCCGCATTCCGGGCAGCAAATTAAAAGGCTCATCGCCAGAGCTCCCATAACTCCATCTGAGGCTGAAGCGCCGGCGAAGGCAGTGCGTTCGCATTCGCCGACACTGCTTCGCCGACGCTTCGGCCTCGGAAGTACTCACGGTCGATCGTTCGTGTCCAACCAATTGCGAACGGCCGTGCGCCCTGCGCCGACCATCCGGAAGTATCCGAACCCGACGATCAATCCGGCGAGAACCCCGAGAGTGGGGCGCACCGCCGATTTGTGTTCCCTCAGTTTGTCGTATTGCGGCTGCCCGTACAAGCGCCATTGATCCTCGACGTACTTGGAAACTTGGAAACTGAAGTCGGCGAAAATGTTCGGTGAATCGGTTCCCATCGAACCCGGTTTGAACGATCCCACTGCAAGTAGGAACGCCGCGACGAGGAACAGCCCGAAAAGTAAGGTCATCCGCGTGGTACGCCCGGCCAAGCGCGGGCTATCCAAGGCGGTGCCGATGCGGCCGAGGCTGGCGAGGAACCACAATTCGGCGAGGGCCAAGCCGAAGATGCCGAGGAGAATTCCCCCGCGTTGCATCAAGCCTTCCGTATCGGTGGTGGTGAACATCTGCCATTGCGCCGGCTGGTTCTGCAGCTTCACGATGAACGGCGGCGCTTTCCCGGCATCTTCCGTGGCGATCATGGCCACGGCCGGCATCAGGAACATCACCCCGCCGATCACGGCAACCAGCGTGGCGATGGCGGCGAAGGTGGCCAAGCCGGACGTCCGCGATCGCGCGGGAGCTCCGGATACACCCAACCGACCGAGGAGCAGCAACGGCAAGCCGAGAACCAACGGCGCCCCGATGGAGGCGAGTTCGATTTCTTGAGCGCTGTTCAACCACGCCACTCCCGCGTAGCCCGGATCCTTCACCGGCAGCGGTTTCGCGAAGAGTTCGTAGAGTTTCAAGCCGTTCGGAATCAGCACCGCGAGCATCAGGAAGAAGACACCCGCCCGCACCCACCACAAACCGCGGCTCACGCGCTTCCAACCCCGAACCCCGCCTTCGGTGGCATCCGTCTTCGCGGAGAAGCCGACTCGGTTCTTCGTTGGGTTCGGCGGCGGCAGCGGTACCGAAGCTCGGCGAGCATCCGCGGCCGAAGTGCGAACCGGTGCGGCGTAATCGTTCGCCGAACCGGCGAGAGCGAATTCGCCGAACGATTGCGAACGGGCGGTCGTTTTCGGGGGAGCATCGGGTACGGCGGGGGAAGCGGCCACGCGGGGCGCCTCGGCGGGAATCGGCAAAACATTGCCGCAGGTGGGGCAGCGGCCTTTTTTGCCGCCGGCGTCGTCCGGAGCGTGCAGCACTCCGCCACAATTCGAGCAGGTCACCTTGATCGGCATAGAACCCCCGGGAGCGGAAACGTGGCCATTTCCGTCAGTGTAACGATTCCCCGAAAGTGAAGCTATGCCATATGTGCGGAGTTCCGCTCATACCTGCGGTTGCGGTATCGACCATGCCGGATCGTACGGTAAGGAGAAGATCCTTTGGATCTCCTCCGCTCGACCGCCGGGAAGATTCAACAGGGCTTGCATGCCTTCGCGCAAGCGTTGCATCCGGGGATCCTCCGCGAGCGTCGCGGCGTCTGCACCGCGACCGATGCGATCCAGAATCGCTGCGACATCGAGCAATCGGCAACGGGCTTCGAGGTAATACGCGGCCATGGCGTGCAGGGCGGGAAGCGGAGTCATGAGATTCTCAAGCGACTTTGGAGAGGGAGGGAATGAGTTCGCGCAGTGCTTCCGGGGCGAAATCGGCCCCATTCGGCCAGACCACCGTACCGCACACCGGATCGAGTGCCGCCTTTGCAAAAAAAGCGGGATCGTGCAATGGCTCGAAAACCGGGCCTGACATCAACGATCGGGGATCGATCTCCCCGGACGTGGCATCGTTGAATACGAGGCGAAGTCGGTGTGGCCCGACGACTTCTACACGTTGAATTCGAAGGATCATGGATCTCTCTCCTCAATCAATCCAATGGCTCTACAGGGGCCAGTGTCTGGCCGTTTGTCGCGGCGAGCCAATTGAATTGTAACTCGTTCCGGTGATTCACGAGCCAATCTTCCACCAATCGTTGCGCCCGACGAGGTAGTTGTCCCGCAATCACACCACCGGTTGCAATGTCAAACACCGCCTCGTCGCTTCCATAGAAGGCATGGAAATGCGGTGGAGCGTGATCGCGGTAATACATGTAGATCGCGATACCGTAGAAATTGCAGATACATGGCATGTGTTTACTTCAGCAACTCGAAACTCTTCAGGAACTCGGCTTCGGCGGCGGCCACGCGATCCTTCGATCCGGTGAGCATGAGTTGGTACAAGCGGTGATCGACGAGGATCAACCGGCTGCGGATCGTAGTCTTCCCACTTTCGATGCTCAGATCGCGGGCGGGGAACTTGGCTTCGCCGAAGGTCGTTTCCCGATCGAGCTTCACCGTGCCATCGGCCGCTTTCATCCCATCGCGGACGCCGTCGAACAATTTGGCCGGGGCCACATCGACGAACGACTCGGGGTAGGTTGTCACCGTGACCGAGAGCACGAGATCTTTGTGAACCTCGGATCGAGCCGTTTGAATGGGCAACGGCCCCGCCGGCGTGGCCAGCTTGCGGTTGGAAACCGCAGGCTCCTTCGGGAACTCGATGCGGTATTGGCCATCGGGGGAATCGAAGGGTTTCGGCTTCTCGGCGAATGCGAACGCGGGGAGGAGCAGCAGGAAGGGAATCGCACGCATCGGCGCCTCCGGGATTTGGGCACCGCTATTCTACAGCGTGGATTTAGCCCCCGGTGAAAAGGGTCACCGAAGTTGAGCCGCACCGGGGGTTAAATGAATTCACCGCCGCAGGGCTTCGACGATCCGTTCAAATTCGTCGTTGGTCTCGAAGCCGATCACGATCTGCCCCTTCTCCTTGGACTTCACTTTGATCTCGACGCGGCTGGCGAACTTCTGCCGGAGTTCGTTTTCCAAGCTCATCACGTGGGCGGTTTTCTCGGCGGCGGGCTTGGCAATCTTCTCCGCGGCCTCCGGCGTTACGGCCTTCGCTACCTTCGCCGAGAGTTCGAGGGCCGAAACCGTCAGGCCTTTCAGGATCACTTCTTTGCACAGGGCGATCTGCTTCTCGGCCCCTTGCACACCTTTGATAACTTTCGCGTGGCCCAGCGAAATCTGGCCGAGCCGCACGGCGTCTTGCACTTCGGCAGGCAGGTTCAGCAACCCGACGAGGTTGGAAATCGTCGAGCGTTCGATGCCGAGCTTTTGCCCGAGTTGCTCGTGGGTAATCTGGAAACGATCGAGGTAATCCTTGAAGCCGTGGGCCTTTTCGATGGCGTTGAGATCGGCCCGTTGGATGTTCTCGACGAGCGCCGCCTCGTACACCTGTTGATCGTTGAACTGCACCACATGCACGGGTACTTCGTTCAACCCCGCAGCCTGGGCGGCACGCAGTCGGCGCTCCCCGGCGATGAGTTGGAAGTTATCGCCGGAGGCCCGCACGACCAGCGGTTGCAGCACCCCGTGAACGCGGATGCTATCGGCGAGTTGTTGGAGTTCGGAATCGTCGAACCGCTTCCGCGGCTGGTACGGGTTGTTTTGAATCCGGTTCACGGCGAGCCGGTTGGCCGGGCCGGTTTGGTTGGTATTCGCAGCGCCGAGCAAGGCGTCTAGGCCTCGCCCGAGTCGCGGTTTGACTGCTTCCATGATTGTTACCCCCTGAATGCAATTGTGCGAAACGGGTGATAGCAAACTGCACGGTACGCGAAAGGGGAACTTGAATCGAAGTCTGTGAAACTACCGAGGTTACCCAGAGGTTCCATATGGAACCCTGAAGCCGCTTGCGGCTTCGCGAAGCCGCGAGCGGCTTCGCAAACTTGGCCTTGTTCGTTTCCCGGCTTCCGAGTTACCATCCCTCCCGTTCGAACGACGCCGGAACCGTCGCTCGGACCGTTGGACTCAGCGGACCGGAACCCACTGAACCAGCGAAAGGAGCCGCGATCGGCTCCCCGGAAAAGAGGTACGACGAACCGCCTTCGCACTCCATTCGCGCACTCACGCCCGCGCACCGCGATTGCATCACGCACCATCCGGTTTGAAATCAGGTTGAAGCAGAACGCATCCGAGTGCCCCGCGCATTCCCGGCCATCGCACATCCGTGCCTAACCGTGAACCGCCCGGAGCGCCATCGGCGGCGCCACGCCCAACCACATCAACTCGAACTCCCTTTGGAGCGCTCGCATGGAAGTGAAGCGTGGATCGATCCTGTTTCGTTGTGACGCCACACCCGAGACCGGGTATGAGGCCTTCTATCAATGCCTATCCTTGGCGGCCGCCATGCAGCGACGCCGCCGGGGAACCAACTTCCTCAGTTACCTCGAACCTCTGGGCTTGGCCACCGCCATCCACCGCGGGAACAACAACTGGCAGGCCTGCGATTCGAAGATCGGCGGCCCCGGCGATATCGAAGCCACCGTCCGCGAAATCCGCCGCACGAACGCCTCCGCCGTAGTGGTGAACGGCGTCGGGACCACCGAAGAATACTTCGACCGCCTCAACGACACCGGCGCCCGCGTGATCGCAATCGATAGCGAAGCGAACATCAAGTTCCCTTCCAAGCTCGTGGTGAATCCGCTGCTCGCCCCCGGCAAGAAGCCGTTCAAGTACGAGCGGGGAACGCAACTGCTCTTGGGCCGCAAGTTCGCCCTCGTGCGTGCCCTCTTCCGCCGGCAACGCACCATCCGTGCCACCGAACAACCGGGTGCCTTCCGCGCCTTGGTCGCATTCGGCGACGACGACTACGGCGATCAAACCTTCGTTCGCACCGAGCAACTGTTGGAGATGCCGAAGGTGGACAAAGTGAGTATCGCCGTGCGGACGCACCACCCGCGTTACCACGAATTGAAAGACTTCGCCGACCAGAACAAGGGCCGCGTCGATGTGGTGACCGAAACGAAGGAACTCATGACCCGGCTGGTGCGGGCGCACTTCGCCCTTTCCTCCGCCGATACTTGGGCGCTCGAACTCTGCTGCGTGGGCATCCCGCAGCTCGTGATGCCGACGATTGCCACCCACGCGCTGAACGCCAAGCGGATGGACGACGAAGGCGTAGCGACCTTCCTCGGCTTGTCGAACGAAGTGAGTTTCGAGGACTTGCACGAAGCGGTGAACGTGCTCCTCGACGATCCGATGGAACGCCTCGGCATGAACCGCTGCGGGCGAAATCTGATCGACGGTCGCGGCGGCGACCGCATCGTCAACGGGTTGGAAATCGTGCTGCACACCCCGATGCGTAGCGACGCCCAACGCCTGCGGTTGGTGGCGTAGGATCATTTAGCCCCCGGTGTGGCTCACCT
>JBBQWA010000148.1:0-10822 GCA_038211045.1 Gemmatales bacterium
TTAGCTACCCCCCCCTCGCGCGCCTGTTTAACGTCTGCCTTTCCCCCCCCGGGCGGGGCGCCCTCCCGCCTCTTAATAAAAACCCCCCCCGGGGCCCCCCCCCCGCCGCTCGAGTGAATCACGATCAATCCACTCTCCCGAGGTCGAACATGGAAATCCACCGGCGAACCGCCAAGCGCCCCGGCGCTGAAGATCGCGTGATCATGCACGAACGCGAACCGGAGTTCCTCGCGCACCCGGAAGGCGGACTGATCCTCCGCGTCGAGAACACGCCCTCTTGGAAAGACGACGGCACGCACTTCGATTACGATATCGTTCTCACGCCGGACGATCTGAAAGCGATTCGAGAAACGCTCGCACCGGGATACGCAGGCGGTAATTGAGGTGTTACCCTCTCACCCCGAGGGAGAAGGTCGGTCGATTTCCGGTGAGGATGAATTGGGCACGAAGGCTCCGCGATTCGAAAACCGGGGGGCATCATCCCCCGGTTCAGTCTTACCCGAAGGGACACCGTTCTTCCGTTTTTTCGGGTGCGTCCAACAATCGGCACGCCGTTGGTCAATCACACCGTAGAATCGCCTCCATGCCAACACTCACCTTTGCCGATGTCCTCGCTGCCGCCGAACGCATCCGCCCGTTCGTGCGGCGGACACCCGTGTTCACCTCCGGCACGCTCGATGCCATGGCCGGACGGCGATTACACTTCAAGTGCGAACTCTTTCAAAAGACCGGCTCGTTCAAATATCGCGGGGCCACCAACGCGGTGCAGAAGCTCATCGATCCGCCCGGCGTGGTCACGCACAGCAGCGGCAACCACGGGCAAGCCCTCGCCCTCGCTGCGAAGGTTCGCGGCATCCCCGCTACGATCGTGATGCCCACGAGCGCATCGCCGATCAAGAAGGCGGCGATCCTCGGCTACGGAGCGAAGGTGGTGGAATCGGGGCCGAGCTTGGGCGAGCGCGAAGCCAAGGTGGCGGAAGTGCAAGCCGAAACCGGGGCCATCCTCGTGCCGCCGTTCGATCATTTCGATGTGATCGCCGGCCAAGGAACTGCGGCGTTGGAACTGCTCGAAGACGTTCCGGAGTTGGATGCGGTGCTCACCCCCATCGGCGGCGGCGGCCTGATTTCGGGCTTCTGCCTCGCGGCCAAAAGCATGCACCCGCCGAGGCGCGTCTTCGGGGCCGAACCGGAGGGATCGAGTGCCGCGGCCCAATCGAAAGCGGCGGGCGAACGGGTGAAGCTGCCGAGTACATACAGCATCGCGGATGGCTTGTTGGCGAATTACGTCGGTTCATTGACGTGGCCGATCATCGCCGAGCATGTCGAACGGATCTTCACCGTGAGCGAAGCGGAGATCGCCGCGGCAATGCGGCTGGTGTGGGAACGGATGAAACTCGTGATCGAGCCGAGTGCGGCCGTGGGTGTGGCCGTGGCGATTAAAGAAGAATTCCGGGAGCTGCCGGGGTTGGCGAACGTCGGGATCATCCTCTGCGGCGGCAACGTGAGCTTGGACAAGTTGTATTGGTGAATCAAACAGAGCCGCGAGCATCAGCGAGCGAATGGTTTCATCTGAAATCACACTTCGCTTGCTCACGCTCGCGGCTCCGCTAGTTATGGAATCGGCACGGCCACGCGGAAGCCGGTGTAAGGGCTGCCTTTCTCCGGGTATTGCGAGAACGGATTGGCTTGTTCGTCTTTCAACAATGCCGGGGTGAGCGGTTGGGCGAGGGTGAAGTTGCGGCCACGGAGGATCGCCTTTTCCTTACCCGCGAGCGGCGTGAGTTTGCCGGTCGTCCATTCCCAACCGTTGCCTGCCATGTCAATCAAGCCTTGGGCGGTCACATCGAGCGGTTGCTTTTCGCCGTGGGTAGATGCCGGTTCGGCTCGATTGATCGCGGGAGTGCCACCGGGGAGCGTGAGAGCACCCGCGGCGGCGTCCCATTGTTCCGGGCTTGGCAACGCCCCGCCGAATTTCTCTTGGGCGAAGGCGGCCGCTTGGGCCAAGCTCAAGTTCACCACCGGAGCGTTCGGTTGCCCGGCGCCCTTGAACAGGCTGTTCCACACCTTCGATTCCAGCATGTAAAACGCGGGCACGCTCGGAGAAGTGATCAGTCGGAAACGTACGGTTTCGCCATTCACCTCGAAATTGATCCACTCGGGCAGCGAACGATTGCCGATGATCGTAACGATCTTCGCCCCTAGTTCCGGCTTCGCGTTCGGGGGCAACAAGGCTAGGCCGCTCGGGGTCGCCGGTTTCGTCGTTGGCGGCGGTATGATCATTTCGGTCGGTCGGGAATCGGTCGTCGGTTCCGTGCCCGGTGCGGTCGATGGGTTCGTGGTTGATGAAGGGGGAGTGAACAGTACATACGCCAAGCCTGCTAGGCCGGCCGCGAGTGCGATGGCGATTCCCCCGGCGATGATGGCCTTCGGTGGCCCGGCTTTCTTCGCGGTGCGTTGAGGTACGAACGACCGTGCGGCGGTGTTCGCCACGGTTCCCGATTTATCCTTGGTGGCAGTGGCCGAGTGCGAGATGCCGCCGGAGTACGTTCTGGTGTTGCCGGAATCCCCCGCGATTAAAGATTGCGTGGCGGCGATGCTTCCCGAAACGCTGCGGTTGTTGGCCGAGATGGAAGTGGAACCGCTACGCGACATCGCCCCGGCCGCGCTCGGCACCCGCATCGAGTTCCGCCCCATCGTTCGACCGAGTTCGATGGCGAACTGCAAACAGGAAGGGTAACGATCCGATGGGTTTTTGGATAACGCCTTCCGCACGACGGCCCTTTCCTCCTCGGGAATGAACTCGGCGAAATCGAATTTACCATCGAGGTGGGCGAGCATCATTTCGGACATCGGCCCGAGTTTCAGCAGCGATTTTCCCTGCCGGAGTTCGCCGTATACCAAAGCGAGGCTGTATTGGTCGCTAGCGGGGCCGCCTTCGCCACCCCAGACTTCGGGGGCCATGTACGCGGGAGTGCCGGCGAAGGTCATGCTCGCCATGGCATTGTCTTGCTGGCGGGCCAAGCCGAAGTCCGCGACCTTGGCGTGGCTTCGCAATAGCAGGATGTTATCCGGTTTTACGTCGCGGTGCATCACCTTATGTTCGTGCAAATAATCCAATCCTTCGGCGGCCTCGGCGATATACTGCACCGCCTCTTCGGGGGGCACCGCCCCCATGCCGACGGCTTGGCAACTCTTCAACCGGGCTTTGATCGTGCTATCGGCCAATTCCATGGCAATGTGTAACCGCCCGTCGGAAACCCAGAAATCTTCGGTGGCGAGCAGGTACGGGTGCCGGAGGTTCTTGATGAGTTCCAGCGAACGGAGTTCGCGCTGGGCACTGTCCATATCCATCGGTTGCAGAAGGATTTTGATGGCCTTCTCGATGCCGGACGGGTGCTTCTTCGCCAGCCACACTTCGCCGAACATGCCGCGGCCGAGCTGCTTCACGAATTCGTATTGTTGCGAAACGCTGTTGCCAATTTCGAGGGCGTGCGTACCGGAACCCGGTGTGCTTCGCAACATGGAGGGAGCCGGTTGCGAAGCGACCACGGGCGGCGGCGGAACGATAGATTCCAACGATGGCCTGAGCTTCTCGAACTGATCGGGGAAGCGCGAACGGTAAGATTCCACCGTGGGGTTCTCCCCGGCGGCGGCCCGGCAGCGGAACTCTTCGACGATCAGCTTCGCGGGCAATCGGGAAGCGGGGCCGAGATCGGGAAAACGGCGGAGGTACTCATCGAGGCGGGGTTTTTCCCCGGCTTTGGCCCGGTGATCGAGATCGATGTGGACGAGTTCGAGGAGCACGGCCTCGCGCACCGAACCGCTGAGGTCGCCGATGTATTCGTCCCAATCGACGTCGCGCCCACGGCGCAGCGCGGAGTGGAAGTCGTCGGCTCGGGCCGAGAGCAACTCGCGGGCTTCGGAATTCAGCGGGGCGGAGTCGGCGGGCATTTTGTGATTGTATCGAAGCGGCGCGGTTCACGCGAAATGAACTTACGAGTCGGTAAACGTGAGCAATTTACCCGGAGGCGAGATTGCGTACTCGCAAGGCAAGATAATGCGATTCGGCTCCCATGACCAATTGTGCGAATATTGGAAGCACCAAAGTTCGCACAGGTGCGGAAATCTTTGAAACTTGGCAAATCCCTATCGATAGCCACGGTGCGAATTGTGGGTGGAGGCGTTGCAAAAGCGACGAAACAAAACATCCACTGAGCTATGAGTTCGAGATGCCCGGAATTGGAGCATCCGTGCTAAGAATGCGGGCGACCGTTGGAGATGTTCATGGAATGCCAATGCGCGAGCGCGTATTTCTATCCGATTCAAAGCGATGTTTTGCAATGGTTTACAAAATTCACACTCGCAGTTTCCGTGATTGGCATCGGTCGTGCTCTAATATATTTCGGCGAGAGCCGATAACCGGATTGCGAAGCGTGGGAGAGGCGCTTCGCAGTCCGGTTTTTTTCGTTGTGCCGCGGCTTTGTATTCGTGACTCGGCACGCGGTTTGTATCATTTCCCATGTCAGATCATCTGCTGCCGTTTTGTCGAGGCTCTCCATGGATTCTATCGCCTCTTGCCGGGCCGGTTTTGCCAACGTCGATGCCGATGCCGCGTTGAAAGAAAAGGCCCTTTTCAATCTCAATTCGTGGCTCACGCAAGCGGAATTCGTCGGTTACAAACCCCAGATCGATCGCATGATCGAACTCGGCAAATGGGCCGTACTGCTCGACAGCTTCTACCAGATCATGCCGTTCGGAACGGGCGGTCGTCGGGGTGCCGTCGGCATCGGCCCCAACCGCATGAACCTCTGGACGCTGGGCGCCAGCGTGCAAGGGCATTGCGAATACCTCAAGCAGAAGTTCCCCGGCACCAAGGAACTGCACGTCGTTCTCGCTTACGATGTCCGCCGCTTTACCGACAAGCGCCAACAATACGATCCGGCGTTGCCGAATCCGGTGGTGGGCCTCACGAGTGCGAACTTCTGCCAGTTCGCCTCGGGCGTCTATGCCGCCAACGGCATCCATTCGCACATTCTCCCGGCGGATGCCACGCGCTACGTTTCTACGCCGGAACTGAGTTTCAGCATCCGCTATTTGAACGCTCACGGTGGTCTGAATATGACCGCCAGCCACAATCCGCCGGACGACAACGGCAGCAAATTCTACGACGAACGCGGCGCCCAACCTGTTCCCCCCGAAGATCAGTTGATGAGCGACCTCGTGGACAAAGTAACGGTGATCCGTTCGTTGCCGTGGGTTGATGCGGTGAAATCGGGCAAGGTGCATTTCCTCGATGAAGCTCCGCACAAGTCGTACATCGCCATGTGTGCAAAGACGGCGTTGATTCCGCCGCCGCGGGCCGACGAAATTCGCGTGGTGTACACGCCCTTGCAAGGCGTGGGTGGGGGTTGCGCCGGGGAAACGCTGTTGGCCGCCGGGTACAAGTACATTCCTGTGGCCGAGCAGATGGAACCGAACGGGCAGTTCCCGAACGTGACGAAATCGCCGAACCCAGAAGTGCCCGAAAGCCTGGATCGTGCCGAGGCCACGGCCAAGGCGAACGGCGCGGACATCGTGATTGCCACCGATCCGGATGCCGATCGCATCGGCGGCCTCGCTTGCACGAGTGCGGACGGCAAAGGCGACTACCGCTTCATCACAGGGCAGGAAATCGCCACGCTGCTCACGTACTTCAAGCTCTCCCGTTTGTCGGCCCAAGGGGATCTGCCCGCGTCGCCCATCGTGGTGACGACCGAAGTGACCTCGGGGATCATTACCCGCCTCAGCCGGCATTACAACGCCCAGGTGGTGAATGATCTGCTCGTCGGGTTCAAGTACCACGCCGAGGTACTGCGGCAACTCGAAAGCCAAGGCACCTACGGTGACGTGACCGGTTCCACCGCGGACTTCATCATCGCCACCGAGGAAAGCCACGGCATCTTGGCCACGCCGAACCTGCGTGACAAGGACAGCGCTTGCGCGGCGCTGCTGATGGCCGAACTCGCTTTGTTCATGAAACGACAGAAGCGCACGATCCCCGATCTGCTCGACGATCTCGCCCGCCAATTCGGCTACTACCGCAACGAGTTGTTGAACATCGTGATGCCGGGGATCGAGGGGAAGACGAACATCGCCAAGATGCTCGAAACCCTGCGGAAGCAGCCCCCCGCGACCATCGGCGGACTCACCGTCGCCTCGGTGGAAGACCTGCACGATGAAGCCGGGAAGATGGGGCCATTCAAAGGCGATACCGATAAAGCGGCCCGCAACTTCCTGATTTTCCGGCTCAACGGGCCGAGTGTCGATGCCAAGGTTTGCCTGCGGCCCAGCGGCACAGAGCCGAAAGCGAAAGCGTACATCGAAGTCTGTTCCGCACCGCGACCTGCCGGTACTTCGGAAGTACTTTGGGGTACGACTACCGCCCAGATCGACGGGCTGGTTCAGAAGGTGGCGACCGACTTCCTCACGATGGCGATGGCGACCGTCGGGCAAACGCCCACGGCAGGGGCGGACAAGCTGAGCCGCTGATCGAACTAAATACTACTCACTCATAACCAACAACTATGCCCACGTCATTTGGAGTTGGAGTAGTTTCAGCCGTTGGACATTAGTCGAAGTTTGTTAGTGCGAAGGCCAGCCGTTGCAAACTGCCACAGCACTTCTGCGGCCTGTTCGATTTGCGCCAACTCCACCCATTCATCTTTGGTGTGCGCCTGGGCGATATCGCCGGGGCCGAACACCACGGCCGGGATGCCAGCCTCCTGCACGCTACTGGCATCGGTGCCGTAGGGCACCGCGTCGATGGTGTGCGACCCCTTCACGGAGTCGATGGCTTTGCCCAAGCTCTCGATGAACGCTTCCCCACCATGCGGTTTCAACGCGGGGCAGGCGAAGCTCGCGGGCAGGGTGCGGAACTCCAACTTCTTCGCCGCGAGGAACGCATCGAGCTCGGCAATCGCGTCCGCCGCCGTTTCCCCCGGCAGCAATCGTCGATCGATGCTGATGCCGCAATGATCGGGGACGGTGTTCGGGCTGGCTCCTCCGTGGATCATCCCGACGCTAATCGTGGGTGAACCCAACAAGGCATCGCTGCGTGACGCCTGCAATTGCTGGGCGTACTCTTCAATGGCCGTGAGAACCTTGCCCATTCGATACACGGCGTTCACGCCCCGTTCGGGCCGCGAACTGTGGCACGCGATGCCGGTGGTTTCAATGCTCCAACGCGCGACGCCTTTGTGGGAACGCACGATGTTCAATTGCGTCGGCTCGGCCACGATGGCGAAATCGGCTCGGAAGCCGCTCTTCATCAAGTGCTGAATGCCGAGGAAGGTGTGTTCTTCGTCGATGGTGAAAGCGAGCGTGACCGCGGCGGAACCGGCGGGCTTCTCCTTCACCAACCGCTCGAAGGCACCGAACATCGCCACGCCCCCCGCTTTCACATCGCAGGCCCCGCGGCCGTGAAGCTTGCCGTTCTCGATGGTCGCCGCGAACGGTTCGATGATCATGCCATCGACGGGTACGGTATCTTGATGGGCTTCGAATAAATAGTGAAACTTCGCGGGAGTGGGTGGAATGTATTTCGTAACGATGTTCGAACGGCCGGGGAGAACTTCGATCCGTTCGTACGGCACGCCGAGTTCGCGGAATCGTTCTTCCCAGTAATCGGTCACGCGGGATTCGTGGATGAGATCGGGCGGAAGATCGGTACGGCCCATCGGGTTGATCGAGGGCCGCCGAACGAGTTCGGCGAGGTGGTGAGCGAGGGAGTGCATGGGATCAGGGTATGGAAGCCATCCCTACGGGGATCGATGAACATATAATCTCCGCATCCCGTTCGGAAATGGAATCCCCCGTGCCCCACGATTACGATGCGATCATTCTCGGGGCCGGGGCGGCCGGCCTGTTGGCCGCGATCTTCGCGGCGGAGCGCGGTCGCAAAGTGTTGCTCCTCGAAAAGGGGCGCAAGGCGGGCGTGAAAATCTTGATGTCCGGCGGCACCCGCTGCAATATCACCCACAATTGCGACGTTCGCGGCATCGTCGAAGCATTCGGCAGCAACGGCAAGTTCCTGCATTCCGCACTGGCGCAATTCACGCCGCAGGATGTGGTGCGATTCTTCCACGCCGAGGGCGTTCTCACCAAAGTTGAAGAGACCGGCAAAATCTTCCCGGTGAGTGATCGTGCCTTGGATGTGCAAATCGCGCTCTTGAAACGGCTCGAACGCAGCGGGGCGATACTCGCCCTCGGCGAACCGGCAATCGATTTGAATTCGCTCGCCGAGGGCGGATACAAAGTCTCCACGCCGATTCGGGAAGTGTCGTGCGAACGCGTTCTCATCACCACCGGAGGATTATCCTTCCCAGGCTGCGGCACCACCGGCGACGGCTATGGCTTCGCCAAGAAGTTCGGCCACACGATGGCTTCCACGCGGCCGGCCCTCGTTCCCATCGTGGTCGATCTGCCGTGGGTGAAAGAATTGAAAGGCATCACGGTGCCGAACGCCGGGTTGAAGGTGATCGACCCGGCGAACCAAGTGTTGAGCAAGCGGAACGGTTCGATGCTGTTCGCCCATTTCGGGCTGACGGGGCCATCGCCGTTGGATGTGAGCCGGGCTATCAGCGGGCACGAGAAGCCGGGTTCGTTGCAACTGGAAATGGATTTGCTGCCGGGCGAATCGGAACAACAGTACGACGACTTCTTGAAGGTTGAAACCGTGGCTAATGGCAAGAAACAACTCGCGGGGGTGATCGCGGAGAAGTTCCAACGCCGGCTCGCGGATACGATTCTCGCCTTGGCGGGCATGCCCTTGGATCGCAAGGCGGCCGCCCTCAGCAAGCTGGATCGGGCGAAGTTGGTGAACCACACGAAGCGGTTGCGTTTAGCGGTTCGCGGCACGCTCGGTTACGAGAAAGCGGAAGTGACTGCGGGCGGAATCCATCTCGATGAGGTCGATTCGCGGACGATGCAAAGCAAACGCCAGCCGGGGTTGTTCCTGGCTGGCGAAGTGCTGGATCTGGACGGTTGGATCGGCGGGTACAACTTCCAAAGTGCCTGGAGCACAGGCAAGCTCGCGGGGATGAATCTTTAGCGTCCGTCGCACGATTCGCGCAGTCAAACACGATAAGACCCAATCACTTGAAAAATACACGCGATAGCTCACAGAATCATAGTTTTGCTTCTTGATTCTGCTCGTGTATTGTCTGTGTTGATCGTGCGGCGTTGATACCTCAATCATTTTGTCGGCGAGTAATCAGTCGCTTTCAAGAAGAGCGATTTAACGCCGTCCGGGGTGGTGAGGGAACCGCCGCCCTTCTCCTCGGAAGCTTTGCGGGCCGAGAGCCAATCGGGATCCATGCGGAAGGCGTCGAACGATTTCTTCGCCTCGGCTTCGCTGGCGTGCGCGATCATGTAAGTGAGCATGGTGTCGCTGTTCTTTTCCCCTTTGGCCAGCGTGGAGTACCAAAGGTTCACGATGCCATGCTTCTCGAAAAGTTTTAGGGTGTGATCGCGGAAGCGGGCGTTCAAGTTATCGAGGTTGCCGGGCGTGGCGGTGTACGTCCGGAGTTCAAACACCCGTTCCCCCTTGCCGACGCTCGGTGCGATCACCGGGGAATAATCGGTGGCGGTGAGGAAGTGGGCATCGATTTTCGCCACGATCTTGCCGTTCTTTTCCGAAGCGGCCGAGGCGGTTTTCCAATCCGGATCGGCGGAGAAGGCTTTGAACGAGGCATCCCGGCCGGCTTTATCCTTGTGGGCGAGCAAGTAGTAGAGCTTTTCGTCCGGGTTATCGAGCGGCACCCAATAGCCGATATTGGTCATGCCGTGCTTCTCGAACAGTTTCAAGGTGTGATCGCGGAACCGGGCGTGCAGATCGTCGAGTTTTCCCTTGGTCGCGGAATAGACGCGGAGTTCGAACAAGCGGGTCTCCTGCGGTTTCTCCGCAGCGGCGGCGAGGGGCGCGATCGCGAGGATCGCGGTGAGTGTTAGAATTCGTGACAGCATAGAAATTTCCTGCTTCGTGTGAAGGAAAAGTGAAAACTCGGCGAAGGTCGCGTTGCCTTTTTAGCGAACACGGCCTTATCATAAGGGTATTCATTCTATCTGGAAGACACCAAATGCGCACCCTGTCCCAAGGTGCGAGACGGCGTACGGCGTTCACTCTCATCGAACTCCTCGTCGTCATCGCAATCATCGCCATCCTCATCGGCTTGTTGTTGCCCGCAGTACAGAAAGTACGCGAAGCGGCGGGCCGTATGAAATGCGGCAACAACCTGAAACAGATCGGGTTGGCCCTCGCCAACTACGAATCGGCCAACGGGAGGTACCCGGCAGGTCGCGTCGGTTGCGATGGAATTAATAATGCTCCTTGCAATACGATACCCGCGGCACCGCACCCGGGCCGCAACGGGATGAGCGGCTTCGTTCTGATCCTGCCGTTCATGGAACAGCAGAACCTCTTCAACCAATTCAGCGAGACGGATCCGGCATACAGTTTCGGCCAGTCCCCCAACACTTGGATCGCCAAGAATACCGGCGTTCAAGCCCGCCCGGCCGTTTATGTTTGCCCATCAGACAGCACGACCCAGCGTTCCGTCGCATCATTTGGTGGTTCCGGCAACGCGGCCACTGGTGCCACCAACGCGGCTACCGGGAACTACGCCTTCGTCCATGGCAGACGCGGCCCGGACGAAGGCATCGGTGGCGATATGAAGGTGAACAACACCGGCATGTTTAACTACTTGCGGACGTATAATTCTACTGTCTAAATCGGCTTGCGAGATTGCAAGTCTTTTTGTCACAATGCTTCCCGAAGGAAGGATCC
>JBBQWA010000149.1:0-10758 GCA_038211045.1 Gemmatales bacterium
ACGATCTCTGACTTCCCACCACTCCTTGGTCAATTGCTGCTCTGCGGCCCGAATGAGATCGCGGCTCGACCACGCGGTCAGGTAGCTGGGTATCGTCGTCTCGATATATACCGTCGGCTTGGGTTCGGCCGTCATTGAAGCGTCTCCACCAGCACGCTTACTTGGCAGCCGAGGGCTTCGCCGCGGCCAATGTGGCCGACGCGCTCGCCGGTCTTCGCTTTCACGTTCACCCGATCCGGTTCGCAATCCAGCAGTTTGGCGAGGTTGTCGCGAATCGCCGTCTTCCACGGGCCGAGCTTCGGTTCCTGGGCGAAGATGGTGACATCCGCGTTGCCGAACGTCCAGCCGAGTTCGGCGAGCTTGGCCAGCGTTCCCTTCAGGAAGAGTTGGCTGTCGGCCCCTTTCCATTGCGGATCGGTATCGGGGTAGGCATCGCCGATGTCGCCGAGGCCGACGGCACCCAGCAGCGCATCGGTCAGGGCGTGCAGCACGATGTCTGCATCCGAATGGCCGTCGAGGCCCTTGGAATGCGGGATGGTTATGCCGCCGAGGATCAGCGGCCGACCTTCGATCAAACGGTGGGTGTCGTGCCCGGAACCGATGCGGATCATAAAGCGTTCAGTCTCTCGCGGTGCCGCTAACGGAGTGCTGTACTTCCTTCATCAGCATACGGAGGGGGAACGGCCCATGAATGCGGTATCGGAAATCGAAACGAGGCTCTCGCACGACTCGATTACCTCCTCGCCGGGAATCATGATGGGTAAGCCCGTGATTGCGGGCACCCGGATCACCATTGAACGGATTCTCCGCAAACTCGCGGCGAGAGAATCCATCGAGCAGATTCTCGATTCGCATCCCCGGCTGAGCCGCGAATCGATTTACGCAACATTGCGGTTTGCTTCGGAATCTTTAGGCCACGAAATCGTCCATCCCCTGAACGCGGACAGCTGTTCATCGGTGCATTTTCGGTGATCTCTCCTTACTACATGCGAATTCGTCCATTCAAGAACTGACCACATTATCCTGCACCTATCGCATTCGCCCGGCCGGGTAGCGGGTACAAGCCGAACAGCCCGTACGGTTCCTCCACCATGCCGACGCTGCGGTAAACGCGGTGGGCCGATGTGTTCTCGTGCTCGGCATACAACCGCAAGCCGATCACCTCTTGGTTTGCGGTCGCTCGTTCTTTCAAATGGTTGAAGATGGCGCGGAACACTCCGGCACCGCGGGCCGCGGGTTCCACATACACGCTTTGAATCCACCAGTAGAAGCCGCAACGCCAATCGGAGTATTCAAACGTGATCAGGGTTTGCCCGACGACGTGCCCATCCCGTTCGGCCACGGTGTAGAAGCCCTTGTGCGGGTCGGCGAGGATTGCCCGCACCCCCTTTCGCAAGGTCGGTTCGTCGAGGCGGAGCATCTCGCTTTCGAGGGCGAGTGCGGCATTCGCCGCCACGAGGAAGTCTTCGTCAGCGGAAGTTGCCGGGCGGATCGTCAGGCTCATTGTTGCTTCACCGGGCGGGGCGGATACGATGGTGAACTGTGCCGGGGAGACCGGCGATTCGCTTATGCTATCCGAATGGTGCCCCCATGGACTTATCCCGCTGCATCCGCGACATCCCGGATTTCCCCAAGCCGGGCATCCTGTTCAAAGACATCACCCCGCTGCTCGCCGATCCCACGGCGTTCCAACATTCCATCGATTTGCTCTCGATCCGCTACGCCGGGGAACCGATCGACGCCATCGCGGCGGTCGAAGCAAGGGGGTTCTTGTTCGCGGCCCCGCTCGCATTGAAGCTCCACAAGCCGCTGGTGCCGCTGCGGAAACCGGGCAAGCTGCCTTACCGCACCTACAGCCTCAAGTACGATCTCGAATACGGCAGCGCCGAACTCCATATGCACGTCGATGGCATTGCCAAAGGGAACCGCGTACTGTTGGTGGACGATTTGCTCGCCACGGGCGGCACGATGGCGGCCGGGTGCAAACTGGTGGAACAGGCCGGGGGAATCGTGGCCGGCGTGGCGTTCCTCGTCGAGTTGGGGTTCTTGAAAGGTCGGCGGCAACTCTCGGGTTACGATGTGTTCAGCCTGATTACGTATTGATGTCCCGCTCCCGTATAATGTCGAAATTGCCCGCCCGAGAGTTTTCCCCATGAATCATTCCGTCTATGCGGTGTCCCCCGGTGTGATGTTGCCCCCCGCGGCGCAGCCGAGTGCGACCGCCGATTTGTTGAAGCAAATGGTCGAGTTGCAGCGCGATCACCTCGATTTCGTGAAAGCCCAACAGGCCGCTTCGGACGAACGGCAGAAGTGGGCCAACTTCCACGGCCGATGGGCGGAAGAGTTCCCCGATCTCCCGCAGTTGTGCAAGACGGTGCTGCCGCGCGTGGAGCGCGCCTATCTGGGGCTGCTGCAGGATGTGACGGACGCCATCGCCGGGGATAGCGACGTGTTCGAGAACGAATTCGCCCTCGCGGAATTCTTGGACAAATACAGCGTGCGGATCGCGCAGTTGGGGAATCTCCTCGGGCCGGTGAACCACATGGCGAACGTGGCTCCGCCCGCGGAAGCGACCGCCGAGTAGCACCTCGGCATGAGTATGTGATTGAAAACCCTCGCCCCTTGAGGGAGAGGGTCGGTTCGACCGCAGGTCGAAACGGGGAGAGGGGCGGGACGGCATCAGAAACCCCTCTCCCGGTCTGCTGCGCAGGCCACCCTCTCCCTCAAGGGGCGAGGGTTTTCAAAGCAATCCCCAAGGATGTATCGTGCCGAGGCCAACGCCGTTACCACCCGTCGAGATTCCCCCGGCGGAACTCGCCAAGATCAAAGAGCTTTACCTGAACGGGCAGTACGGCGCCGCGTACCGATTGGGGCTGAACTTCGGGCCGTTGCGGGCGTGGCGGGGTTCCGCAGCCCGGTTGCTCGCCGGTCGCTTGGCGATGCAACTCGGCGCCCCCCAACTCGGCCGGCAACTCCACCTCGCCGCCTACCGCGAAAGCCCCGCATACCCGGAAGCGACTTACTACCACGCCCGCTCCCGAATGGAGCGCTTCGGCCCGCTTTCCTGTTGGGCGTTCATGCGGCAGCACCCGGATTGGTCGGAAGCCTCGCCGGAACTCGGCGCCGATTGGCTCGCGTTGCAAGGCTTCACTTACGCCCGCTTCCGCGATTTCGATACCGCCGAAAAATTGCTCGCCCAATCCGAAGCGATCCGCCCGGATCGCCCGTGGCATTACGTCGAGCGTTCGAGCGTTTTTGAATTCCAAGATAAACTCGAGGAGGGCCTCGCGGCCGCGCGGAGATCGCTGCAAATCCAGCCTTGGTTCCGCCCCGGCGTGCAATCGGTGGCCCACCTACTGATCCGCATGGGCCGCGATACCGAAGCCTGCGAATTCCTCGAAGAAGCCACGGGCAAGCTCGAAAGCAGCTTGGTGCTGGCCCAATTGGCGAACCTGCAAATCGACTTGCAGCGCTACCTCGCCGCGCGGGAAACGGTCGAACGGTTCGCCGAGCTATCGCCGATGATGGAACCGGATGTGGCGAAGTGGCTCGCGGCGCGCCGATGCGATCTCGCGTACCTCCTCGGCGATTTCCCCGCCGCGATCGAGAACGCCCGGCTCGTGAACGACGACGAAAAGTTCTACGCGGGCTTCGCCGAACGCTTGTCGAACGCCGAAAGCCCATCGCCGCTCCGCACGATCCTCGCCATCGACTTGGGTTACGAGAAAACGCCGCCGAGTGCGGCCGAGTTACTCGGCCGGTATTGGGATGCACCCGCTCCCGCCGCCGCGGAAGAATCCTTCGCCCCGCTCGATGGCCTGCCCGATTTTTCGGAACGCGAACGCTTCCACACCGCAGGTTGGCACACGAAGGAATTCACCCTTACCAAGGAAGCCGCGGGCGCGTTGATCGGACGGGAGTTGCCGTTCGTGGTCACGTTGGTGGAAGCGGGCTACGGCCAAGCAAGGTTGGTGTACGGCTTCGATCCGCTGCGCGAAACGATTCAGATGGCAGAGGGCTTCGAACGCAAACCGATCGAAACGCCTCTGCAAATCCTGTTGGAACGCTTCCGCGCCACCGGCCCCCGCTGTTTGGTCGCCGTGCCGCCGGGGAAGCAATCGGTATTGGAAGGCTTGGAGCTACCCGATGCGCCTTCATACGACCGTTTGCACGCGGCGCAGTTGCGGTTCAAGGAACTGCGGTTCGGCGCCGCCAAAGAATTGTTGGAAGAGTTCGACAAATCACCCTCTCCCCTCGGGGGAGAGGGTCGCCCCGATTCATCGGGGCGGGGTAAGGGGGAAAATGCCGGGGGGGGCTTCGATTCGGGTACCCGCTTCGCCAAACTCGCGGCGCTCGCTCGGGCGAAAGCGACCCAGCACCCGGTGTTGATCCTCGAAGCCATCGACGCACTGTTGCAAGACCATCCGAAAGAAGTGACCTTCGCCATGGCGAAGGGAAACATGCTCCGGGAACTGGGCCTTCCCGCCGAGCGCTTGGCATTCCTGCGCGAACAGGCCGACGGCGAAAAAGCCGATCCGCTCATGCTGCAATCGCTCGCTCAAGCGATTCTGCAAATGCCCGCCGAACAAGAGGAGGCCGAGCGCTTGCTCCGGCATTCGATCCGCGAGCGGTCGCACGCCCCGGCGGGCTACTACCTCTTGGCGGCCCAATGGTGGGAGCAAGCCCGCTTCGCAGAAGCCGTGGAACTCAATCGTTTCGCTTGCTGTTTGGACGAACGCGAAGAGCAATTCGCCGAGGCGTACTTCCGCGTGGCAAGGGCCACCGATAACGTGTCCGAGGCGGTTCAGTTGTTCCAACGGCGCTCGCAGCGTGCCGACGTACCTCAGCCGCCCCTCGTGCGGGCATTCGTCAACGCACTCCGGGAACGGGGGGAACCCGATTTCGCCCGGGCCGCCTTGGCCAAAGCCATCGAGAAGTTGGCGGCTCGCCTCGATTCCACCAGCCCGAAAGCGGAGCGGGACGCGCTGGGCGAACTCCGTTTATTCTCCGCCGAAAGCTCGGCGAACGCCGGGAAGATCGGGGATGCCGAACTCGAACTCGAAGCGGCCCGGCCGTTCTGCACCCCGGCGGCCCATTCCAAAGTGGCAGCCCGCATCGCCCGCACCGAGCCGAACTTCCGCGCTGCGCTGCTCCATTTGCAGGAGTTGGCGATCCACGATCCGCTGAACGCGGAGATGCACCGGCTCACGGCGGGTTTGCTTCAAGATACGCAAGGCAAAACTGCGGCGGTCGCGTACCTCCAAGAACAGTACGAACGTTTCCCCCACTTCTATCCGTTGGGGCGGCTCCGCGCCGAGTTCCTCGCCCCGGATGCCGACGAAGCCGCCGTTCGGGCCACCCGCGATTTGGTCGAGGCGTGCCCCCGCGATGCTTGGGCGTGGCGGCAACTCGCCCTCGTTCTCGGCGACCGCAAATCGCTGAACGATGCCCTCGAAGCCGTGCAAACATCGGCCCGCTACGAACCCAACCACCCTTCGTACTACGTTGTGCTCGCGAACATCCACCGCCGCGCCGATCGCACCGAAGATTCCATCGCCGCATTCCGCGAAGGCATCGCCCGCTTCGCGGATCACGAACTGGCCATCGTCGAATTGATCCGCACCGCCCGCGGCCTCAAAGAGAAGAAGGCGATGCTCGAGTTCGTGGCTTCCGAACTCCACCGCCAACCGATCACCGGGGAAGGTTTGATCGCCTACCGCGATCAGTACCTCGGGTTGATCGAAGACCCGGAAGAACTTTCCACCCTGTACGACGAACTCGACGAATTCTTGGAGCAACGCCCCGAACTCTGGGCCGCGTGGAGCGTGATGATTCAGCAACTCGTGATGATGCAACGCGCCGAGGAAGCCCATTCCCTCGCCCGCAGCGCGACCGCCCGCTTCCCCTTGCTCTCGCGGTTGTGGCTCGATCTCGCCGAGGCATGCCGGCAAAGCAACCACCCGGAAGAACGGATCGACGCACTGAAGAAAGCGATCGAGTGTTCGCCCTCTTGGACGCAACCGGTGAAGGAGCTCTCCGATGCCTTGGCGGAAGAGGGGGAACACGAAGAAGCCGCTGTAGTGCTCGAAAAGCATTTGGCGCGTTCGCCGCTCGATCCGCTGGCCCACGGCTTTTTGGCCGAACGGTTGTGGGATTCCGATCGCGGCGAGGAAGCGTTGAAGCACGCCGAGCAGGCGGTGCGCCACGAACCGGGCTACGATTGGGCGTGGGGGGCAGTGGCCAATTGGGGCGACCGGTTGGATCGCCCGGATGCGATGCTCGAACTCGCCCGGGATTTGGCGCGGGATCGGGCCGGCGACCCGCGCGTGCTGATGAAACTCGCGCGATCGTTGCAGCGGTTCGATCAAACCGAGGAAGCGCTGGGCGCGCTCGATCGCGCCGTCGCGCTCGAACCGAAGAACCCCGAAGCGTACGATCTAAAAGCCGAGCGATTGACGGAACTGGGGCGGTACGACGAAGCGCTGATCGCGGCGACCCCGGCGGCCCTCGAAGATGAGATGCCCCTGATTTTGCAGGGCCGGGCGGCGTGGATCGAAAGCCGCCGCGGCAACTACGCCGTGGCCATCCCCACCATGCAAGCGCTCGTGAGCGTCGACCCCGGTTACTACTGGGGCTGGCAGCAATTGGCCGATTGGTTCAACGAGACCGGCAAGCCCGAGGCCTTCCTCGAAGCCGCGGAGGAAATGGTCAAACTCCGGCCCGATCATCCCACGCCGCTCACCACCCGCGGCGAAGCACGAATTCTCAACGGCGACCGCGAAGGTGGCAAAGCCGATTTGCGCGAAGCGCTCCGCCTCCACCCCGGCTATTCCCCCGCCGCGGCGAACCTCTTCGATGCCTGCCTCTCCGATGGAGAATTGAAGGAGGCCCGCACCGCACTCGCCGTGCTCCAAGAGCACATGGCCGGACCGGAAGGTTTGATCAAGCAACTTGCCTACGCGGTGAAGACGAACGACGCCGAGGGGGCCGCCCGCACCTTCTCCGAAATCTGCATGACCCCCGGCGAAGCCCCGCCCGCACTGTTGCAGCTGGGCTTGAACGAAATGCGCCTCGCGGGATACGACGATGCCGCGATGAACGCGATGTTCGATGCCTGGAATCAGCCGGAACCCTTCAACCCGTGGTCGTCGCTCTTCTGGCTCGACACCCCCGCCGCGGAACAGGCCGAACTTTCGACCCGGCTCATGGCGTGCGATGCGGTTATCGCCCACTACCCGAATTTCATTCCCGGCCACGATCGCAAAACCGAACAACTCGCGCGGGCCGAACGGTTCGAGGAAGCCCGCAGCGCTTGCAGGCCGGCGAATCTGCAACCGCTGCCGCTCACGTTGCGGGGCCGCGGCGCTTGGGTGGAAGCCACTTACGGCGCCCGCGTGCGCTCCGAAGAGAGCAAGCGCGAAGCGATCCGCCTGATGCGAGAATGCCTCGCCGAGGATCCCGAATACACATGGGGCTGGCGGCAAATCGCCTACTGGCACGACGAACTCGGCGAACATCGCGAATGCCTCGAAGCCGCCGATCAACTCGTGCGCCTTTCCCCCACCGATCCGCACGCCTTCGGGCTCCGCGGTGAAGCCAAACGATTGTTGAACGATCACCGCGGCGCCCGCGACGATTTCCAACGCGCCTTCGAACTCGATCCCACCTTCGATGCTGCCGGCCACCAGTTGATGTCCGAACAACTCGCCACCGACGACCTCGGCGGCGCCCAACGCACGCTGGAAGCCCTGCGCGAGCAGGATGGCGGCACGGTATTGAAACTGCGGGCGGTGCAACTCGCCGCGCGCCGGAAGGATCTCGCCGAAGCCCGTGAAGCCTTCGCTTCCCTCGCCGCCGATCCGCAGTCGCCGCGTGGGTTGTTGCGCGAAGCCGCCAAGGAATTCGACGAACAGGAATGGACGAAAGAAGCCGACGAAGAACTCTCCGTCCAGATCGAACACGACGATTGCTCCCCGGCGGCCGCCGCGATTTGGGCCGAGCGCACCATCTCCGCGGGGAACGCCGAACACGTGGCCGATCGTTTGAAGGAGCTTTCGCAGCGGGTGCCGAATTCTGCCGCCGAAGCGATTCAAGTGTATGCGTGGGCGATGGCCATCACCGATCAGCCCGATCGCGCGACCGCCACGATCCAACGATTCGCCGAGCTTCTCCGCGAAACGACGGAGGGTTGGGCGCGGGCGGGGGCGACCTTGGCCGAAGCGAAAAAGTATCCGCTGGCCGTGGCGTGGCTGCAGGAGTGGAAGAATCGCGACGGGGTGGAACCGTGGATGCTCCGCGCCTTGGCCGATTCGCACCGGGCCAGGGGCGAAGACGAACCGGCCGAGGCCGTCACCCGCGGCGCGTTGGAACTCGACGCCGAAGAATTCCCCCCCGATATGCGGGCGTGGCTGGCGATTGTGGATGCCTTGGCGGGCCGCACCGAATCGGCGAGGGAACACCGCAACCGGATCGACCCGGAACAACTCTTGGCCGGGCCGCAATTGCTCCTCGCCGCCGCCGATGCGATGTTGAAAGTGCAATCGGCCGAACCCGAAAAGCGGGCCGGTGCGATGGAGGATGCGAAGCGGGAATTGAAAGCGGCCGTGAGCAGTTGTCCGCCATCGGAAGTGCCCATCGCCTTCCATAAATGGTATCGCCGGATCGTCCGCCGCATGGCGGCCGACGCCGGGGGCTGGAAGGCGACGCTGTGGAGCTGGTGGCAGATCATCTCGCCGAAGTTCGGCGAGAACCCGCAATAGCCAGGGCTTCACGCCTTCCAGATTTGGCCGGTGGCGGTGTGGATCATCTCGATGCGCGGTCGCGGCTTCGCGGGCAGCAGTTGGAACGTGAACGGCAGCGCGGAGCTTTTCAGCAAGGTGGAACCGGGCAACTCGGAGCGCCCGACCGAGACCAACTTGCCGCGTTTCAACCGGAACAATTCGAGTGCCCACGGCTTGCGATCCACGATCAGAACTTCGCGGGTGCCGATGCTGGCGTAGAAATCGAACTTCGCATCCGGGTCTTCGCCGTTAGAGAGAATTTCAACAATGAAGTCCGGGCCGCCTTCCCAATGGGTGACATGTTCGATGGCCGGGTTGCCTCGAAGATATACGAGAACATCCGGGCAGCGGTAATTATGTTCCCAGCCATCGCCGCGATCCGAGAGGTTGGCACCGGGCAAACTGCACTCGCCCACGTCCCAATCAATGGCGGAAGAGAACGCTTCTGCAATTCGCATTACGAATCGTTGATGCGGATTGTTGGCCAACGGTGGCACGACGGTCACTCCTTCCCAGCATTCCGTGAAACGCGGCTCAATTTCATTCTGCGCATCGAGCCACGATTGCGCTTCCTCGGGATCGAGCAACAACAATGGCATAAATTTTTCCTCCCATCCCACCCGCCGCAGCGGGTGGGCTTTGAATACCGGTTACTTCTTCGGTTCGTCTTTCATGGTGCTCAGGAATTCTACCAGATCCCTCAATTCGCGTTTGCTCAGCTTCTTCACCAAGTCGTCCGGCATGGCGCTCTTGTCCGGCTTCTCGGTTTCGATGTCGTCTTTCGGGATCACGATCACTTTGCCATCGGGTTGAACGAGCGTGTAGTTCTTGGCATCCTTGGCCCGCAGTACCCCGCTCACCACGCGGCCATCGACGGTGTTGATAATCACGCTCTCGAAACCCTTGGCGATTTGTTTGCTCGGAGCCACGATGCTTTCCAGTAGGTAATCGCGGTTCTTGTCCTTGGCGATGCCGTTGATGGCGGGGCCAACTTCGCCCCCTTGGTTATCGAGCTTGTGGCAGCGTTGGCAATACACCGCCGAGTTGTTGAGGAAGATGTCCCGGCCGCGGGTCGCATCTCCTCCCGCGAGCGTTTCGCGGTACTTCGCCAAGTGATCCTTGGCCTCTGCGCCCGAAGCGACCTTGTCGATGGCGTCGAGCTTGGCTTTCAACGGAGCGTGCAGTTTCAGCTTCTTGGTTTCGGTGCGGGCTTTGGCGGCGCGGAGCAGATCGAGTTGAATCTCTTGGGCAACCTTACCCTTGGTGTACTCGTCGAGCCACGCGGCCAGTGTTTCGTCCGCTTCCTTCGATTCCGGCATCTGGCCGAGGGCCTCGAAAGCGTACTGCTTCTCAATGGTGGATGTCGTGTCGAGTTTCAACTTGGCAGGTAAGGTTGTCGATGCGGCTTTCGGATCGAGCTTCGCGGAGATCAACAGGGCGGCGCCGCGCAATGTGGCGTGAGTCGCGGACTCCGCGATCTTCACGGCCTCGCCGAGCGCCTTGGCTTTCAAAGCATCCAGTGCGAACAAAGCATCCACGCGGGCTGACACCGGCTGCTTGTCGTCTTTCACGATCACCATCATCAGCGGGGCCACATCCTGAATGCCGAGCTTGGTCGTGGTGGCCACGGCTTCCTTCCGCACGGCTTCGCCGCCGACGAAGAGCTTGCCCAGCACGGGGCGGATCGCCTTCACCGCGAACTCGGCGGGGCGTTCGCCCAAGTCTTGCGTCAGCCCGGTGATGATGTCCAAGCGCGTCGGCTTGGCCCATTGGCCGAGCATTCGCAGTGCCCCGGCCCGCAAAGAATCGTTCTCGCTCGTCCGCGCGGCGACGTTCGCCACTCGCACCGCATTCTCGGCCTTCCCGAGCTTGAAGTTCGCCCCTGCCGCGCGGAACGCGATGGCATCGGGCATCCCCGGCTTGTCCGCCAGCTTTGCCAATTCGACCATCGGTTCCATCAGGTTCTGGTCGTAGATGG
>JBBQWA010000150.1:0-10636 GCA_038211045.1 Gemmatales bacterium
GCCTTCTGTTCGTTCACCCATTGTTTGAACTTCTCCAACTCCTCTGCGGTGAAACGCGGGGTCTTGTCCTTCTTCGGTGGCATTTCCTTGTAGCGGATCAGATCGATCACGAGGCTCTTCGATTCGTCGCCGGGCTTATACGCCGGGCCACTGGCCCCGCCTTGAATCAAGGAGGCGATCGTGCGAGTATCGAATCCGCCGCTTTTCTTTTTCTCGCAGTGGCAGTGATTGCATTTCATCGCCAGCACCGGAGCGATTTCCTTTTCAAAATCGACGAGTGTTGCGGCCTTCTTCTCCGGTTCGGCCGCGAAGTTGAAGGGCAGGGCGAGCAGGGGAATGAAAAGTACGCATCGCATAAACAATATCCTGAAATTACGCCCCTTGCGGCGTCGCGAGAAACAACGGACCACCACGCGACGCCGCAAGCGGCGTAGGTTACGCATTCACAATGTTCACGTAACAGTGGACGTGCGGCAGGACGCGGTAGTTCCAGATGAAGCCCGGGCCTTCCAAACGCCAGTAGTGGTAGCGTTCGTTGTCCTGCATCTCTTCGTCTTGGAAGAAGCCGAGGTGGATTTTATCTTGACCGCCGTTCTGCTTCACCACGGCCAGCACTTCATCGGCGTCTTCCTTGCGGAAGAGCGAGAGCACATCCTTCATCAGCAGGTCGAGCAGAGCGTGTTGCTCCTTGTTCAATTCGCTGATGAGGATGCCCTTGTTCTCCTTGCGGGGCTTCAAACCCGCGTTGGCATCGCCGGGGTCGCCGGTGACGACGGCCAGCTTCCGCTGTTTGGCGTCGAGCGAACGGTAGACGTTCAGTGCCGTCTTGGTTTGGAACAGGAATACGTTCGTATCGGCGTAACCGTTCGGCGTGTGGCCGTAGTACACGGGGCCGCCCCAAGCGACGCCGTCCTTCAGGTTGGTATCGCACCGTAGCGTGAGGTGGTGACCGCTGATAAGGCCGGTGAACTGATTGCCTTCGGTGGCGTCGCCGAAGATATGGAAGCCGATGTTCTCGAAGCTTTTGCTGGCATCCCAAGTGCCGCCGCGGGTCATCCGCTTGTAGGTTTCTTCGCCCGGCCCGATGGTGGCGCGGAAGATTTGATCGATGAGTTCCATCTGCGGCTTGGTGTAGATCTTGCCGATGCCTTCGTTCTTAAACGCCGCGTTGTATGTACCGACGCGGCCTTTATCGGTGAACGGCAGGCAGACCTGTTTCTTCTGGGCGGCGGAAAGGCCACTGAAGAGTTCCATGATCAGGGTTTCGGCGGGCTTGATCGTTTTCACTGCGACGGCGGCGGGTGCATCGGCGGCGGCGAGGCTCGGCAGGAGTTTTCCACCGAATCCGAGAAGGGCCGCACCACCGAGGGTGCTGCCGAGGAATCCGCGACGGCTCGGTTGCGGGCGCTGCGGGACGTATTCCCAACATTCGGGGCATTGCACGGGCGAAGGAGAGTTCATGGCGGTGTCCTCGGGAATGGGGCGTTGGGCGGGTTCGTAACTCTATTTAAGTTACCACACCCCCAAGAAACGGGAAACGGAATTTTGATGAGAGAAACACCAAGAACCATCACGCCGTCGCTTGGGCGGGCCAACCTTCGCACCGCCGGCAGACGAAGATATGGCAACTCCCCGATCCCGGCAGTTTCAAGCCGGTGGCCTTCGCGTAGCCTTCCCCGGGTCGGCCCGTTTCTTCCGAAGGTGCCCAGCGCGGATCGCCCCCATAATCGTCGCCGGAGATCGTGAGCGTGTAATCCATCGGCCAACGGCATCGTTCGCACACGGCATCCTTGGTCGCCTCCTTGCGCGGATAGCCGCCGATCTTGGTGCCGGGGCAGGCGTTCAGATACTTGTGCAGATATTCGGCGCCGCCGAGGTTCGCATCGGGCGATTTCCAAGCTTCCAACCGCGTTTTCAACTCCCCCTGCGGCAGTGAGGCCACTTCCGGCAACTCGGGAACCCGCTCCGGGAACAACCGGCACGGCACCGGAATCAAGTTCGTGTGGGCGTGCTCGGTACTCGGCAGTTCCGCGAGCGCCGCCAGCGATTCGATACCACTCCGCCAGACGAGCTTCACCTTCAACGTGCTCCCTTCGCGCGGAACCCAGAGCACTTGCAGCAGGTCCTTCTTGGGTGGGAACTTCACTTGGGCCGGGGCATCCTCCAATCGGAGTTGGAGAATCGGCTGATACGCCAGCTTGGATTGTTCATCCACCGGCCACGGCTCCTCTGCCGGCCAAAGGATGCTGCCGCCGAGTTTCGATTCCTGCGGCTTCGGCTCGTCTGAGTAGCGCGGGTGCAATCGCACGCTCACCCGAACCCGCGAACGCAACTCGGGGTATTCCTTCAACAAGTCGATCACCCTCGGCGGCGTGGTGCGCACGGCATCGGTGGGAACGCGGAAGCCTTCGAGCGTGGCGAGGTGCTGCTGCCGGGCGCTTTGCTGTTCGACGATGGTGCGTTTGATCTCGGGCGTGATGCTGAGTTCGGCCGGGTGTCGCGGCTTACAACCGGAATAGAGCAGGGCCGAACTCGCCATCGCGATGAACTGTCGTCGTTGCATTCCCGTTTCTCCGGTGATTCGGGTATAGTATCGGGAGAATGAATCTGGAGGAACCTGCGATGTCCGCCGTGCCGAAACCGAAACTGCTGACGCCCGAGGAATACTTGGCCATCGAGGAGAAGGCCGAGTTCAAGAGTGAGTATTACCAAGGCGAAATATTCGCCATGGCCGGGGCGAGCAAGGATCACAATCTTTTGAACGAGAATCTTAGCGTAGAAGTCGGTACTCGTTTGAAAGGCAGTGGGTGCCGCTCGATGTCCCGCGACCAGCGATTGCGGGTCAACCCGACCGGTTTATACACCTATCCCGATTTGGTGATTGTCTGCGGCCCGCGATTGTATGATCCTCGTAACAAGGACACCTTATTAAATCCCAACGTGGTGTTCGAGATTCTCTCGCCTTCCACAGAAGCGTATGACCGGGGTAGCAAGTTTCGCCAATATCAACAGGTGGCCTCGATCCGCGAAATCGTGTTGGTTTCGCAAGATGCCATGGTTGTGGACGTCTTCGAGCGCCAAGCCGACGACCGCTGGATGCTGACGACCTTCGCCGGTGCGGACGCTTCGATGAAACTCGCCACGGTGCCCGTGATCGTGCCGCTCGCGGACATCTACCGCGATGTGGAATTTGCGTTTCCCCCCATCCGCGTCGTCCCGGAAGCTTGAAGCTTTCCTCCCCGATTTCCGCACTTCCCCCAAATTGAAGCCTCCCAACCGGCAAAACTTCTCAAGTTCCCGCTCGGTACGGTCGATAACTCCCGATAGGGGAAACTGCACTTGATGGCTGGGGGGCCACCATGAGCGATACGAAATCGTTGTTGAATCGAATCTCGGCGTTCCGGGAACGCCTCGAAAAGACGCCGTCGTTGATCTCGGCCGATCCGCATCTGCCGACACCCGATCCCGCGGCGATCTTCCAACTCGCCAAGCAAGCCGCCACTCAACCGCAATGGCTCGGCCGGGTATTGAAGGAACTGGGAAACACGCGGGCGACCGAATCGCCCAACCCGGTGCCGATCATTTCCATGGCCCGCAAGCTACTCGAAGAAGCGCGCACGCTCGTGGCGGAACAGCGGGCGATTACCGAAGATCTGTTCTTCGTTCGCCTCGTCGGGCAATCGAAGCCGGCCGACCCGGAGCCGATCGTTCTCTACCATCAAGCGACCGTCGCCGCGACGGAAGCGTCGTTGCGGATTGCCCAACTGATGCCGGAATCTGCCGAGCAGCAGGCCCGCATCTGCGAAGGTTTGAACGCACTTTTGAACAGCATCCGCGATCGCCAAGCCATGACCATGCGGGCGTTGGAACTCCGCCGCCGCGATTGGGGCCGCATCGAACGGATCGCCCGGTTGCTTTGCGACGTTCAAGCCCGCCGGTTGGTCTCGTTCGGCAGCTTCGCCGAAGTGGCGGAAGAACTCCTCGACGACGTCAAACTCGGCGTGCCGCTCCGCTTCATCACGGCTTCCGCCGATACGGTTCCCCGGTTCGTCGCCGCGAATTCGCTCACGGCCGCGCAGGTCGTGGCCCGCATGGTATCGCACGATTTCGAGTGGAACTCGCAACCGGTGGTGCCCGTCGCCGCCGCACTGATGATGAACGTGGGCATGCTGACAATCCCCGCCGAGGTTCTCGGCAAGGCGGGCACGCTCACCGCCGGGGAACGCCGGCTCATCGAACGGCACCCCGGCAACGGCGCCGATTTGCTCCGCGAGTTGATGCCCGAACTCGGGCCGATCGCCGAGGCCATCGGTATGCACCACGAACGCCTCGATGGCACCGGCTACCCCATGGGCCGCCGCAGCGAGATGCTCCCCGCACTCGCCCGCATCCTCTCCGTGGGCGAGGTGTACGCCGCGATGTGCTCGGATCGGCCGCACCGCCCGGCCCACGATCCGCGTAACGCCCTGACCGATACCCTGATGGAGGCCGAGAACGGCAAGCTCGACAAGGACTTCGCCGAGCACCTGTTGCACCTCACCTTCCACCCGATCGGTACCGCGGTGGAACTTACCGATGGCCGTTGCGCCGTGGTCGCCGGGGTTCACCCGAATCGTTTGAATCTGCGTGCGACCGGTCGGCCGGTGGTCGCGGTGCTCACCGATCCGGAAGGGAAGCATTTGCCGAAGCCCGAAGTGATCGACCTGATGAACGCCGAGTTCGGCGGCATCGTGCGGACGCTTTCCACGGGGGAACGCCGGAAACTCTTCGGCATGAGCTACCCCGATTTGGCTTGACTTGGTTTAGTTCCCCTCTCCCTCGGCGGGAGAGGGGAACAAGCAAAATACCATGACCGGTTACTTCAGCGCAACCCGACACCCGTGGGCTTCTTGGCTCTTCGTGGCGCCGTTGCTGTTGGCCTACGAACTCGGCGTTCACCACCTCAGCCAAGGCAACCCCGATTCGCTGCGCAACGGTGCCGACGTTTGGGCACGGGCACGCCTCGCGGAGTTCGGCTTACCGATTATGTGGGCCGCACCCGCCTTGATCCTCGGTGGTCTGCTCATTCTCGCCTGGCTGCGTTGGGCGGATCGCCCGAGCGATCCCCTCGGCACCATCTTCGGCATGTGCATCGAAAGTATCGTCTTCGCGGTGGGGATTTGGGCGTTGAGCCGCAACTTCCGGCCGCTGATGGAACAGAGCGGGATACCGCTGGCCAGTGTGCCGTTCCATCCGCTCGCGGTCGGTCAGGTGGTGAACTACTTGGGGGCGGGCATCTACGAAGAGGTGCTGTTCCGGCTCGGGCTGTTCAGCGTGATCGCATTGATCCTCCGGGTCATTCTGCCGAAGATCGTTGCGATATTGGTAGCTGCGGTCTTGGCGTCGCTGGCATTTTCGGCGGCGCACCACTTGGGGCCAGCCGGGGAATCGATGGTGCCCATCGTGTTCTACTTCCGCACCGTCGCCGGGTTGGTCTTTTCGGCGCTCTACCTCACCCGGGGCTTGGGCATCGCGGTGGGTGTCCACGCCGGGTACAACATACTCGTGGGTTCCTCGATAGCGTAAATTTCAATTCCCTTCGCAGTTTCACACGGTTCGTTTACCCGGGCTGATGGCGTGCCCTTGCCCCTATCGAACCGTACAATTTCACTTCCCGCTTGCCCGGCCGATTCCGGATTCCGCACCACCCACTGGAATTGCCACGAATGCCTGAAACTGTCCGCGGACTCACCGATATTCAAGTGACCGCGAGCCGCGCCGAGCACGGAACGAACGTACTGACGCCCCCGCCGCGAACGCCGTGGTGGAAGGAATACCTCTCGAAATTCGACGACCCCGTCATTCGCATCCTGATGATTGCGGCGGGCATCGCCATCGCCGTTGGTGCCTTGGACGGCAAGATCGCCGAGGGGTTCGGCATCCTCGCCGCGATCTTCCTCGCCACGTTTCTCGCTTTCTGGAACGAGCACCGGGCCGCCCGCGAGTTCGACATCCTCAACACCACCAGCGACGACATCCCGGTGAAGGTGTTCCGCAACGGCGGCTACTCGTACGTACCCAAGCGGGATGTGGTAGTCGGCGATTGCGTGTTCATCGAAGTCGGCGAGGAACTTCCGGCGGACGGTGCGATTTCCGAATCGGTCGGCTTGTTGGTGAACGAAGCCAAGCTCACGGGGGAAGCCATTCCCAGCGAGAAAGCCGTCGCGAAGACATTGTTCCGCGGCACCACCGTCGTCGATGGTTACGGCCACTTCACCGTCACCGCCGTGGGCGACCGCACCGAGATCGGCCGCACGCTCCGCGAGTCGATCGAACAATCGAACAACGATACCCCGCTCAACAAGCAGCTCGCCAAGCTGAGCCGTATCATCGGAGTCGTCGGTTTCGGTATCGCGTTGATCGTGTTCGCCGCGTTGTTCGTTCGGGGGTTCGCCTCCGGTACGATCGAATTGAACCCCGGCGAATGGTATTTCCTCGGTGCCCTCTTCGCCGGTGCTGCGATCGCACTCGTGAACGTCTGGCTTCCAATTGTGTACGATGCGTTCGCGGTGGCCGGTTGGGAAAAGGAACGCCCGACGTGGCTCGGCGGCGGAAAATCGTGGTTGTATTCCATCGCCCTCGGCATCGCCTTCTTCGGCGTGTTCCATGGCATTGGCCTCGCGGTTTCGATAATTCCCACCTCGCCGGGGGATTGGTTTGATCGTTCGGATGCCCGCCAGATTCTGCGGAACTTCATGATCGCCGTCACCATCATCGTCGTGGCCGTGCCGGAAGGCTTGGCGATGAGCGTGACGCTGAGCTTGGCCTACAGCATGCGGAAGATGACGGCGAGCAATACCCTCGTGCGGCGGATGGATGCCTGCGAAACCATCGGCGCCGCCACGGTGATCTGTTCGGATAAAACTGGCACACTCACTCTGAACGAAATGCGATTGTTTGAAACCGTGTTCGATTCCCGCGCTTCCGCGTCGCTTCCCGAGGCACCCGCCTTGCGGCAACTCGTGATCGAAGCGATCTCGGCCAACAGCACCGCTCAGCTCTCCCGTGTTCCGGGCGAACCGACCAAGCCGGTGGGCAATCCCACCGAGTGCGCGTTGCTTCTGTGGCTCGATTCCCAAGGCATCGATTACATAGCGGCGCGCAACGCATTCGAGATTCAACACCAGTGGGGTTTCAGCACCGAACGCAAGTTCATGGCCACGCTCGGCGGCGTGCTCCACGTGAAAGGGGCACCGGAAATCGTGCTGGAACGCTGTGGCAGCATCGCAACGCATAACGGTATCCGCACGCTAACGGGTATGGATCGCACCGCGATTGCCGAATCGCTGAAAGCATACCAATCCCGCGGCATGCGCACGCTCGCCTTGGCGTATCGGGAAATGATCGAAACTCCCCTCTCCCGCCGGGGGAGAGGGGGACAAGTCCAACATTGAATCGCTCGCTTCCAACCTCGTTTGGCTCGGCCTCACCGCGATTGCCGATCCGATTCGCGAGGATGTTCCCCGCGCCATCGCGGCCTGCCACGCTGCGGGGATCGAGGTGAAGATCGTCACGGGCGACAACGCCGAGACGGCGCGGGAAATCGCCCGGCAGATCGGCCTTATTGAAACGCGGTTGCCTCTCACCGGGGCAGAGTTCGCCGCGATGAGCGACGAACAGGCGGGCGAAATCGTGGGCGACCTGCACATCCTCGCACGCGCCCGCCCGGCGGACAAACTGAGGCTGGTGCGATTGTTGAAGGCCCGCGGCGAGGTTGTCGCCGTGACCGGCGACGGCGTCAACGATGGCCCGGCGTTGAACTACGCGGATGTCGGCTTGGCGATGGGCCGCACCGGAACCGCCGTGGCCCGGGAAGCCAGCGACATCATCCTCCTCGACGATTCCTTCCCGAGCATCATGAACGCGGTGCGCTGGGGCCGATCGCTGTACGAGAACATTCAACGGTTCATCCTGTTCCAACTCACGATCAACGTGGTCGCGCTCGGCTTGGCGGTGTTGGGGCCGTTCCTCGGCTACGATCTGCCCCTCACCGTGATGCAGATGCTCTGGGTGAATTTGGTGATGGATACCTTCGCGGCGTTGGCCTTGGCCACCGAACCGCCGCACGAAGGCGTACTCCATCGACCGCCCCGTTCGCCCGATGCGTTCATCGTCACCCGCCGCATGGCCCGCAGTATCTTCGGCGTCGGCGGAGCGTTCTTACTCGTTCTCCTCGGCGCGATCCTTTACGAACGCATCGCGGGGAACCTTCCGAATGACGACACTCCCACCCGCACCGGAACCATCCTGTTCACCGGTTTCGTACTGTTGCAATTTTGGAATCTGTTCAACGCGAAAGCGATGGGGCGAAGCGGCTCCGTGATTCCCACGCTCGGGAACAACTGGAGTTTCCTCGCCATCGCCGCCGCGATCTTGGGCGGCCAGATTCTGATCGTGCAGTTCGGCGGCGAAGTCTTCCGCACCGTGCCATTGGGTGTGTGGGATTGGTTCGCCCTACTCGGCATCACGTCGCTCGTTCTTTGGATCGGGGAGGCGGTGCGGATTCTGCGGCCGGAGGCGAAGTAGCCCAAAGCGTATTTCGAAGGAATTCGCGCCAACGGAATGCCCCGGATTCGGTTGCATCGGGTATAGTCGGCGGAGGCCGGCGGAATGCAGCGGGAGCCGGGCCGAAAGTATGCATCGCCATACCGAACCGAAACCCGGTGCCCACCGAATGTTACGCCGCGTGACCTCAAACCACGACACGGATGCCCTCCCCCCGGACGAGGAAACCGAAGCGATCTTGGCCGCCCAAGCCGGGGATCGCACGGCGTTCGCCAAAATTGTTTCCGCCCATTGGGATCGCTTGTTCCGCTGGTTGTTCCAGATGACCCGCGACCGCCACCGGGCCGAAGATCTCACGCAGGAAACGTTCCTCAAAGCTCTGGTGGCCTTGAAAACGTTTCGGGCCGGCAGCAACTTCCGGGCATGGCTGTTCCGCATCGGTCACAACAATTTTGTGAACCTGAAGCGGAGCCAACGCCGAACCACGGCGGTTCTCCCGGACGATGCTCCGGACGAACGCGGGCAAGACGATCCCGCCGCGACGGCCGAGGATCGCGAAACATTGGCGAAGGTGCAAGCCGCCGTGCGGGCGCTGCCCGCCGATTTCCGGGCGGCCTTGCTACTGCGGGCGGAACAGGATTTATCATTCAAGGAAGTGGCCGCGGTGATGGGCATCACGGAGGAGACGGCCCGCTGGCGAGTGTTCAAAGCCCGCCAGAAGTTGGTGCAATTGTTGGAACCCGAGAACGAAGTACGACCATGAAATGCGAAGCTTGCCAAAACCGAATCCTCGCCTTGGAATACACACCCGAGCCGACCGAGGAACTGCGCGAACACCTCGCCAGTTGCGCCGCCTGCCGAACCGCTCAGAAGAAGGCGGTGAAACTCGATGCGTTGCTCGCACGATTGCCAGTTCCTTCCAGCCAAAGGGCCAAGGCGAAGTTGATCGCGTCGCTGAACGACCAACTCTCCGTTCCATCGTCCAAAGTTCCCGCCTATCGCCAATGGATGCGAAGCCCGCTCCCCGGCGTTGCGGCCCTCGTCGTTCTCGGCATCGGCGGTTTCTTCTACTTCAGCAAGAAGCAGCCGCAACCGGAACTCGCCGAGAAACCCCGGCACGAGCTTTTGAACAAGGAATTGGGCAACGTGGTGAAGCTGGCCCGGGCCGATTCCGCCCCGGATCGTTTGCGGGTGTGGACCGATTGGGCCACCGACCTCCGCGGCGAAACCCGCGATCTGTATAAAGTGGCCCCGGCCGAGGAACTCAGCAGCCTCGCCCGCATGTACGAACGGGCCGTGAACGAAGGCATCGTGAAACAAGCCACGCGCCTCCCGGAACACATGGACGCGGAGGAAAAGCAAAAGCTTTTGAAAGCCGCCGATACGAAACTCGCCGAGGCCGTGGCCGAAGCCGAGCGACTCCACGGCGAAGCGCCACCCCAAGCGCAAAAGTATCTCAAGCAGATGGCGGAAACGTCCCGCGAAGGCCGCCGCAAACTCGAACCGATCCTGAATGGGGTGTAACGTGAAAATTCGCACCCCGCTATTCTTGATCGCCTTCGCTGTAATCTCGGCTTGGGCTGCAGCTCAGAACGCGAATGGCCCCACCACGGCCGCCGAGCATTTGGGCTTGATGAAATCGAATCGGCGTTTGCTCGAAGAATTGATCGAAGAGGGCGTTCGCCTCGGCGATGCCAACACGAATCTCGAGCGCGCCGCCGATTGCCAAAGCGTGGCCAACCGCCTCGGCCGCGAGTTGAAGCGTGCGATCGACCTCGACGATGCCGATCGCGTCGTCGAGATGAGCGACCACTTTTCCTCGCTGATCCAATCCGGATTCCTGCCGAATTTGGAAACGGCCAAGGAGAACATCCCGGTCGGTTCGCCCGATTACCCCCGCCTCTTGGCCATCCACACGACCGCGGCCAACTCCCTCGACGCGGTGAAGTTGCTGATCCCCACCGAAGGCAAACTGTCGAAGAGCCTACGCGTGCAAGCGGCCCGCATCAAACTGGAAGCCACCGCCGCCGCCGTGGGCAAGCCGGAAAAGGAATGAGGCGTCTTAGCGGGTCTGGCAAATTTTTCTGGCACT
>JBBQWA010000151.1:0-10537 GCA_038211045.1 Gemmatales bacterium
CTGTACTACTTCCGCCAAGGGACAGCGTTTGGGCAGTACTGGTACTGACGATGAGATCCGAGCTAATGGTGAGCGTGGAATTATTGCTGCTGTTGTTGCGGATCTGGTGGCCGTTGGTGGGGGTGCTGCCGGTGGAAGCGATTTCGAACTGCCGGTTGGCGATAGTCAGGTTCGTTGTGCCGTTGTACTGGAATACGGAACCGTCGGCATGGCTGACTGAGCTCGCGATGAACCGGATGCGACCATTGGCCGTTGCGCTGTCGGCGAAGCTGCCGAATTGGAACCGATAGGCCTGACCCCCCGTGCCCGTGCTACCAATGATGACCGGGCCTTCGAAATTGTTGCCGGCTCCGCTGAATGTCTCTTGGCTGCCGAATCCACTATTCATGGCGATGCCACCGGTTCCCGTCACATTTCCAGTGAAAATTGGGTTGGCACCATTGAAGGAAAGGATGGCACCATTATTGAGTGTAATAGAACGCGCGTAGCTCACAGAGCCCAATTGAAGAATAGCAGAACCGTTAATGGTGATGCCGCCGCCAACATCGCCAAAATTGGTGTTAGCAGAGGCAACCACTGTTCCGGCGTTGATGACGACGCCGCCGCTGAAGTCGCTAGTGGTGCTGCTGAGGGTCAGGTTGCCGAGGCCGCTCTTAACCACCGTCACCGCGCCGCTATTGTTGTTGATCGGGGCGCTAACGGTGATGGAAGCGTTGCCTGGGGTGAGGTACAGATTCCCACCGCCAGTCGGCGTCGTTAAGACACCGCCAGTGCCGGGTGCCACGGTGAACCCAATCGCACCGTTGAGCACGCCGTACGTTTCCAAGTTAGCACCCGCGGCCAACGTCAGAGTGGGAGTCGTGCCAGTGTTGCTGTTTCGGAGTGCAGTAATCGTTCGTGTGGCTGTAAGGGTTGCATTCGAGCTGAGGGTGTATGCATCGGTTGCGGTCGTCCAAGCGGTTTCTGCGGATCCGACAATCGCGGCGGGCACGACTTGACCCGAGCTGTTGTACACGGCGTAGTCGGTTTGAGCAGCGGCCGTGGTGCCAGTCGTGGCCCACGGGCCAATGATTTGACCTGTGGTTGTTGCGGTGGCACCGGTGACGACGACGATGTTCTTGGTGATGTTCAAGCCGCTCGCGGAAGCGAAGCCAATGCTGGAAGTGTTGGAAGCACTGGTTCGAGTCAGGCCGGCGAGCGTTAGGGTTTGACTACCTGTGCTTGATTGGTTCAACGTGAGCGTCAAGTTCAATTGGCCGCTGGCGAGGTTGACGGAACCGAGCGTTTCGGCGTAGTTGTTGGCACTTGGGGTGTTCGTAAATGTAATCGTGCCGCCGTTCGAGGCGATCAGCGCGGAGTCGGAAACGCGATCGAGCAATGCCTCGGCGGCCGAAGTATTCGTCAGAGTGATGCCGCCGCCATTGAGCGTGATTCCGGAGGTGTTCAACAGGCCTTGGTTGTCCTGCGAGAGCGATGCGGTGATTGCGTTGTTGATCGTGGTCGTTCCTGACCAACCGCCGGCTGATGCACCATTCAGTGTGAGCGTGCCAGACGTCGTAGCAATGAGAGCCGTCAGGCTGACGTTTCCGGCGCCCCCGACGGTGCCATTGATAGTCGCGGCGGCGATGTTATTGAAGAGGATGGCGTTATTGGTATTGCCGAAGGTGAGGGTGTTCACACCGGTGGTGACGGTGTAGCCCGTGGTGCTGAAGTTCAGCCCGCCGACGGTGATCCCCGAATTCATCGTGACCGTTCCCGCGGTGCCCCAGAACACCGCGGTGTTATTGCCGGCGTTGACCCACGCCGTGTCCGCACCGGTGCCGGTCCACCAGTTAAGCTCAAACGTGTCCCAGAAACCCGTTCCGCCGAGCCCAGCGCCCGTGAGGGAACTGTTACCGGCACTGTTAAAGTCAGAGTCCCAATAATACGGGGTTTGCGCATTCGCGCTGCTTGCGGCGGTCATCCCTGCGAGCAGTAGGAGCGTTCGAGCCATGATCTTCATACGGCGTCCTTCGAGGCAAGAAATATCGGTGTATTACAACAAGGTTTCGGAGAGTGCGTTGTGGGTAGATTGAGTGAAGTAGGTTAAATATAACAGAGAGTAGTAACGATTCCGAGAAAATCGTTCCCGATTTAGCGCACGCCCGAATGCTGGATGTTCAGCCCAAGAATTCCTGATGGTCTCTCAACTCCCACGGAAGAAAATCCTCGGCGCTCCTTGCACGGTAGCTCGCGCTTCCGTTAGAATCGAGGCACGCCAACCGGGGATCGTTCCATGAATCTCACCATGCCCTTCGCGGAGAAGGCGTTCCGGGCGGTGTTGAAGAATGCGACGAAGGAAATCGTGGAGCGCATCCAATACGAGGCGGTGAAAATCGGCGATACCAAAGCCCACGCCGTGGCGATCATCGATTCGATGCCGGAAGAAATCAAGAAGGCGTTCGGCGAGAAGAATAAGCTCCTCGTGGCATTCACCAAAGATGCGGCCTACTTGGCAATCGGCCCGGATGCGGCAGTTCGCATTGAAAAGGCCATGGCGTTGAAGCCAGCCGAAGCCGTCGTATTCAACGCGGTGATACACAAGGAGAAGTTCATACCGTTCGCCACGATGATGTCCGGCCGCGAATTCCCGCTGCCGCTCGCGGCGAAGAAGGAACTGATCCCGTTCTACCGCACCGATGTGTACGGTGGCGAAGGCCTGCACGTGAAGATGCATTTGGGGATGATGCTCTTCGTTTTGGGTGTAAGCGTCGGCCCGGAATAGTTTGGATCGAATTCACCTCACGCCATCTTGCGCATTCTCCCCCTGGTTCGGTACACTGTTCCGAATGAGTATCTCCTTTGCATTATCGCGCTTCGTGGGCATTGAAATCCGGGCACGGGGCAACGCCTATTTCAAAAACCGCAAGGTTCGTATCGAGATCGCCGAGCCGGATCTGATTACCGCGAGCGTGGCGGGATCGGAACTCTACAGTGTGTATTTGAATTTGGAAGGCCGGGAACTGCATGTCTCTTGCGCGTGCGCGTACGCCGATGGTGGTTCTATTTGCAAGCACATTTGGGCGACGATCCTCGCCTCTGAAGGTAAAGATTTCGCCAATCGCGTGGTACTCGCACAACCGAAATCGATCATCCTCGATGAAGACGATGACGACAGCGAATATTGGCGAGAATCCATACATGTGGGCCACCACCCTTCCCCACAGCCTCCGAAACCTGTACTTCCGCCCCCACCTCCGCCGCGCCCGGCGTGGATGTACAGCCTCGACGAACTGCGCCGGAAGCTGAATGCGCATTCTGAAGATCGAAAGGCTGCCGAGTTTCGGCCAATCTTCGCCGTGGACATCGCCCAGAGCGTGCGCCACGAAAAATTGGTCCTGCACATGTTGGTGCAGCAACGGTTGAAATCCGGGGCGTGGGGAAAACCCAAGGATCGCGCTTTGACCAGCGCCGAAACGGCCAGACTCCGCGACTCCAACGATCGCCAACTCGTGGCTCTGATCGAAGGAACCGGCACGCGCGATTCCTACAGCTATTCGCATTCCTCGTCCAAGCGCACGAATACCTTCCAACTGAACAGCCTGCAACTCGAAACCCTCTTGCCGATGCTCGCGCGCACCGAACGGCTCCATCTGTGGAAGAATCAGCATCACGAGAACCTCGTACCCTTGGCGCAGGATCCCGGCGCCGCCTGGGAATTGGCGCTGCCCTTCGAACCCCACAAAACCGAGAGCGGTTGGTCCATGTCGGCGGTCATGCAGCGTGGCGAAGAAAAACTCCCGCTCTCGGCCTTCGATTTGATCGTTCCCGGAATCGCCATCCGCCTAGGCACGTTCGCCCCGTTCGAGGATCGCGGCACGTTCGCTTGGCTCACGATGTTCAAACGCCAAGGCGACATCGTTATTCCGATGCAGCAGGCCGACGATTTCGTAACGCACTTGATGCAGATCCCGAAGTTGCCCAAGCTCGATATTCCCAAGGAGATGCAGTACGAAGAAGTCGAAGTTCCAGCGCAAGCACGATTGGCCATCAAAGCGTTTGAGCGAAACAGCGGCCAGAATTTGCTGCAAGGGGATCTCTCGTTCGATTACGCCGGGGAAATCGTGGCTGCAGAGAAGGTGGGTCGCGGCGTGCTCAACCGCGAGGCGAAGAAACTCTACCTCCGCGATGCCGCGTTCGAGAAAGCCGCCGTCGCGGAAATGGATAAACGGGGGTTCAGCGAAGGGTGGGCGAACACCGGCAAGGTTAAGGTGCTCCGCAGTAACCTACTTTCCAAAGTGGTTCGGGAACTCACGGCCATCGGTTGGAGCGTCGAAGCCGATGGCAAACTCTACCGCAAGGCCGGCGAGTTCAAAATCGAAGTGAGTTCCGGCGTCGATTGGTTCGATCTCAACGCCAGCGCCGATTTCGATGGGGAGATCGTTTCGCTCCCGGTGCTCTTGGGGGCACTGCGCAAAGGGGAAAATACCATCGTGCTCGGCGACGGCAACATCGGCATGCTCCCCGAAGAATGGATGGAGAAGTACGGGCTGCTCGCCAAGTTGGGTACCGTCGAAGGGGATAGCGTTCGCTTCCGCAAAACCCAAGTCGGGTTGCTCGATGCGCTCATCGCCACGCGGCCCGAAGTGAACTTCGATCAACAGTTCGCCAAGGCTCGCGAACAACTCCGCAAATTCGATGGCATCAAACCGGTGGAGCCGCACAAATCCTTCCGGGGGGAACTCCGCGAGTACCAAAAGGAAGGCCTCGGCTGGATGCAATTCCTCCGCAAGTTCGGCTTCGGCGGCTGCCTCGCGGACGATATGGGCCTCGGCAAAACGGTGCAAGTGCTGGCCTACCTCGCCGGGAAGAAAACGGGCACGACCCTGATCGTGGTGCCCAAATCGCTCGTGTTCAACTGGAAGAACGAAGCCGAAAAGTTCGCCCCCCGTTTGAAGGTGCTCGATCACACCGGCACGCCCCGCGACCGCACCGGGGAAACCTTCCCGCAATACGATATCGTTCTCACCACCTACGGAATCTTGCGCAACGACGCGACCCTATTCGCCGAGCTGCAGTTCGATACTTGCATCTTGGATGAATCCCAGGCCGCGAAGAACGCAGATACCGAAACGGCCAAAGCGGTGCGGCTCGTCCGTGCCGATCACCGGCTCGCCCTCAGCGGCACGCCGATCGAAAATCACTTGGGAGAACTCTGGACGCTTTTCGAATTCCTCAACCCCGGCATGCTCGGCGCCGCCTCGCTCTTCGGCAGCGCCGGCCAAGCGCGGAACCCGCCCGCCGAAACCCGCGAACTCTTGGCCAAGGCGCTGCGCCCCTACATCCTCCGCCGCACCAAGGGCCAAGTGGCCAAGGATTTGCCCGAGAAAACCGAGCAAACCGTCTTCTGCGATTTGGAACCGGCCCAGCGCAAACTCTACAACGAACTCCGCGACCACTACCGCGCCACGCTGTTGAAGAAGATCGACACCGTGGGTTTGAACCGTTCCAAAATCCAAGTGCTCGAAGCGTTGCTCCGGCTCCGCCAAGCCGCCTGCCACCCCGGCCTCATCGATAAGAAACGCACCGGTGAGGATTGCGCCAAGCTCGATGTGCTGCTGCCGCAACTCCGCGAGATCGTCGCGGAAGGGCACAAATTGCTGGTGTTTTCGCAATTCACCTCGCTGCTCGCCATCGTGAAGCAACGGCTCGATAAAGAGAAGATCGTGTACGAATACCTCGACGGTAAAACGAACGATCGCCAAGCCCGCGTCGAACGCTTCCAGAGCGATGCCGATTGCAAAGTCTTCCTCATCAGTTTGAAAGCCGGGGGCGTCGGTTTGAATCTTACGTCGGCGGAGTACGTGTTCCTACTCGACCCGTGGTGGAACCCGGCCGCCGAGGCGCAAGCCATCGACCGCACCCACCGCATCGGCCAAACCAAGCCGGTGTTCGCCTACCGTTTGATCGCCAAGGATACCGTGGAAGAAAAGGTGCTGGCGTTGCAGGAAACGAAGCGGGCCTTGGCCGAAGCCATCCTCGGCGGCGAAGGAAGCCTGATTTCCGAACTCAAACGCGAAGACTTGGAATTGTTATTATCGTGAGAACAACGGTCTATTTCATTTGCACCGGCGAGCGGACCGCGTCAGCCCCCCGAGTACCAAAACCCTCGGGGGGCTAACGCCCGCGCTCTCTGAATCACTTCTGCCAACGCTTCAACCATTCCTCGCGGAACTTCGCCCGCGGATCGATCGGCGGTTGCGGCCCCTTCGGTGGAACCGGAGCGTACATCCGCTCCGCGTTCGCATCGACGTGACCGCGGTATTCGTACAACTCGCTCGGTAACGATCCCACTTCCAACAGTTTGAAGTTGATCGAACCGAGGGAATCTCCCATCACTTCGCGGTGCAGCACGGCGTTCCGCACCATCTTCGTAATCGGGTCGAGTTCCAGTTCCACCCGGCCGAAGCGCGGAAACGGGTTGTTCGGCTGCGGTCGGAACTTCGCATCAATGCGGATCGCTTCGCCCGGCTTCCCCGAATCGAGGCGGTGCAAGTCGTATTTCTCCAACAGTTCCGCGAGCGTACTCACGAGCCGCAAGCTCATCAAATCGCAGAAGCGGGCCAGCGGCTCGGCGAGTTCATCGGCTTCAAAAATCAGCACGCGCTTGCGGTTCGGGGCGATCCACACGCGGCCCGATTGCTCTTGGCCCCATTTCCATTCGGCGCCGTCTTCGAAGCGAGATTGCACGAAGAATTGATCGCCGCGCGTCCAGACTTTGGCCTTGCGAGCGATGGGGCGGAAGGGGAATCGGCGTTGCAAGGCCGTCGCTTCCCAGTTGGCATCGATCTCGTAACAGCGATCCGCTGGGCTGGATTCGTGGCTTTCCATCGCTTCGCGCAACAGTTCCTCCGCCGTGGCCAACTTCGCGGGGGCGACTTCGGCGCCGAGGTAGAAGGCCAAGCCCAACCCGGCGGCGATACCACCGCCCAAGCCGAGGCCCGTCGCGCGCAGCCACTTCCGCCGGGTGATCGTGGCGGGTTGTGTTCGCACTCGCCGCATCATCTCAGCGGCATCGACCTTCGCTGCTTCGCGGTTTAGGTGTTCGCGCACCAAGCCATCGATCGGATGTTCGGGGTTCGGCGTGTTCACGGTGCGGCCTCCCCTTGCAAGAACTTCGCCAATAGTACTTCGAGTGCTTGCCGTGCCCGGTGGATCAACACCCCGGCATTCGATTGTGTGGTGTTCAACATCTCGGCGATCTCGTTCTGCGAATAGCCCATTGCTTTCAGTTCCACGGCCGCCCGCTGTTGCGGCGGTAGTTGCTTCAAGGCCCCGGCCATCGCCCCGTTCAACTCGTTGCCGATCACCACATCTTCCGGGGGAATCGCCGTGCGATCCTGCGGATCGTCGAGGGTGCCATCGTCGCTGCGGAAGAAGCCGAACGTCGGCTTGTGCCGCGTTCGCAGGTTGATGCTGGCGTTCGAGATCGAGGCGAGCAGCAGCTTCATTCCATCGCGGGGCAGATCGTACGCGTGTGCCTTGGCCAGTAACCGCAGGTAGCAATCTTGAACGATGTCCTCGGCGTCGTGCGGATCGCGCAGCAGCGACCGCGCATAAGCGACGGCCCCCGGCGCCGTAGCCAACACCCACTCGTTCAATCGGTTTGAGGCCGCACCGTCGGGCACGTTTCACCCCCGCATTGAGAGAACACGCCACGGGGGAAAGATATTACAGAATTGGGAAAGCCGCCGTCACTTCGAGGCGTTCTCGAACGATTTCGCCAGGGTTCCCTTGTATTTGGCCGCTTTTGGTTCGGTAAGGAACATCCGCAGATTCTCCCACACTTGGTTGCGTTCCGCGGTGCCGCGGGCGAGCTTGCGCATATCGTCCGGCAGGGTTTCCGCCGTTTCTTCGGGCGAAAAGGCGAACGCGATCGCGCCGATGCTTTGGGCAGCGGTTGCGCTGCGAGCCGTGCGTTCGCGGCTCTTGGCGAAATCTTCGATCGGGGGAAGCGGCTCACTTTTCGCCACGTTCGCACCGGCGATCGAGCGATAGCTTTGGACGATACTCGCCGCGGCAAATGCCACGAAGGGTAGGGCGAGGAGCGCCAGCGTAGTGCGGTATCCGAGTATCATTGGAACGCCTTTTGAATCTTGGGCCACGCCACGATGGCGAGCACGAGGATCATTACGAGAATCCCGGCAATGATGCCGAGGATCACCCTCGCCGAGCGATCCTGTTTCTTCGGTTTCGCTTTCTTCTTACGGAAGGTCGCCTCCTCTTCCGATTCCGCTTCGATGTACGGCTCTTCCTCCACCGAAGCGAATGGATCGAACGACATCGGCTCCGGTTCGGGCGGCGGTGGGGGTAGAGGCGGCGGCGGTACTCCGAAGGCCCAAAAGGCGCGGTGAACATCTTCTTCCGAATATTGTCGTCGCACCGATGGATCGTGGAGGATTGCGCGAACGATGGCGTACGCCCAAAGCTTCAGCCGAACGTCGTCCGGCACGGCGTTCGCCGCGGCGCCCAGCGATTGCAGGCACTGTTGAAGTTCGGCCCAATCCGCATCCTGCGAATAATCGCCGACCAAGAAGCGCCCATCCAACGGGGCGACCGCGAGCCGCCAATGCGGCACCGTTTCCGCGCTCGCGCCCAACGCGTACAACCAACGCGCCCGGCGGCCATTCATCTTCCACTGCGGATCCGCATTCGGGGCGAACGGCTGCAACTCTTCCGCCAACATTCGCCAGCGCTTCTGCGGCACCGCATCCCCGGCCGCGATCAAACGATCGAACAATGGCACCGGCGAAATGCACGACGCCAAAGTGTTCCACAGTTCCGGGTGCTTCTCGCGGTTCTCGAAAGCGGAAGTGCAGTACGCCGCCAGTACCTCGGGCGGGGCCTTCGATAAGTGAATCGCCGCGAGGTTCCGCAACTCCTCGGGTACTTCCCGCGATTCGGACTTTCTCAAGAGCACGAGAATGCCCGTGGAACGCCACGCCGGGGGAAGGTGTACATCGCCGAGGATCGTTTCGCACTCGGCTTCATCCACGGGTCGCACCAGCGGCAGAATCTCCTTGGGCAGGCCGGTGAGACGCTCTTGGCATTCGCGCCGCAACCATGCGCGGAATGCCGTGGGAAGCTTCTCTAATGTACCCTTGGGCCAACGCAACAACTCCGTGAGGTGCTCCGCGAGGGCCGCCGAGGGAACCGTGCGGGCGATAACATTCCAATGGGCGATACAGCCACCGAGATCGCGGTTCTTCAATGATTCGATCGCGGCGTTGCGGAAATCGAGGATGCGCTCCGGTTCGACGAACCACGGGGCGAAGGCATCCAACATTGCGGAGTTCGATGGAGCGTACTTACGAATGTGGGGCCATACACGGGCTTCGCGGGCCTGCAATTGAGCCATGCCGCCGGGGTTCCGAGCCAAGTGGAGGAGGTCGTCCGCCGTGGGTTGATCGGCTTCGAGGCGTTCGAGTGCCTGCGTGAGGGGAATCGCCGAGGCGATTCGCACCAAGGCTTCGCCCCCCGGCCCGGCGAGGGTTTTTACGGTATCCACGGTTCGCCAGTGCCCCGCCGCGGCCAGTTCGATGAGTTGGGAAACTCCGGGGATCGCGGTGGCGAGTTCGGGCGAAGAATGCTGCGGTTGGAAGGTATCGAGGCCGAAGCCGCGGATTGCGGTGAACTCGTGTTCGAGCCATTTGCCGGGGTGGCCTAAGTAGGTGCCGATTACCGTGGCGAGCTTGAATTCCCGGAGGCCGCGGTGCGCCGGCTCGAAGGTGCTAAAGGTGAGATCGTGAACGATGTTGCCCGGGAGCAAGCGAGCGGCGGCGTACAGCAACAGCGCCACCAGGCCCGGCTCGGCGTGAACGTACACCCGGTTGCGGCCCCCTTCCGGTTGCACGCTGGCGAGCAGAATCGCATTCAGGAAGCGTTCGAGAATCGTTTTGCGATCGTTCAACCGTGCGGGTTGCGTCTGCACGTCGAAGGAGGTTTCCGGTGCGGGCGAGTGGCTGAGGAACATCGTCACGGCGGCATCACCGATGAACGGTGCGGTAGCGAACGGCTTCGGCGGCGGCAATTCCTTGGGGTCGCCGGCGGGATAATCGGTGGCCCATGTCGGGCCGCCCCACGAGCGCAAAACGTTCAAAAGATCGGCCGAGGGATCGTGGATGGCGTGGGTGAAGTACGAACGATCGCGGTTGGTGGTATCTTTTTCGAGGTACGAAGAATGAACGATCCACCCACCGGGGAGCCGGGCCAAACGCCGGGGAGCTTCTGTGCGGTTCGGCTTCTTCGCCCAGAGATCCATGGGCAATTCGTAGGCGGGCAACTCGAATGCGCCGCGCAGCATCGCGGCATGGGTGGTGGAGGCCGCACGCACGCTGAACCCGGCCGCGTTCATCGCGCTATCGGGCTTCGCGCAGTGCATGATGTAGAACTGATGCGGTAGCATTTCATCAACTCCCCGTTTCGCCGCAACGCGCGGGGTGGTGGGGGGCGCACCGCGCCGAAATTGGCGGGGCGGCGGAACAAAACACAAAACGGG
>JBBQWA010000152.1:0-10484 GCA_038211045.1 Gemmatales bacterium
ATCATCGTCCTCGGCCTCGTCAGCATCCTCTGTGCGGACGAACTCGCCTCCGGTTCCCGTTTGGCGAAAGCCTTCTGCATCTACGGCGCACTCTTCTGGGGCGTGCGGCTCTGCCTGCAAGCCGTATTCGACGTGAAAGCATTCCTCACCGTTTGGTGGTTGCGAATGGGCTACCACACGCTAACGGTGCTGTTCGTGTTCTTCACGGCGGTGTATGGCTGGGCGTTGTTGGGAATGCGGTGAGCCAACGGAGAGCGGAACAAGACGAATTTCAATAAATTAAAGTTCGGATGGGGCTTGCCGGCATCATTCCAATGGGAATTTGATCCTATTTGTGCCCCCGCACCGAGAGCACAAACCCCCATCCAAAGATCGAACGCTTCCACAGTATTGGCAACGCTTTACGGCAGTAGCATCGCTCAAGCCGACTTTTGTGCCCTCAGTTCCGCCCACCTACCCCTCCCTAGGCACAATCGCATCGATTGCCGAGAAATTCGACAGCAAATCATGAAATATCGACAAATTGCAAAGCCACCCGTCCCCATGAAGGGGAGGTCGTCGGCCGAGCGGAGCCAGAACGGCGGGCGGCCCTTTTGTTGGCGCGTCGGGCTAACAAACCGCTCCCGCGTAAAGCACATTATTCGCCCCACCGGGCGAATGTAGTACCAAACCTCCGGCATCCGAATTCACCAGCACCACCGCTCCGGGATGACCTACCGCGTGCTCCGCGAGGATCGCTTCCATCGCTTGCACGATGGCAACGCAATTGCGTTCGGCACGCAGGTCGTTGTAGTTCAATTCCTTCATCGCATGTAATCGTTCGGATCGCAAATCCGTTGGCCCACCATGTTCGACGAACGCCACCTCGCGGAAGAAGCGTTCGATCGCTTCGATGCCGTAGCCGCGTTGGGATCGTTCGCCCCACGGTTCGAGGAACGTGCCGTTGTAGTGGTAGTTGGGCGTGTTCTTCAACTCGTGTGGCGTGCGGCCTTCCACCGTAAGTTCGACGCCGCGTTTGCGCTGATGGGCGAGCCAAAGGCCGTTATCGAATCGGAACTGAACTTCCTGATCAACGTAGCCGGGAAAGTTGTCGGGCGTCACCCAACTCGTATGGATGTCGAACGCCGCCTCGCGGCCGGTCGGGTGGCGGTAGGTCACTTGAAGCTGAACGGAATCCCAAGTGTTGCCAGCGGCGGGGCCGACGATGCCGCGTTGGCCGTTGGCGCTCACGCGGGCCAGTTGCCAATCGGGGCCGAAGGTGAAATCGATGAGCTTCAAGTAATGCACGGCGACGTAGGTGCCAGGGTTGCGGCCCGCGATCCACTCGGCGAACTGGCCGGTGCCGATCGACTTCGGTTCTAACAGCGAACAGTAGCCGTTGTTGACGTGCTTCAACACGCCGTCGTGGTACAGCGTTCGCAACTTCTTGTGATCGGGATCGAGCAGCTTGTGATACACCACCTTGGCGAGCACCCCGGCTTCATCCGCGAGCTTCTGCAACTCGTCGAGTTCTTGAAGCGAAAGCACGGAGGGCTTCTCGATGAGCACATGCTTCCCGGCTTTCAACGCGGCTGCGGCGGGCGAGAAATGGCGGTCGTCCGGAGTCGCCACACACACGATATGCACATCGCTGTTCGCCAAATCCTTGGCAGAATGTTCACCGGTGAAGCTCGTGAAGTCGGGCAGGGTGGCCCGATACTTTTCTGCCCGTGCTCCGGTGCGCGATGCGACCGCTTCGAGTTCAATTTCGACGAGCCCGGTTTCGCGGGAATGCAACCCGTCCCGCTTGGCGCGTTCAAAGAACGGCCGGTAGGTTTCGTCGAAGATCATACCGAGGCCGACCATGCCGGCGCGGAGAGTTGGTGCGTTCATGGGGGATGTTTTATCGGAGCCGCGGGCGTTAGCGAGCGATGTTTTCTTATGTTTTCGAGGGTACTTTCGCTCGCTGACGCTCGCGGCTCCGATCTCTCCCAAAGGAAACATAATGATGATTATCGGACGTGAAACAGTGCGGTTGAAATCGGGCATGCCAGAAGCGAGGCTTCTCGCTTGGCGTTTCCGCGCTCCGCCTTCTATAACGCCTGTAACACACCGCATCGCCCACCGAGTGCCAATATGAGTGCCGACCTCGTCAAATTTCGCCCCGGTTTGGAAAACGTGGAAGCCGCGAAATCGGCGATTAGCGAAATCGACGGTAAGAACGCCACGTTGGAATATCGCGGAATTCCCGTGGAAGTTCTGGCGAAGGAAAGCTGCTTCGAAGAAACCGCGTGGCTCTTGATGAAAGGCGAACTGCCGACGCAACGCGAACTCGCCGAGTTCGATCGCGACCTACGCTCGAAGCGAGCCGTACACTATCGCATGAAGGAACTGATCAAGTGCATGCCCGCGTCCGGGCACCCGATGGACGCCTTGCAAGCGGGCGTCGCCGCCCTCGGCATGTTCTACCCGTGCCGGCAAGTGAACGATGCCGCGAAGAATTGGGATGCCGCTGTTCGCATCACCGCCGCCCTCCCCACTCTCGTGGCCGCGTTCGCCCGGCTCCGCCGCGGCGATGAAATTTTGGAACCGCGCGCCGATCTCGATCACGCTGCGAACTTCTACTACATGCTCTTCGGCAAGGAACCAACCCCGGCGGTACGCAAGGTGCTCGATGCCTGTTTGATTTTGCACGCCGAGCACAACATGAACGCCAGTACGTTCACCGCCCGGGTAGTCGGTTCGAGTTTGGCGAATCCCTATTCGGTGATCTCCGGTGCCTGCGGTTCGCTCTCGGGGCCGTTGCACGGTGGTGCGAATGAGGAAGTGCTGATTCAACTCGAAGAGATCGGCACCGCGGCGAACGTGAAAATGTGGCTCGACGGAAAGATCGCCAAGGATCCGAAGTTCAAAGTAATGGGCCTCGGCCACCGCATCTACAAGGTGAAGGATCCCCGCGCGACCGTGTTGCAAGAACTCGCCGAGAACGTCTTCGCCGAGACCACGCGGCCGAAGCTGTACGAGATCGCGCTCGAACTCGAACGAGTCTGCGCGGGTATTTATGGGCCCAAGGGCGTTTACCCGAACGTCGATTTCTATTCCGGCACGGTGTACCAAGCCCTCGGCATTCCCACCGACGTGTTCACCCCAATCTTCGCCGTGGGCCGCGTCGCGGGTTGGTTGGCGCATTGGCTCGAACAACTCGTCGGCAACCGCATCTACCGCCCGGAACAAGAATTCACCGGCAAGATGAACCGCGCGTTCGTACCTCTGGAAAAGCGACCTTAACCACGTATTGTTTAGCCGCGACACAACGTTGATCCGAGCCTGAAGCGTTAGCGACGATTCTCGTTTCCAATCTTCGCTGACGCTTCCGGCTCGGATCGAGTTCCGTATCCTGACGCTATTCCACGCTTCAGGAATCTCCCATGCTCGATGCCGGATTCATTCGCGAGAACCTCGCCGCCGTTAAGGCGAATATCGCCAACCGCGGTGCCCACGCCGATGCGGATAAGATCGTCGCCCTTGACGACCAACGCAAGCAGATCCAGCGGCAGGCGGATGAAACCAAGGCCAAGCAGAACGAGGTTTCCAAGAAGTTCCCGCAGGCGAAGACGCCCGAAGATAAGCAGGCGTTGAAGGACGAAAGTGGTCGTTTGAAGGAACAGGTCGCGGCCTTCGATGCCCAATTGAAAGCGGTCCAAGCGGAACTTCACGCCGCGATGATGACGATTCCGAATATGACGCACCCCTCTGCCCCGGTCGGCAGCGATCCCAGTTCGAACAAGGTCGTCGCGGAGTTCGGCAAGAAACCGGTGTTCGATTTCAAGCCGAAGGATCACTACGATCTCATCCACGAACTCGACCTCGCCGACTTGGAAGCCGGGGCGCGGGTCGCCGGTCAACGCTTCTACTTCCTGAAGAACGAAGGGGCACTGCTTGAACTGGCACTGATCCAATATGCGATGAGCACGCTGGTGAAGGAAGGCTTCACGCCGGTGATCACGCCCGATTTGGCCCGCGTCGATGTGCTCGAAGGTATCGGCTTCATGCCTCGGGACAATGCCGAGACCCGGCAGGTGTATACCATCGCCGATACCGATCTCTGCCTGATCGCCACGGCAGAGATCACCCTCGGCGGCATGCACCGCGATCAAGTCTTCGATGAAGCCGACCTGCCGAGGAAATACGTTGGCCTGTCGCACTGCTTCCGTACCGAGGCCGGCGCTGCCGGGCGCGATACGCGGGGTTTGTATCGCGTTCATCAATTCACGAAGGTCGAAATGTTCACCTTCTGCACGCCCGAGCAATCCGAGGCAATCCATCAAGAAATCCGGGCCATTGAAGAGAAGATCTTCAACGGCCTCGGTATCCCATTCCACGTCATCGACACCTGCACCGGCGACCTCGGCGGCCCCGCTTACCGCAAGTACGACCTCGAAGCGTGGATGCCCGGCCGCGGCACCGCCGGCGACTACGGTGAAATTACCAGCACCTCGAACTGCACCGATTTTCAAGCCCGCCGTTTGAATATCCGCTACCGGCCCAAGGAAAAGAAAGGCCCCCTGCCCTTCGCTTACACGCTCAACGGCACCGCCGTGGCCAGCACCCGCGCCATGATCGCGATCTTGGAGAATTACCAGCAAGCCGACGGCACGGTAATCGTGCCGGAGGTGCTGAGGCCGTGGATGGGCGTCGATGTGATCCGGGCGAAGGGGAAGAAGTAATGAGCTTGTGGTAAGATGGCAATGGCACACAGAGGTATACGTTCATGAAACTGCTCGATCGCATCACGGTGAATCCCGAGATTTTTGGCGGGAAGCCGATCATCCGCGGTCGCCGCCTCGCCGTGGAACACATTCTCGAAATGCTCGCCGTTGGCGATACGACTGAAGAAATCTTGAGCGGATATCCTTGGCTTGAGTTGGCGGACATCCAAGCTTGTCTGATGTTTGCGAGTTGCACGGTCGGCTCAGAACAATACCAACCTTTCATGGCCGAGGCAGGTTGATGAAGTTACTTATCGATTCTTGCATCCAAGGCGATTTGTCGACACTGCTGACCGACGCGGGTTTCGATGTCGTTTCTGTTGCTACAGTCTGGCACCAAGATCCGGGTGACATTGCCATTCTCTAAAGAGCGTTTCTCGAAAAGAGGATCGTGATTACACGGGACAAGGATTTCGGCGAGTTGGCGGTTATACAAGGCAGGCCTCATTCCGGCATCATTCGCTTGTTTCGAACGCCGACCTCACAACAATTCTTGGTATACAACACAGTCTTACAGCGACACGGTCATGAATTGATCACTGGTGCGATTGTTACAGCTAGCCCTTATCAAATTCGGTTGCGTTTATCGATGACGGATCTCGGTGCAAATGACTGAATGAACTCCCCTACTCTTCTTCTTTCTTCTTCGTTGCTCGCTTCTTTGGGGCCGGTTTCGCTTCGGCCACGGCGGTGGATGTTTCCGGTTCCGCTTTCGCTCCCCCCACTTTCTCCCAGCCCTTGGCAATGTTCTCCGCGACCATCTCGTTCCATAGCTCGTCGATCTGTGCGCGGTCGCTCGACACACGGGCATCCCGTTCCAGCGGCGTCTTGCGGTTCGGGCTGAAGTCGGTGAAGTGCAGCACGAAGGCGGGGAAGTCTTCGTTTTCCTTCTCCTTGTTGGTCTGCCAAAGCACGAACTTCCGCACCATCGTCGCGCCTTTCATCACCTTCGTGTACACTTCGCGTTTCAGCACTTCGCTGGCGGTCTGGCTCAACTGTCGGGCGTCGCGGTCGATCATTGGCACTTCGACGAGGTCTGCCACTTGCTGCATACGGATGTCGGTCGGATTCACGCCCTTGTCTTCGCGGCGGCGCACATACTGGGGCGAGATCATCCCCACCGAGGGGAGCCGCCGTATCGTCTCGTACTTCCCTTCCCCCTTGTTCCAATTCAATACCATGCGGTTGATCGAGGCCCCGCGCGTCGATTGCGAAAGTAGATCCAATACGCTCACTTCCACAACCCATTCGGGCCGCACCATGTGGTAGGCCACTTGGTCGTTCACCTCGGTGTAATCGCTGGGCACGATCATGTCCCTAAGGTCGCTGAGGAACGCCCGGCGATCCGCTTCAGTGAAGCCGCCACCGGTGCGGCCGAGGATGTGCAGGCCGCCGTCTGGTCGCATGAGCGCGAGCAGGATATCGTGGATCATCCCCTTGCGGTCGTCGGTGCCTTCGGTGAAACCGATGACCACGGCATCGAGGTTGTGCCGGGGTTTGACCTTAAACTGCCCGGCGGCTTCGCTGCGCAACACCGCCCCTTCCGCCCCGGAATCGATCCAGAACTTGTATTGCTTTTCGATCGCAGCGATATCGTTGAGCCACATCGATTCCACCGGTTGGATCATCTTGCCGCCGGTGAACATGCCGATGATCCGCTTCCACTCGGGATCGTTGAAGCCTGGCCAAGGCTTGTTGTCGATCTCCAAGGCGTCGAACACGGCGAAGTGCAAGCCTTCGAGTTCGGCTTGGCTCGCGGGTTGTCGGGCCACCCTGCTGACGTCGTGGACGCGCGGCCGTTTTTTGTCCGGCCGACGGTAGAAGAGTTCCCCGGCCATCACGGTTTGTTTGATGCCGGCCTTCGTCAACAGCTCGATGGCTTCATTCTGGAAGGGCAAGCCGGTACGCACGGTACCGCCGGGGTTCACGGTGAAGATTTCCCCCTTCTCGAACACGAGCAGGTTGAATTCGCCATCGACTTTCAAACTGACGTGGTACATCGCGGAGGGGAGCCGTTTGCGAATTTCCGCGCTTTCCAGCGGGATCATCCGCTAGGCGAGCAACCGCCGGTAATCTTGGGCGCGGGTTTGCCAGTTCGGATCGGTGAGCGCGGCAGCTGCGCCGCCAACGGAATAGGAGCCAAGTTTCTTTTCGAACTTGGATTTGAGCAGGAGCGTCACGATTGGGCCTCCGGGGTGGCGGCGGGTGCCGGGGCTTTGAGTTCAATGTTGGAAAGGTGCAGGATCAAACAATACTCGGTGCCTCGAGTGCGGCCCTCGAGGAAACCGCGGTAAGGCGTGGCCCCTCGGCGGAGGATCAACGGTAGGTTGCTCTTCGGCCCTGCCCCGAGTGCGAGCAGCGAACCCTTGGCTTCGAGATCCTTCGCCATGTCGAAGAGGAAATCGTACGTCAGGCCGTTGATGTGTACGATCTGCAGCTTGGACACCATGGCGAACTTGTTGAAGACATCCTTCTTCGCCATGAGCTTGCCCGTCCACTTCAGCGGGTTGTCCGCACTCACATTCGATTGGCTCACCTTCTTGGGCCGGCGCGTCTTCTCGGTGCCATCCGGGTTGCGAACGATTTCGATCTGCGTGACGCCGTGGGCGATCTGCCGATCGGAGTTCACGTACACCCGCGAGGTATCGCGCAAGAACATTCCCACCGATTCGAGATCGATTTCCGGGTCGCCCTGGATGAGCAAGTCGCTGACCTTCTCGGATGAACCGGCTTGCGCCACGAGGGCGTCGAAATCGCGGTCGAAGGTGCCACGGATGAAGCGGATGCTCGCGGCTTGGCGCGTCTCGGCATCGAGGTAACGCACCCGTAAGGGCGAGCGTACGCTCTCGGACATCACCGTGGCATCGCGGCCTTTGCTGTTGGATAGGCTGATTTCGGGCATTTATTGACCTCGAAAGAATGTTCAGAAGAGTTTTGCCACAGAGATCACAGAACACACAGAGTAATAATGAAGAGGTTCTCTCCGGTCTTTTATCTGTGGCCTCTGTGGTAAAAGTCTCAAACCAAGCTGAAGTCGAGCAGGTCATCTTCGGCTTCGTCCGGGAGCGTTTCGTCCGGCACGACCGGTGCGGGTTGGTTCAGCCCCACGAATTCCAGCTTCGTCGGCACGCCGACGAGCAGGAAAAGGTTGCCATCGGAACCCAGCAACAGGAACCCGGCGTGCGCTTCCAAGCCACCCCGGAAGCTGAACGGGAACGAATAGATCGTTCCCTTTTTCAACTCATCCATCAATGGTTCGAGCGGGGCGCCCTCTTCCGGGGCGAGCAGGTAGATCGAGGTGATATTGTGCGAAAGAAATTCGTCGACGGTCGCGGTCTTGTCCAACTTCACCGGGGAGTCGAAGGTGGAACGCACCGCAATGATCGGAATGCCGTCGATATCGACCGGCACCAGATCGGCTTTCTTCCGCCATTGCCCATCGGGGGACATGTAGCCGAGGGCGGTTCCCCCTTTGGAAATGAGGGTTTGGCCGTCCCCGGCGATGGTAACGAGATCGCACTTCTTGCCGGATTCATCGACCACTTCAGTATCGACGTAGCCGTAGAGCTTGGTGCGGTCGATCTTTTCCAGCGAAAGTGGGATGTCTTCGTTGCCGAATTCCACCACGAGCGGCTTGGCCATGCGATTGCTCCCATCGGGTAGTTATTGAATACCCGATGGGCACCCGCATTGTCCAGCTTCGCAGTCAAAATTATCTATTGCTTCAAACCATCGCGGACTTGGCAACGCTCCGCGGCTTGAGCAGAATCGCCCCGAGATAGAAACCGGCGACGATCAGCAACAATGCCTTGATCCCGGTGACGAAGGTTACACTTTGAATGAGTGCCCCGGCCAGCGAACCGAACAAGTTCGCCCCGAGTGCCGCATCTTTGCGTTGGACATTGGCGAACGACCGGATGAAGATCACGCCGCTGAAGAGCATCGGCAAGCTGGTGAGCAAACCCACCACGGCCGCCTTTTGCCGATACGGGAGAAACCCGAATGTCGCAAGATCGAGGTAGTACAAACCGAGGCAACTTCCGATCAGGGCGAAGTAGAAAGGCCACGTCGGTACGCGTTGGGCCACCGCCGAGAGCGCGTTCGCGGCGAGGATCATTAAAAGGATGCCGGATATGATCACGGCGTTCACGTTCCATGTGTTCCCGAGAACCACTGCCGCTTTGCTGATGTTTTGCACTTCGAGCAGCATAAAAGCGGCGCCCAACAAGAAGAAGTGCGTTTGAGTCTTATCCCAACCGCGTACGATCTGGGGTAACTTCAGGGATCGCACTCCGACTGCGAACAAGGCCAGCAACGAACCGGCCAGCAGCAGGTACAACATCGGGATGCGACGCCCCTCCAAGTAGATGTAGGGCCAATCGTCCGTGGCGAGTTCCGGGCTTTCGGATAGCTTTTCGGGGAGATTCGCTTGCCATTGTTTCACGAGTTTATCGAGCTTCGGATCGGCGGCGATCTGAACGCGTGAGGCGTCTTGATCCCCTGCGACGAAGATCACACCGCCCCAACCGTAGCCGTTTTGGGGAACTCGGAAGACCAGCGGCTCTCGACCGAACACCGATTCGAGTGCCCCGGACATCCGGGTGAGCATGAAAGGTTTCTGGGCCTCGAAGCTTAGCACGATGATACCACCCGGGTTCAGTAGGCTCTTCGCCGCTCGCAAGCTTTCGAGGGTATAGACGTAGTGGTCGAGCCGGGCGTTCGTCATCGCTGTGGTGGTGTGAGAATCGAGCAGACCGAAAGCGATCACGTCGAATTTCTCGGTGGTCGTGGCGAAGTAGGAACGCGCATCGTCGTTCACCACGGTAACGCGGGGATCGTCGTAGGGCTTCTCCGGGTGGAGTTGCCTCCCGAAAGCGATGATCTCCGGATCGATTTCCACGGCGATGACGGATTGGGCACCGTTTCGGAGCATCCCCGCGACGTCGTTGCCCGATCCGGCACCGACCACGAGCGTCTTCCGTGGGTTCGGGTGCAATTTCGGCGGAACGTCGTACTGAGAATAGCCGAGTTGATCGGGCGGATACTTTTCGGGATCGTTCGTGGGAATCGCTCCGGGGCGATGATCCACTGTGGCTTGGTAGCCGACGTTGTTCACACCGATCATGTGGGTACCGAAGTTGGCCACGGTTGCAGGGCGACGCTCACCCCCGATTTTGCCCCATATGGTGGTGGCCTCCTTGGGCCGAGACGTATCGTAAATCGAGAGCTTTTGATAGGGAGACCACCGCGTTTCTCCCCAACCTGGTTCGTAGCCAGCCAGTGCCCCGAATCCGAGGATTACGGCGAGCAAACCCAGATCTACCAGTTTGGATTTACCCCCCTGACCCAAGAAGAACATGGCCCCGGCCACGAACACGATGAACCAGGCCACGGGGGGTAAGCCCAGTGCACTGCAGCCCACGAAAAGCCAAATGCCCACGAGGCTCCCGGCGACATTCACCGAGTAAGCCCAAAGGGTATTGGGGTGTTTGTTCAACGAGCTACCGAGCATACGACCGACGGGCACAAACGTTGCCCAAAGTAAGAACATCATTCCAAATGTCAGTGCGAGTCCGATGGCTCCCCCGATCACGCGTTGTAGTCCGCTCATCTGCGTCGGATCCCAGATCTCGTGACCGCTGGCACCGCTGAGCAGATCGGTGATGGAGTTGCCGAGGTAATTTCGCGAAGGGGGTAACGCGAGCAAGCCGGCAAAGATGACCAGCGGAACGAGGA
>JBBQWA010000153.1:0-10483 GCA_038211045.1 Gemmatales bacterium
TTTCTTTTCGCCGGAATCTTTTCTTGTGCAGCTAATGTTGAAGGCAGATCCTATTGAGCCAGAGGCGGAATTCAAACGTCCGGCTTGGGGCGTCGTGATCTGGACGGGTGGCGTCCGGGACGAACCACCAGTCCACGCCGAAGAGGGCGATGGCCGCGACGACGGAGATGCCGACGGCGAACTTCAGGGCGTCGTACGTGAAGCGGATTTCGGTATCGACGTCCGGGCGGGTGCGGTCGTCGAGTTCGGTTCCTTCGGTCGGCAGCTGGGACGCGGCGTCGAAAGTGTCGTTGGTCTCGGAGGTGGGAATCCGCATGCGTCAACCGCCCGTGAGCAAGTCTCCCAGTTCCGGCACCACGGCGACGGACAGTTACGAGTTGTGGAAGAGCGGCGGCACGGCGGCGGGGACATGTTTCTCCGCGAAGACCCGTGAGGCCACCGCAGCGGCGTAGTTGTCGGGCAGGCCCTTGGACCGGAGCTATCCGAATTTATCGGAAGCCATCGCGGCGGCGGAAAACGGCGGGACGATCGCCGTCCACGGCGAGGGGCCGTTCCCGAGTCCGCCGATTCGAATCGAGAACAAGAAGTTGACGATCCGCGCCGCGAAAGGATCGAATCCGAAGTTCGTGCCGGAAGCGGTCGAGACGACTTCGGCGCAGTTCCTGGGATCGAATAGCGATATGGTTTTGCATGGCTTTCGATCAACTGGCCGATCGGAAACGCTTCGGGGAAACCGGAAGAAACCGGGATCAAGAGCGTCGTCTTTCAATTGAAGGCTACTCCGGCTACAACGCCATCCACGGCGGCACATGCCACCTCGGCTGCTGAGCCAACGTGCGGAGGAAGTTCGACGAGGCCCAGAAGACTTCGCCGGCCCAAGCGACGAAGGCCTTGGCCTTCATCCGCACCCTGTGCGCGGTCGAACGGGAGATCGCCGAGAAGAAGTTGAAGGGTGACGATGTCGTGCGGTTGCGGCGGAGCGGGCCGACCGATGAACCGGCAAAATACACCGCCGCGATAGCGACGATATTCGCCGGGCCGCGTGTCCGATCGTTCGGCGTGGCGCCGTACACCTTTTTCTTGCGGTCGGAGATGGCGATGGCGAGTTGGCGCGGACGCTCTTCGGCGAAATCCCGGCGTATCCGCCGTTCAAGACGCGATAATTCATAGGTTGGCTGGGCAAACGTGAGATCCATGAAATGATCGAAACCACCCCACCGATTACCATCGCGCTTCGCATCCCCGGGCCGTGGAACCACCCGAAGGAACTGCTTCGTCAGCTCCCGGTGGGGTATCGTCTCACCGGCGACCATCTCGTTCTGCCGGATCAGACGGAAATCGAATTCGGTGCCGGCGCACCGGACGATCAGTTCGCCAACGTCTTTCGATCGTCTCTCCGCGAGCCGGCGACCGAGGAAGAACTGGCGACCGTCGATCACTACAAGGTCAACGTCTTCTTGAAAGGCCCCGGCGGTTCGATGCGTTCGGCCCTGGCGATGATGCGAGCCGGGTCGGCAATCGTGAGTGCCGGTGGAGCGGGGGTGTTCATCGATAACAGCGTACTCGCCCACGGCGGAGGCCATTGGCAAGGCATGACCGAGGATGGCAGCCCCGATGCATTGAGCTTCGCATTCGCCGCCATCATCGGTGGCAACACCGAAATCTGGACGATGGGCATGCACGTGCTCGGCCTGCGCGACATCGTGATGAAACGCAGCGATGTTGAAGAGGGGGATTTCGACATCGTCGAAATGATCCGCTACGTGTGCCTCGGGGAGAAACCGATCGACGACGGCCACGTGATCGCCGATTTGAGCGGCCCCCGTTTTATCGTGCACAAGAGGGCGAGCGCCGCCTCGAAGCCGGGAACCCCGATGCACAACCCGTTTGGAATTCTGCAACTGGTGAGTACGCGGGACATCGCGGCGAGCAATTGAGATTCGTTTCGCCCGCTTTGTTACAAACTTAGAATTCCTTCGCAGGGAAAAGGGCACAGGCACGGCACAAACACACTTATTTGGAACAGAGAAGTCGCTTGTCGTCCACGTGCTATCACCGCCGTTTTTCACGTTCCCAATTCAGGATGTGTTCCATCAGATCGGGCGGGGTGACCTTGCCTCGGGTCGGCATCGGCCAAGTGAATTGTTCCGCGGCGGCGAGTTGCGATGCGGCACCGTACGATCGGCCGTTCCACAGTTGCACGAATCGACCGATGGCTTTCGCACGCCGGCACAACCGATTCACCATCGATTGGGAATCGCTTTCATTGCGGGCCGTCTCGGCGAGCAGTTCCGCCCAGTCGATCACCCATTCCACGAGCATTCGGGCTTCCACGTCGCCGAGGCCGCGCGTCAGCCCCTCGTCGCGCACGATGTTCCGCAATAACGAATCGCTGGCGGCTGCCATTCCGTTCCCCCGAACCCGTCCGTCGACCGTATCATGTGAACGCCGGGTATACCGGCGGTGATTCCCCCACGCAAGCCAATTATGAAGAAGCCGTTTCGATTCCCCACGATGCCCCTCGCCGTTCTGGCGGGTTGCCTGTTGTTGGGTGGATTCTTCGTCGTGATGTCCGAGGGGAAGAAGGAATCGCCGAGGGCGTACCCCAAGACGGTGCTGTTGATTCGACATGCGGAGGAGCCGCCGGACTCGGAGATGTCGAGCCATTTATCGGAAGCGGGGAAGCGACGTGCGGAAGCGATTTTACATTTGTTCGAGAAATCCGAGGCGAGAACCGAGCCGTTCCCGAAACCCGATTTTCTGTTCGCCCCGAAACCGAGCGGGAAAAGCCGGCGTTCCTTGGAAACGCTCGAACCGCTGGGGAAGCAATTGAACTTGGCCATCGCGGCGGATCGCGAAAAAGAAGACGCGGACAAGTTGGCGTACGCGATCTTGCACGATTCGCAATACGCCGGAAAGACGGTGTTGATCGCGTGGAACCACTCGGTACTTCCGGATCTCGCACGCGCGTTCCAAACGGCCGATGTGCCCGCGAATTGGAAGAATTCCCAATTCGACCGCGTTTGGGAAATCACCTTCGATCAAAGTGGCAAGGCCGCGTTCCGCGACCGAGCGCAGGCACTAATGCCCGGCGATAAGCCGAAGTGACTGCGGGAAATCGTTTCGATCAGTACTTCTTCTTTTTCTTTTTCTTGGGCGCTTCGTCTTCATCTTCATCGTCTTCATCGTCTTCGTCCTCATCCTCGCCCTCGGCTTCTTCCTCGGCTTTCTTCTTGGCCGCCTCTTCTTGATTCGGCCCGCCATCGGGTTCCTTGAAGCCTTCGATCACACGGGGATCTTTCAACGCGATGAGGCCGAAGATTCCCGCGAGCAACGGCAGCAACCCAAAGCAGGCCCCGACGAAAGCCCACGGATACGAATCGAGCTTCGACATTTGAAATGCACCGTAGCAGACCACGGCCGCCCATCCGATGCTGATGACGCCGAGGAAGATGAGGCCCATTTGATCGGCGAATTCGTCGTCCGCCGTGGGAACATCGGTGAAGATCAACGGCCAAGCTCCGACCACCATCAGGGCGAAGCCGACGACGCCGGTGAGTGCCCCTTGGCCGAGGAGCAAGTTCGAGGGGGATACCAACAACGCCGCGGCGGGGCCGCGGGCGCTGCGAACGAATTTATCCGCGACGCGGCCGAAGTTGGTGCGGTTCTTCTTGGCGACGGCCTCTTCTTCCGCCGATTCCTTGACCACCGTGTAGGGTGTCTCATCGTCGTCGTCGAAGGGGATCGCTTTGTCGTCGGGGCGGGCCAAGGGCAAACTCCGGATGTATTCGCTGAATTCCCAACTCCCGCCGAGGGAGGAGCAGGGATTATGCACTCAACCCATGCTAGCAAACGCGTCGGGTTTCTGCCAGACGCTGAGGGTGGCTTGTTGGCCTAATACCCGCACCCGCAACTGCCGTTGAGGAACCCAACCCACTTTCGCAATCGCTTCCCGCAATACATCCTGCTCGCTCGCCAAGAGTACGGCCCGCCCGCCCGGCTTCAGCACGCGATCCCACTCCGGCACCGCATCCTTGTACAACGGTACGATCGCCTCCGGCGTGGCGAGCTGCTTGCCGAAGGGCGGATTGCAAATGATGCGATCCACCGATTCTTCCCCCAGCGGCAGTTCGGTCGAATCCCAGCGGTCGAGCTTCACCCCGCCCCGGCGGCCGAGGTTCTGTTCGCTGCAATAGAGGGCGTTCGGGTCGATGTCTCCACCCAAGTATTGCACGTCGCGCATGCGGCGGAGTTCGCAGATTTCCACGGCCTCGGCGAGGATCGTCCCGGCGCCGCACATCGGATCGAGTACGATCATGCCGGGGGCGATCCCGGCGAGCCGCACCATCGCTGCGGCCACGGTGGGCCGCAAACTCGCGGCCACGTGATCGGTCTTGTACGTGCGGTGCCTCATGGTGCGATCCGTGAGGCGCACCCCGCACACGGCGGTATTCGCTTGGATGGTCAGCCACACTTCGAACCAAGCGTTTTCTTCCACCCGCGTCCAACCCGCCGGGATCACTTGGAGCAAACCTTCCTCCATCGCTTGGCGGGCATCGATCCGGCGGTACCCGTGTTCCCCCTGCATCTGGCAGACGATGTGGAACGTCGGCTTCCCTTTGGTATTGGGTCGCACGGCGTGGTGGAGTTTCAGCAATTGCGGCCAATCGGGTTTGCGGGCCGTCCACTTGCGGATCGAATCGAGATCGGAAGCTTTGTAGGTGAGGGCATCCGAACCGTAAGCGAGCAGGTAGACATCTTCGGTGGTGCGGAGATTCAGCACCGCGGGGGTGATATCGCCCAAGCGGAAGACGACCATGCCGCGTTCGCTGCGCTTGACTTCGCCGTGGAGGTCGCGCGTGATTTCGTCCGCCGCGATCGGTTCGAGGCCGGGTTGAACGAAGGCGTAGAGGGCCGGGAGTTCCTGCTCCTCGGGCTTGCGGGCCATGACTTTCTCGGTGTGGTAGAAGCTGTTTAATCTAATCACGCGGGCGCGGAGGCACAGAGAAGAATCGAAATTGGTTCAAAAAGGATCTGCGCACGACAATTTTTCCAGGCAATCCCCCCCTCCCGTCGGAAATACGTTCGGACGGGATGGGGTATTGCCTAGAAGAATTGTCGTGCCTCGAAACGGGCAACGGTCATCCCAACCTACAATTCCGGCTTCTACTCCGGCTTCCACTCGATGCTGTAGACCCCATCGATCTTGTTCAAATCGGTAATGAAACTGAAAACCTTCGCGGAATCTTTGATCCGTACCGCGTAGCGGAGTTCCATCGTCTTGCCCTGCTTGGCGGTTCCGGTCGCGAGCGTATCCCACTTCACCAAGTAATTTTGGAATGTCGGATAGAGCGAGGTTTCCGGCGTGAGTTCGATGGCGAGTTTCACGGTGATCTCGGCGTACTCCGAGGTTTTCACCTTCGGATCCAAAATCGTCATCACGTACGCTGCAACGCCCACCACGGGCAGCGCCAGTAGCGTGAGCTCCCAATAGCCGGCCCCGGCCGCCATGCCCAAGGTTACGGCGAAGATGACGAACGCACTATCGGAGGAATTTTCCACCACCGTGCGGAAGCGCACGATGGCCAACACCCCGCCGAGGCCGAACGCCCGGGCCATGTTCGTGCCGATCACGATCGTGACGATACTGATGAGCACCGCCAAGAGGACGCACGTGGTGGGCATCGAACGGTGATTGTCCCGTTGCCTGCCGAGTGTGACCACATACACCGCGGCGACCGCGAAGCCGCAAAAAAGCCCGAGGATCACCCGCGCCAGCAAGCGATCCAAGGGCATTTGAACGACGTCGGCGCCGAAAAGATCATGCAACCAATCGAACATCAGTTGTCCTTTTTCGTCACGGTCGCAGTCATAAGATATTTGCGACGTTGGTCGGCGAACGCACGCAGCGGCATTTCGCGGCCGCGGCCTTCGGTGGGGGAATCGGCGGTCAGCCGTTGGAATTGCTCGTGGGTTCCGAGCTTCTTCGTATCGGCTTCCACATCCTTCTCGATCAATTTACGCAAATCGGCCACGACCGGCCCGAGCGTCTTCCAATCCAACGATTTCTCGGCCACATCCCACACGTACCCGAGGTACTTCGCCCTCAGCGAAGGCACCGCCAACAACTTGTTCCGCAGCGGCTTGCGCGCATCGGTCAAGCCGACGAGCGGATCGAGTTCGACCCCTTGCACATTGCCGCCACCGGGAGCACCGCCGCCGCCAGGAACCGCCATGTCCATCGGGCGATTCTTGATGTCCTTCAGGGCCTTGTTCTGTTCCTCGGTGAGGATCTTCCCGAGCATTTCGTCGGTCGCTTTTTGCAGGATTTCGAGATCCTTCTTTTGATCGGCGGTGAGCTTGAGCATTTCCACAAGCGGTTCGGGAAGAATGGCACCCGGAACTGGCGGGCGCAAGAACGGATTACCACCTTGGCCGCCGGGCCCGCCACGGCCTCCTCCGCCACCGGGGCCACCGCCGCCCATGCCCGGCCCTTGCGGCGAGCGGAAGGCTTCGTTCATATCATGCGGGATCATGTGGAACTTACCGGCCTCGTCGAGATAGATCGTGTAATCGCTGGCGCGGATCCAGTAGCCGTCGCAGTTGATGAGTGTGTTATCGATAGCCAAGAATTTCAGCACTTCGTCGAGATCCATCATCGGCTTGAGGGCGTCTTCGAGCTTGGCCGGGGGCGTTTCGTTGAGCGTCTTGCAAAGGAGCACGAGCGCTTTCCACGCCTTCTCGTCGGTACCGTCGCCGGTCTTCATTTCGTAGCGTCGCTTGTAGTCGTCGATCTTATCGCCGATGTATTCGAGTCCGCCGCCGCCGCCGGGGCTACCGCGAACTTTCCACCGGGTGCCTTTGCTGCTCTTGTAGTTGTCTTTGAGGAATTCCTTATCGAACTGTTGGACGTTAGTATACACGCCCCAACATTCGCCGTTGATGACGACCCGAACGAAGTTGGCCTTCGGTGCGGGCATGTGTTGCCGGGCGATGTGGGAATACAGAACGGTGCTGAGCATGGCGGAATCGTCGTGGCCGTTCAGCAGGTTGAGCGTTTTCGCCCCGTACACGCGCTGCTTCTTATCGCCGGTATCGAAGGAAAGATTCATCGATCGTTTGAAGGTAGCCGGCACTCCCATGTACGACGACATGCCGCGGAAATGCACGCCGACCACGGGATATTTCTTGCCATCGATGGTGACCGTCGCCGGGACATCCACATCGGTACCGTGGAAGTCCTGGAGTTCCTTTTCCCAGTCGGGATTCTCGAATTCGAGGAAGATGGTGCGGAGCGCGGAGAGATCGTAGAGCTTGGCTTCCGGGTATGCCTTCACGTCGCTGGGCTTGATTTCGGCCCCCTTCTTTGCGGGTTCCGAGTTGCGGCCCATGCCACCGCCGCCGGGGCCTCCACCACCACCACCACCGGGGCCACGCCCGCCGCCGAAGCCTCCACCGCCTCCACCCTTGGCGGCTTGTTCGCGGGCGGGTTTGCGTTCCCCGACGTTCAGCCAACCATCGTTGTTCTTATCGAACTCCTTGAGGATCATACGCGTTGTGCCCCCAGGAGGGCCGCCGAATCCACCACCGCCAGGGAAGCCGCCGCCGGGGGGCTGAGCGAATAGCGGTGCCGCGAGGATCGCAGCCAACGCGGGAAGTTGGAACAGCCGCCGTTGGAATACCATTTCAAAGCTCCGGGGGATTTCAGTTTGTTCGCCGCGAGCATGCGAGCGGCTATGGGAAGGCCGCTCGCCAGCTCGCGGCGAACGAGTGAGTGAGTTTGTAGGGTGGGCACTGCCCACCATCTTTTTTTCTAACGGTGGGTAGTGCCCACGCTACAAAACAATCTCTTCAGTGCGAACGTATCAACATCACGCGGGGGCCGAGGTACGGCGGGCCGATGAGCTCACGCCATTTATCGTGTTGCGACGGTGTGAGCGTCATGAGAGCTTCCTTCCAGATCGTTTGCATCTGCACTTCGCGTTCTTGACCGCCGGGGCCACCGCCTCCGGGGCCACCGCCGCCGCCCCATTTCCCTTTGCCGAAATGCGGTGGGCCATCGAAATTGCCGGGGCCGCCGCCGTCGTCCGGGGGTGGGCCGCCTCGCCCACCGTTGGGGAAACCGAGTTGTTCCGGGCCACCGGGGCCACCCCCTCCACCCCCTCCACCCCCTCCACGCGGGCCGGCCCTTCGCATTCCCTCGCCTTGAGGTGAGATCGGGGCCGAGTTTTCCAAGGATCGCAACTTCTCACGTTGCTCCGGGGTGAGTTTCAACGCTGCGAGCACTTCCGGTTCGCGGAACGCTTGCAATCCCAGCATTTGCAAGGAGATTTGCCCGAGCCTTTGAATTTGCTTGTTACTCAGGATTTTGTTCAATTCCGCATCGAGCATCCGCACCCGTTCGACAATGAACTTGGAACGTTGTTCCTGGTTCAGCTTGTAAAGTTCTTCGAAAGCGTTGCCGCGCTTCCCGGCGATGCGTTCGAAGGAGTCACGCAGGGTTTCGCGGCCTTCGTGGCTGAGTTGCAGATCGTCCTGCACGGCTGGTTCAGAAAGTAGGATGTGGCGGAAGCCGCCTTGCATGACGGTGAGATCGGCGAGGATGCCGTTGATCCGATTCTGCGTCGCGGCGAGTTCGGCTTGGGCCGTCGGATCGTTCTTGCGGAGATCGAGGAATTCCTGGTAGTACGCCACCGCCGATTCCAGCAACTTCTTCCGGAGCGTTTGATGGGTGGGGTGATCGGAAAGTTCCTCGTTGGCGAAGCGGATCATTTCGTCGGTCGCTTTGCGGGCGAGTTCGAACCGTTGCTCGGCTTCCCGGGCACGCTCCTTTTCTTTGTCCTTTTCCTTGGCGAGTTCGGCGTTCAAATTGCTCAAAGAGACGTTTGCGGAATCGGTCTTGCCCTTTTGACGGGCGACGAGCGCCGCGGTGGCCCCGAGGCCGATCGCTCCGAACGCCAACAACACCACCGCGGCAATGGGTACCGACGGATGCCGGCGCAGCCACTTGCGGCTGCGATCCCACACCGTGGGCCGGCGGGCGAGAACCGGGCGGTCGTCGAGGAAGCGGCGCAAATCCTCGGCGAGTGCCTTGGCCGTGGCGTAGCGATCCGACGGGGCCTTCGCCGTGGCCTTCATCACGATGGTTTCGAGTTCCACCGGGATGTTCGGATTGTGCTGCCGAAGTCGCTTGGGTTCCTCGTGGAGGATTTTGCGGAGCAACGCGTGGCGATCGTTATCCGGGAAGATCGGTTGCAGCGACAACAATTCGTAGAACGTGGCACCCAGCGAATAGACATCCGTACGATGATCCACCATCAGCCGCGCCCCGGCGGCTTGCTCCGGGCTCATGTAGCGCAGCGTACCGAAGATATCCCCGGTGCGGGTCATACCGACATCCGCGGCGACGTGGGCCAAGCCGAAATCGGTGAGCCAAATGTTGTTCTTGGCATCGAGCAGTAGGTTCGCAGGCTTAATATCCCGGTGGATTACCCCGGCATCGTGGGCGTAGTGAAGGGCATCGGCCACCAACGATGCGAGGCGTGCGGCATCCCGGAACTCTTCGCGGCCTTTGCTCTGCGATTTCGTCGGGTGGGTGGGGTTCATTTGCTCGAACGGATTGGTCGGCCCGTGCTTCAAGTTCACCGTACTATCGTGCCGGGGCGGATCGGGTTCGCCCTTCAATTCCCGGATGCGGCGATCGAGCGGTTGGCCATCGATGATCTGCATCGCGTAGAAGTAGGTACCGCGTTCGCACCCCACGGCGTACACCGGCACGATGTTGGTGTGGTGCAATTGGGCCGCGGCGTAGGCTTCGGTTTTGAATCGCTGCAATTGGCGCGCGTCCAGCCCCGAGGCGAACGGCAAAACCTTCACCGCCACCCGGCGGCCGAGGGAAAGTTGCGTCGCTTCGTACACCACCCCCATGCCGCCGCGGCCGATCTCGCGGACGAGCCGGAAATCGCCGAGGGGGGCGGCAGTTTCATCGATGGCCGTGGGTGCCGGGGGGTTCATCGCCCGGCCCACGCCGTGGGCGAGTTCCACACCGTCGAGGCATTCGCCGATCACGTCGGACAGTTCCGGGTGCCGCCGGAGGTAGTTGGAACGGTTCGGGCTTTGCCCGCATTCCAACGCGTGCAAATATTCCTGAGCGATGGCCAGCACGCGCGGATCGTCGGTCGGATCGGCATCCGGATGTTCGAGGTTCACCTGAGAATTCATGCGTTTTCTCCGAACGCCTTCTTGCAAGGTTAAAGTAACGCGCCGCCGGGGTTTGCCGCCGCCGAAAATGCCCGGTCATTCCAATAGGGCTTTGTGCCTGCGCCACACACACACCCGCGGCACAAATGGAAGTGAGAGCGACGGTCAAAATCGAAAAGAGTCTTCACGACTCGCAAGGACGGCCGGTGGTGACTTGGTACGACGGTGTCGGTGGCCAGAATAATGAGACTCCCAAAGCGATCTTCCCCAATCACCGGATGGT
>JBBQWA010000154.1:0-10443 GCA_038211045.1 Gemmatales bacterium
GAGCGACGCATCTACCTTAAAGCGTTGCCAATACGTTGGAAGCGTTCGATCTATGGGTGGGGGTTTGTGCTCTGGGTGCGGAGGCACAAATGGGTTCAAATTCCCATTGGAATGATGCCGGGGAGGTCGTCGAAACCGAAGGTTTCGGCGGGCGGGGATACAACCGCGAGAAATTATGCCGCACCCGTTCGCGGATAGATATTAGGTTACAACTTGACCGGGATTGCATTCTCCTCCCAACTCCTAACGTTTCGCCGCCACGTCCCACACGATCATCTCGCCCAAGCCCTTGGCGTTGGCTGCCCGCGAAGACCCCTGCGCGATCCCGCTCACATCCGACCACGCTTCGCTGCTCATCGTGACGAAACCGGGGCGGCCGTTCGCCTCCACCCGATTTGCGGCATTCACGGTGTGGCCCCACACATCGAAGGTGAACTGCGTTTGGCCGAGCACTCCACTGACGATCGGGCCGACGTGGATACCGACGCGAATCTTCCAACCCGCCGAGTGTTCCGCCGCCGCCGCGATGAGATCGAAGCCGAAGTTCAAAAGCGAAAGGGCCGGGTTTTCCACGGCATCGGTCAACCCGGCCACGGCCATGAAGGCGTCGCCGATGGTTTTGATCTTTTGCACGCCGTGGCGGTGGGCCGCTTCCTCGAACTTTGCGATGAGTTCTTGCAGCGAGTTCACCACCGCTTCGGGATCGTCCCGCCGCGATTCGCACCACGCGGTAAAGCCGACGATATCGGTGAAGAGCACCCCGACCTTCTCGTGGCGCCGCGGTTGAATCGCTTCCGCAGTTCGCCATTCGCGGATCACCGCCGGGGGGAAGATCGCTTCGACCAAACGATCGATGCGGGCTTGGTACACCCGTTCGCGTTCGCGCATCCGCCGCATTTCGAGGCACCCGGCGATGCGGGCCCGCAGCAGTTCCGCCTTTACCGGCCGCGTGAGGTAATCTTCGGCCCCGGCTCGGATGCAAGCGAGCACGCCTTCGTCGTCTTCGAGCGCGGACACCATGATGACCGGGATGGCCCAAAGCTCGGAATGCGATTTGATGGAACGGAGGAATTCCAAACCGCTGACGCCGGGCATGAGCACATCGCAGAGGATCAAATCGATCGGCGAAGAAAGCGGCTGCCAAGCTTCGGACGCCGATCCGACCGTTGCGACGGTGTGTCCGGCGTCGCGGAGCATCTTGCCGAGCAAATCGCGTTGGAATTCGTTGTCGTCGATCAGCAGGATTCGCCCCGGTTCGATGCGGTCGCGGGCGGTGGAAGCGCTGGCCACGGCGGCGCGGTGTTGCACGAACGCTTGGTGGATGCCGAGTTGCAACGCCGTGGGATTCTGCTCGGAGGAATAACGCACCACCGATTCGATCAAACCCATGACCTTGCGGGCGAGCAGTGCCGTTTCGCCGAGGTCCGCCTTCAATTGGTCGAGCAGTTCGGGCGCCGCGCTCTCGGCGAGGTCTTCGCAGGCGGAGAGGATGTAGCCGACGGCGCCGCGGAGATCATGGCGGAGAGTGAGTTGATCGGTGGCTTTCCCCGACGCGATCGATTCGATGGTAGTTTGAACGAATTCGGCCCGGTTGCGGATGCGTTCCGTCGCGGTCGAGAGGAAATCACCGAGGGGGTTCGCCTTGGCCGCGAGTGCGGAAGTGTATTCGGCGAGGGCCTTGGCCGGGGCCGTGAGCTCGTGTTGGAGGTAGCTTTGCCACATCCGCCGTTCGGCATCGCCCGCAATGTCTGGGGTTTCGTTCATGGTTGTGCGGGGGCGAGGGCGTCGATCTTCGCCAAAAGTTGGTTCAAATCGACGGGCTTGCTTTCGTATTCCTCGGCCCCGGCGGCGGTGGCGCGTTCGCGATCTTCCGCCATGGCGTGGGCCGTGAGGGCGATGATGGGGATACCGGAGGTCGCGGGGTCGGCTTTCAATCGCCGCGTGGCTTCCAAACCATCCACCATGGGCATTTTGATGTCCATAAGAATAATCGCGGGGAGTTCGGCCTTCGCCTTCTGCATGGCTTCTTCGGCGTTCGTGGCCCCGGTCACCGCGAAACCGCGGCGGGTGAGCCGCCGGCTCATCAATTCGATGTTATCCGGTTCGTCGTCGACGATCAGCACTTTCCGCATGGCGTTCCTTTGCGATGGGCGAATGGTCGATCATACCGCGAATGCGGCTCGCGCCCAACCCAGGAAGGTCATTCGGGTGCGCCAAAATTTTCTGGCACCCAACCCCCCCCACCCGCCCACGAGGGGGAGGTGAAGAATGTGGCGGTCTTTGATGCATCCTTGTTTACCTACCAGACCACCTTCCCCCTTGTGGGGGAGGTCGGCCGAACGAAGTTCGGACGGGAGGGGGGTGAATTCCCAAAAAGATTTGTCGCACCCTTGTCGCACCCCAAATCGCGGCAACTTTGGCAACAACCGCGCCGGTTTTGTTACACTGGTGAAGATGTCTATCGTGCAGCAACTTCGAGTAACCGATGACCGACGAACCGCCCACCACCGAAGCCGATCCGCGATTCCCTTCCGGGAAGTGGGGGGGCTTCTACACCTACCACGGCTTCACCGAGAAGCACCCAATGGAGTTGCTGCTCACGTTCGCCAACGGCACCATGAGCGGCGAAGGCCGGGATGCCGTCGGCGAGTTCCTCGTGAGCGGCCGCTACCACACCGATAACGGCGTGTGCAACTTCCGCAAACAGTATGTCGCCCGTCATGCCGTCGAATACTCCGGCTTCAACGAAGGCAAAGGCATCTGGGGAACGTGGGAAATCCGCGCCTCGGCCAAAGGGGGCTTCCATATCTGGCCCGAAGGCATGACCACCGCGGGCGAAGACGCTTTGGCCGCCGAGGAAGAAATCCCTTACGATCCCGCGAACGAAGCCCCCGTAACCGATGAAGAACTCGTCCCCGCCGCCGCCTGAGAACGCCCCGGCGTTCGATCTCGCTACGGCCTACCACGAAGCGGGCCACGCCGTGGTCGCGCTCGCCCACGATCGCCCCGTCCACCGGGTGAGCGTGTTGCCCTCGCAGTTGTACGCGGGTTTGTGCGAATTCCAAAAGGGTGTGCAACGCGGTTCGGTCGATGTCGTCGAACGGGAAATCCTGATTTCGCTGGCGGGGATGGTGGCGGAAGCCCGGCATACGGGGAGCTACAACCGCCCGGCGGCCGCCCGCGATCTCAAGCAGGCACGCGCTTGGTCACTCCAACGCGCGAGCGAACGGCAACTCGAACGTTACGAACGCCGCATGCTCTCGAAAGTCGAAAGCCTGTTCAACGATGAGCAAGTGTGGGCCGCCGTGGAAAGCATCGCCGCGGCACTCATGGCCAACGGCCGCATCAGCGGCCGGGCCGCCCGGCACCTCTACGATCAAGCGATGAAAGATTGAGAGTTGTGGGTAGGCGGTTTGCATTTGCACCCCCCGCCGTTCTCGCTTCGCTCGACAGACGACCTCACCCTCCGGGGCAACGCGGTTACCGATATTTTTGCCGTTCGGCGAGATGGATAAATCGATGAGCATCCGGCGTGGTGCAAGGTTCGCAAGATCGTCCCCGGAGGAGACACATTGATTAGCCGGCGGTCGAAGACCGCCGGTCGCTCCGGGGTCGGAAAAATTCCGTCATTCTTCCGGTGGTCTCCGCTTCGCTCCGACCACCGGCTAATAGATATGTCCCCTCCGGGGACGAAAGCGGGTGCCGGAAAACATTGGCACGCCCCACCCGGGGGTGTCACCCTTGGTTCCGTCCGCGGTAATACAATACCGTTTTCTCTCGCTTCAAGGCTTCCGCCCATGCAAACGCGGTTCGTGATCGGCATCGACCTCGGCACCACCAATTGCGCCCTCGCGTACATCGATACCGGCGCCGGCAGCGAACCGAAGTGCCAAACCTTGGCTATACCCCAAGTGGTGAATCCGGGTGAAGTCGCGGAGAAGTCGCTCTTGCCGTCGAGCTTGTATTTGCCGGGGGCGGGGGAACAACCGGCGGGGGCGTTGAAGCTGCCGTGGGATGCCGAGCGCGATTACGCCGCGGGGGAGTTCGCCAAGAACTTCGGGGCGAAGGTGCCGACGCGGTTGGTCACGTCGGCGAAGAGTTGGCTCGGGCACGCCGGGGCCGATCGCAAGGCGCCGATCCTGCCGTTTCGCGCCGGGGAAACGGATCGCCGCATTTCCCCGGTGGATGCCTGCACGCGTTACTTGAAGCACCTCGCGGAAGCCTGGAATTTCAGCATCGCCAAGGCGATTCCCGAACACCGGCTCGAAGCCCAAGATATCGTTCTCACCGTGCCCGCATCGTTCGATGCCGCGGCTCGGGAACTCACGGTGGAAGCGGCGCGGGCCGCCGGGTTCGAGCACCTCACGCTGCTCGAAGAACCGCAAGCCGCGTTTTACGCTTGGCTCGATGGCCAGGGCGAAGGTTGGCGGAAGCAGGTTCAAACGGGCGATCTCGTACTCATCGCGGACGTCGGTGGCGGAACCTCCGATTTCACGTTGATCGAAGTCGGCGAAGAGAATGGCAACCTCGCGCTCACACGCTTGGCCGTCGGCGATCACCTGCTGCTCGGCGGCGACAACATGGATCTCGCGCTGGCGCACACCGCGGCGGCGGCCCTGGCGAAACAAGGCACGAAGCTCGACACCGGGCAGATGCTGCAACTCACGCATGCCGCCCGGCAGGCGAAGGAACAAATCCTCGGCGATTCGACGCTGCAATCGGCGTCGGTTACGGTGCTGGGCAAGGGGCGTTCCGTCATCGCCGGTTCGGTGAAGTACGATCTCAACCGAAGCGAAGTCGAGGCGGTGCTGGTGAACGGCTTCTTGCCGGAGTGCCCCCGGGATGCCGAGCCGATTCGCGCCCGCGCCGGCGGCTTGCAAGAACTCGGCCTGCCGTACGTGGCGGATGCGGCGATCACCAAGCACCTCGCCCACTTCCTCAGCCGCCAAGCCGAGGCGTTGGCCCAACGGGAGAAGCCCGCGAAGAAGAAGAAAGCCGATGCCGGGCTACCCTCGGCGATCTTATTCAACGGCGGCGTGTTCAAGGCCGATCCATTGCGGAACCGCTTTTTGAATGTGGTGAACGCGTGGGCAAAGTCCAGCAAAGCCGAGGCGGTGCGCGAACTCGCCGGGGCCGACCTCGATCAAGCGGTGGCCCGCGGGGCCGCCTACTACGGATTGGTTCGCCGCGGCAAGGGCGTACGCATTCGCGGTGGAACCGCCCGTGCGTATTACATCGGCATGGAAACCGCCGCCCCGGCGGTACCGGGGATGGTGCCCGCGATGAAGGCGCTCTGCGTGGCCCCGTTCGGCATGGAGGAAGGCACCGCCGCGGATATTCCCGTGGATGGTCTGGGACTGGTCGTCGGCGAGGAAGTCGAATTCCGCTTCCTCGGTTCCACGGTTCGCCGCGACGATACGCCGGGTACGCTCGTGGAAGATTGGGAAACGCAGATCGACGAACTCGCCCCGGTGAAAGTGACGCTCGACGGCAAAGCGAACATCGGCCGGTTGGTCCCGGTGAACCTGCACAGCAAGGTTACGGAAGTGGGGCAGTTGGAACTCTGGTGCCTCAGTAAGGATGGCAAGCAGAAGTGGAAGCTCGAATTCAACGTCCGCGAGAAGTAGGGCCAACCTGATAGCGAATCGCGGCCCGTTCCGGGATATGAGCGAGACAATTCTTTCTGGCAATACCCCCCCACCCGTCCGAACTACGTTCGGCCGACCTCCCCCGCACGGGGGGTGGGTCTGCCTGGTCAACGAGGATGCATCGAACACAGCCGCACTCTTCAGCTCCTTTCTTTGGGGGAGGTCGCCGGAATTCGCGGAGCGAATTCGGCGGGAGTGGGGTGGGTGCTAGAAATCTACAGGGCACCTCGGGATATTTGTCGATTGCTTCGGCACGTTCGCGCAGGTATGCTAGACACACCTGCCTACTCTCCCTTTACCTCCGGATCGCCGCCATGCTCACCTTTCTCGGCGCACGCACCCGCTACTGCGATGGCATCACCCGGCGTTCGGCGCTCAAAGTCGGCGCCTTCACCTTCGGCAGCACCGCACTCACGCTCGCCGATGTGTACCGGGCCGAAGCGGCGGCCAAGGCCAAGAATCCGAATGCGACTTCGAGCCAACACAAGGCGATCATCAACGTGTTCCTCGGCGGCGGCCCGCCCCACCAAGACATGTGGGATTTGAAGCCCGATGCCCCCGAGGAAATCCGCGGCGAATTCAAACCGATCGATACGAACGTCCCCGGCATCCGCATCGGCGAAACCTTCAAGCGGATCGCCGGAATGATGGACAAGTTCGCCATCCTCCGCAGCATCGTGGGTGCCAAGGGGGGCCACGACGGCTACCAAGTGACCACCGGTTACTCCAAGGATTCGCTGATGCCGATGGGCGGCCGCCCCGGCATCGGTTCGGTAATGGCGAAACTCCGCGGGCCGGTCGATCCGAGCGTGCCCCCGTTCATCGGCTTGGCGGAGCCGACCAAACACCTCGAATGGAGCGACGCCGGACGGGCCGGGTTCCTGGGAAGCGCTTACGGGGCCTTCAAGCCCAGCGGCCCGGACATGGTGAACATGAAGTTGAATGCCATCAACCAGACGCAGTTGGGCGACCGCAAGAAACTCCTCGAAAGCTTCGACGGCCTCCGCAAAGAACTCGACATCAACGGCAACATCGCCGGGGCCGACGCCGCGACCGAACGGGCGATGAACGTGCTGCTCTCCAGCAAGCTCCTCGATGCGATGGATCTCTCGAAAGAAGATCCGAAGATCCGCGAACGCTACGGCGACGGCAAACCCTACCAGTTCCAAGCCGACGGTGCCCCTACGGCCAACGATCAATTCCTGATGGCCCGGCGGCTCGTGCAAGCCGGTGCCCGCTGTGTGACGCTGAGCTTCGGCCGATGGGACAGCCACTCGAAGAACTTCGACCTCGTGCGCGATCACGGCGGTAAGCTCGATCAAGCGCTCACCGCGCTCGTATGGGATTTGGAACGTTGTGACATGCTTCAGGATACGGTGGTGATCGCGTGGGGCGAGTTCGGCCGCACGCCGCGGATCAACAAGAGTGCCGGGCGCGACCACTGGCCACAAGTGAGTTCGGCCATCCTCGCCGGGGGCGGATTGAAAACGGGCCAAGCGATCGGCAGCACCAACCGCTTGGGCGAATTCGCCAAAGATCGCCCGATCACGTTCGGGGAAGTATTCGCCACGCTCTACACCGCACTGGGCCTGAACCCCGATACGAACCCGATCAACGATCCCACCGGTCGGCCGCAACACCTCGCCGATGGCGAAGCCATGCGGGAGTTGGTGTGAATCTGAGGCGGAAGCGTAAGCGAGGCGGTGGATCGCGTTTGGCAAGCGTTCCACCGCCTCGCTTATGCTTCCGCCTCGGACAAAATCACATCTTCAACGTGAGCAATGTGAGTTCCGGTGGGCAATTGAAACGCATCGGCAAGCCGGTGAGGCCGAGTCCCTTGGAAACGTACACTTTCGTGGTCGGCGCTTCGACCAATCCCTTGGCGTACTTCATCCCGTAGCGGCTGGGCACGAAAGGGTTCACCATTCCCGGCACGCACACTTGGCCGCCGTGGGTGTGGCCGCTGAGTATTAAGCCGACGCGGCGATCCGTGAGGGTTTCGGCCACATCCGGGTTATGGCTGACGATCACGCAAGCATCGTTCATGGTGGCACCGCCGAGGGCGGGCTGAACGTCGGGGCGGCCGCGCCAGAGGTCATCCACTCCGCCGAGTCGCAAGCGGGAGGTGCCGCGGGTGAGCCACAGGCCGCTGTTGGTGAGTTCTTGGATTCCCGCCGCCTTCATCCCTTCCCGGGTATCTTCGAGTCCGTGGGCGTAATCGTGATTGCCGAGCACACCGAAGGCGCCGAGCGGGGCGTTCAATCCTTGCAGAACATCAAAACATGGGCGGATGTACTTGTTTTCCCGCAGGCTGTAATCGCCGCCGAGCAAGATGAGATCGGGCTGCAAGGATTGCGCGGTACGAACCATGCTGGCCACGGCGGCGAGCGAGGTGTACGGGCCGTGGTGAATGTCGGTGAGGAACGCCACGCGGAGATTGTCGAAGGCTTTCGGCAGGTTGGGAACCTTCACCGCCACGCGTTCGACACCGATGGCTCCACTCTCAGCGAAGCCGTAGCAAACGCCACCGAGAGCGATCCCGCCTGCGGCGGTGATTCGGAAGAATTGTCGGCGGTTGAACATTGCGCTGCCCTCAGTGGGATGGCGTGGATAGTACCGAGCGTTTTTCGCGGACGCGACACGAATCGGGCCGAATCCCGCGATCTTCCGCCGCCGCGCCCGAACCGCCGACATTCCGAAAAGGGAAGTTTACACTTTTGAAGTCGCGGGCAAAGCAGGGAAAAGAAGCCGGACGATGAAAGGCGGAGCGGCGGCAATAAAATCCCTCGGTTCGTCTCCCACCGGGTTGCCCTATGCTGCGCGAAGAGCAGATCGATCTCCGCCGCGAGCGCGCCAAGGCCGGGAAGTTCCGGATCGAAAACCTCGGCAAGAAAAAAGTCTTCTCCGATTACCGCGTGACCAATCCCGATTCCGGCGGCAAGTACACCGTGACCGTCCGCGGCTTCGACACCGGCGATAACGCTTGCACCTGCCCCGATTTCAAATCGAACACCCTCGGCACCTGCAAGCACATTCTGGCCGTGCTCGAAACGTTGAAGGAAGACCTCCCCGCGCAATTGCAAAAGAAGAAGGCCGTGATCGTGCGGCCCGAGATCGGTTTGCATTACGGCGAACAACTCGCCCTCGCCCTTCAACTCCCGCCCCGGCATTCGGATAAACTCAAGGATTTCGCCAAGAAGTTCTTCGACGAACGCGGCCTCTGGCACGGCAAAGCCCGCTACGAAGACCTCATCCCCGCCATCGAACGGGTGCCCGAAGACATCACCGTGATGTCCGACGCCCTCGATTTCCTCGATCGCGAAGTCGAACGCACCGAATTGTTGAACGAGGAAACCGAGTGGCTCGCCGAACTCGATGCGGGCACCTTCCCCACCGATCTTTTGCGTTGCGAACTCTACGATTACCAACTCCGCGGGGCGCTCTTCCTCGCTTGCCGGGGGCGGGCCATCCTCGGCGACGATATGGGCCTGGGCAAGACGATCCAGGCGCTAGCCGCCGTGGAATGGCTGGCCCGGCAGCGCGGCATCGGCCGCGTGCTGGTGGTCGCCCCGTCGTCGGTGAAATACCAGTGGGATACGGAGATTCGCAAGTTCACCCGCCGGGCCGTGCAAGTGATCGACGGAACTCCCGAGGAGCGGTCGAAACAATATTCGGAAGCCACGTTCTATCGTTTGGTCAATTACGAACAGGTGGTGCGCGACCGCGAAGCCCTCAACGCGTGGAAGCCCGATGTAGTCATCATCGACGAAGCCCAGCGGATCAAGAATTGGGCCAGCAAAACGAGCAAGGAAGTGAAGAAGTTGGAAAGCCGGTACGCGATGGTGCTCACGGGCACGCCGCTGGAGAATAAGCTCGAAGAACTCTACAGCATCGTGCAGTTCATCGACGAACGCCGCTTCGGCCCGGCCTTCCAGTTCCTGCAAGATCACCGCGTACTCGACGACCGCGGCAACCTCGTCGGCTACCACAAGCTGGATGCCATCCGCGAGAAGCTGGCCCCGGTGTTCCTCCGCCGCACCCGCGGCGAAGTGCTGGCCCAACTCCCGGAACGCACCGACAGTACGCGGTTCGTCGAACTCTCGAACGAACAACGCGGGCCGTACGAGGAGCAGAAGTCCGCACTCGCCAAGCTCGTGGGTAAGAACTTCCAAACCGACCTCGACCGCAAACGCATCCTCGCTTGCCTCACGAACATGCGAATGTTGTGCGATAGCACATACCTGTTCGACAAGCAAACGCGGGTTTCCCCGAAGCTCGACGAGTTCGCCGAATTGGTGCCGGAGTTGCTCGCCGGGGGGCACAAGCTCGTCGTCTTCTCTCAATGGGAAACGATGATCCTCGAAGCGGCGCTCGCGCTGAAAAAGCAAGGGATCGAATACGCGGTGCTGCACGGCGGCCTCTCCGGCAAGGAACGCAAAGCGGCGCTACTGCAATTCGCCGAGGATCCGGAGTGCGTGGTGTTCCTCAGTACCGATGCCGGGGGAACGGGGCTGAATTTGCAGGCCGCCGATACGGTGGTGAACCTCGAACTCCCGTGGAACCCGGCGGTGTTGGAACAGCGGATCGCCCGCGTTCACCGCATGGGCCAAAGCCGACCGGTGCGCGCGGTGAACTTCGTGACCCGCGGCACCATCGAAGAAAACGTATTGCGAACGCTGGAGCAAAAGCAGGCCCTGTTCGACGGCCTCTTTGAAGGCGACGAAGATGAAATCGCGCTCGGGGCCGTGAACCCCTCGGCGTTCTTGCAAAGCATCCGCGATCTGTTGAACGATGC
>JBBQWA010000155.1:0-10374 GCA_038211045.1 Gemmatales bacterium
CCTACCCAGACCGGATGTCAGCAAGTCACTCCATCAACTTCAACCGTTCCCAATCGATAATCTGCAAGCGACGGTCGAGGCCGTTCGGTTCTACGCCCCGAAGGGGCCGCCTTACACAGCCCAGGGCGGAAGCCCTGGGTATCTCGGCCAACATGTCTTCCGCCCCGAAGGGGCCGGCCCCACCGGACGCCGACCCCTTCGGGGTGGAAACCAAAGGATCACGTAACCCAGGGCTTCCGCCCTGAGCTAACTACGACGGCCCCTTTGGGGCGTAAAACCACATTCGTTCCTACCCAGACCGGATGTAAGCAAGTCACTCCATCAACTTCAACCGGTTCCAATCGATAATCTGCAAGCGGCGGTCGCGGCCGTTCAACTCGAATCGTCCCACCTTCAACGGCTGATGGATGAAGAATGGTTTACCGAGGAAGTCCCGTTCCGGCACGCCGGGAATTTCCCATTCCCGGCTATCCTTCGAATTCGCCGAGTTGTCCCCGAGCATAAAAAATTCGTTCGCGGCCAGCAAGTACGACGAGGTCACGGCGTTGCGACCGTCGGCCCGGTAATGAATATCGCGGTAGATCGCCAGATCGTGCAATACCACATTGGCCCCGCGAACCCCGAGTTGCAACGGGCGATCGGTACCCTTTCGTTCGGCTGCGGGATCGCCGGATTTTCCGGGGAAGAGCCGTTTGGGCGGGGGCAGTTCCAACGGCTCGGCGATTTCGACACCGTCCACGAACAGGAACGCCCGGCGGTCGATGAACCCGAATTCAACCTTGTGCCGAAGGCCGGGGTGAAGTTTGGCCCCCGCGAACAACTTGGGTTGCACTCCGCCATCGTGCGAGAGGCCCCCTTCCATCGCAATTTCTTCGATGGTGCCGATGGGCAAATCGGCCCGCACCGAATCGGCTCCATCGAACAACCGCAACGACAGCACACCGCTGCCGGAGAGTACCTCGACTTCGCATTCCACTTGGAAATCGTGGGCCGATAGCACCCGGCCCAAGTTCACACCGCCGTTGTAAGCCAGGCGATCCCGGATCGTTTCGTCCGCTTTCGTATCGAGGTTGCGATGGCGGTAGCTCAAGCCGAGCGGTTCGTTTGTGGCATCCAGCACCAAGCGATTGCCTTGAACGATCGTTTCGGCGTTTGCAGATGGCGTTTCCTTCTCCTTCAGCTTCACCGGCAGTTTCGGGTCATCCGCAATCGGTTCGACGACCCAGCGGGACACCCACGTTTCCGGGTCGGGCACATGGGCCATTGAAAATACGGGAATGCGAACCTCACGGAAGATCTCCCTCGGCTTTCGCACCAGTTCGTCGTTGGCGTAGATGTCGCCGTCGAAGATGCGGATCTCCTCGCCGGGCAAGCCGATCACTCGCTTCACATAGGGTTTCGTGTCATCGACGGGGCAACGGAAGACCGCCACTTCCCAACGCCGGGGGTTGCGGTGGGCGAAGATCGATTTATCCACGAGCAAGCGGTCGCCGGGGATTTCTTCGCACATCGTTGTGAGGTCGATGGGCTTCTTGCCGCAGTTCGGGCACCACGCATCGATTTGCGGGTTCATGCGATCTTCGTTCGTGGGCGAACCGACGCACAGGGGGAAGCCGCAACGCGGGCAAGGGGCTTGTCGGTTGTTTCCGTGAACGGTCGCGGCCATGCTGCCGGTGGTGACGCCGAAGGGTTCGACGAAGAGCGTGCGAACGACGAGGAAGAGAACGAGCAACAACGCGAGAAGGTGAAGGAATCGCCGCAGAGTGTGGCCGACGGAAAGGAAATGATCCCGATGGGCCGGCGGAACCGGGGCGAGTGTGAGCAGGATCGGTTCGGGGTCGTTCGGCGAATCCAAGACTGCCTCTTATTCGGGTTTTTCCGAGCCGTAAGCGTTAGCGACGGATGCTGCTTCCCGTCGCTGACGCTTCCGGCTCGGAAAAACAACACCGATCAATCATCGCTTTCCAGCACCGCGAGGAACGCTTCCTGCGGCACATCCACCTGGCCGATGGACTTCATCCGCTTCTTCCCCTCGGCTTGCTTGGACCACAGTTTCTTCTTCCGGCTGATGTCGCCGCCGTAGCATTTCGCGGTCACGTTCTTGCGCATCGCTGCGATGTTCTCGCGCGCGATCACCTTGCCGCCGATCGCGGCTTGCAAGCTCACTTCAAACAGATGGCGGTCGATTTCTTCGCGCAGCTTCTTCAAGATCTGCCGGCCGCGGCGCTCGGAGTTGGTGCGGTGAACCACCACGCTCAGCGCATCGACGCGGTTGCCGTGAACGAGAATATCGAGGCGGATCAGGTCGGCGGCCCGGTAGCCGGTCACCTCGTAATCCATGGTACCGTAGCCGTGGGTCACGCTCTTGAGCTTGTCGTACAGATCGTAAATCACTTCCGCCAACGGCATCTCGAACACCAACATCACCCGTTGCTGGCTCAGGTATTCCGTCCGCATAAACGTCCCGCGGCGCTCCATGCACATGCCCATGAGGTCGCCGACGTTCGTGGAAGGAATCAGAAAGCTGATGCGCACGATCGGTTCGCGGAACTCTTCGATGAACCCGGCCTCGGGCACGTCTTGCGGGCCATGGACTTGAATGACATCGCCGTTTTTCTTCTGCAACTGGAACGTGACGTTCGGGGCGGTTTGAATGAGGTTCAGGTTGCTCTCGCGTTCCAACCGTTGCTGGATGATCTCGCGGTGGAGCATGCCGAGGAAGCCGCAGCGGAAGCCGAAGCCGAGGCCGTCGGACACTTCCGGGGCGAAGGTGAACGAGGAATCGTTGAGCTTGAGTTTGCCGAGGGCTTCGCGGAGATCCTCGAATTCGTTGTTGTTCACGGGGTACAAGCCCGAGTACACCATCGGCTGCGGTTCCTTATACCCGGCCATCGGCTCGGCGGTCGGGTTAAAGGCATCCGTCACGGTATCGCCGATGCCCACATCTTGAATCGTTTTGATGTTCGCGGTGAAGTAGCCAACCTGCCCGGCGGTGAGTTCCTCGCACTTCGCCATGCCGGGGCGGAATTGGCCCATCTCGACGACGACGTATTCGCGGTTCGCCCGCATCATCCGCAGCCGTTGGCCCGGTTTGATACTCCCGTCGATCATCCGGATGTACACCACAACGCCTTTATAAGTGTCGAAGTGGCTGTTGTAAATCATCGCCTTGAGCGGGGCCTTCGGGTCGCCGGAGGGAGCGGGAACGTTATCGATCACGGCCGCGAGGCAATCTTCGATTCCGATCCCGGCTTTCGCGCTGCAGCGTTGCACCTCGAACGGGTCGATCATCAACGCCTGTTCCATTTCAGAGATCACGAAATCGGGCCGGGCGTGCGGCAGGTCGATCTTGTTCAACGTGGGAATGAGTTTCAGCCCCGCTTCGATGGCGAGGAAGCCGTTGGCCACGGTTTGTGCTTGCACCCCTTGGAAGGCATCGACGAGCAGAATCGCCCCTTCGCACGCCGCGAGGCTCCGGCTCACTTCGTAATTGAAATCGACGTGCCCCGGCGTGTCGATGAGATTGAGTTCGTACTTCTCGCCCTTGTAATCGTAATAGCATGTGACCGGGTGCATGCGGATGGTGATGCCGCGTTCGCGTTCCAAATCCATGCTGTCGAGCGTTTGGGCTTTGATGTCGCGTTCGGAGATCGTGCCGGTTTTCAGCAGGAACTGATCCGCGAGCGTACTTTTGCCGTGATCGATGTGGGCGATGATGCAGAAGTTGCGGATATTTTTCGTCGGCGTCGGCATTGTGGGGAAGCGCTCAGCGGGAACTGCAATGGAATGACACTGCTATGATATGCAAAGCGGGGGGACGGCGTCCCCCTGTTTGAGAACCGCAGGGGGACGCCGTCCCCCGCTTTCGGAGACGATCCATGCGACACTTCGCCTTGTTTCTGATCACCTTGCTCTGCGGTTGTTCCGTCCCGCTGCCTTCGGCAACGTCTCGCATCGACCCGGCGCCGAACCGAAATCCAGCGTCGTTGAATCCGGTGAAGATCGTCGAGTTGGAAAAACTCGTCGTGGATCAGAAGGGCAAGGTCGTGGTGCTCGATATCTGGTTCCTAGGCTGCGCCCCCTGCGTGAAGAAGTTCCCTTCGTTCGTTGAACTGCACAATACCTACGTCGCCGAGGGGTTGGTGTGCATGAGCGTGGACATTCAAATGGATGAGAACCGCGACGAAGTACGGACCTTTCTCAAGAGAAAGGGCGCCGAATTCACGAACCTCATCATCGAAGATACCGAAGCGGCCCGCGACGCCTGGCAGGAACGCAACGATGCGAACGCCACGCCGAGCTATGTGGTGTACAACCGCAAGGGGGATCGCGTGTCGGTATCGCAATCGATCAAGCCGGAGGAAATGACGGCGTTGGTAAAGAAGTTGTTGGATGAGAAGTGAGGTTAGAAAGCCGACGGACATCGTCCGTCGGAACCGGGGCACGATGTGCCCCGGCTTTCATTGCGATGATGGCCACCTCACCCAGAAGGTGGAACCTTCGTCCGGCACGGAAACGACGCCGATCGTGCCGCCGGGGCTTCGACAATCGATTTGCAAATGGCCAAACCCAAGCCGCTGCCCCTAGCCGTGCGGTTCCGCGATTTCTCCACGCGGTAGAAGCGTTCAAACAAATGCATTTGATCCTCGGGCGTGATTCCCATGCCGGTATCGCTCACCCGGAAAACGTAGCCGCCGATAACGCCGACCAACACGGCCGCGTACCAACCGACCAATCGCAACCGGATCAATGCCCTATGGATCAACGCCCGCATCATGCGTTGTAAGGCCGCCAGAGGTAATCGACCGCGAGTTCCACCTGCCCGCCGGGCGGCAAGACTCGCCAACCGGAATCGACACCCGCTTCCGAGAGGTTCGCCGCATCGGTCGTACAGGTGTACGGTTCGATCGCCACGGCTTTGCGGTGCGGCGGAGTGAACAGCAGCAACTCGCGGAAATGATCGGACGCCGTGATTTCCAGCTTGCCGGGGGCTTGCGGATGGCTCAACTCGGCGAGCGTGCCGGGTTGGGTTTCGCCGTACAGCGTATCGAGCATAGTCGCCCCGATCGGGTACGGCTTGCGGAAATCGAGCGAGTACGGCAGCGCGATGGTTCGCCCCGTGGGCATTCCCTCGTGCGTTTGCCAGAGCACATTCGCATCGGCCCGCAGCAGCATTTCATCGGCGGTGGCATTCGGCAGATCGGGGCAGCCGAAGTACGGGTGAAAGCCCAAGCCCCACGGCAACGGCTTGGTATCCGGGTTGCCAATCTGCACTTGAACGTTCAAACCGTTGAACGTGAGCGTATAGGTTACGCGCAGGAGGAAATCGGCGGGCCAGAGTTCCAACGCCCCCGGCAAATCTTTGGAAAGTTGGAACAAGCCCGTCACGCTGGCCGAGAGTTCGTTCTCTTCCGCCGCCACGACGCGCCACGGATTCTTCGGCGTGAAGCCGTGGATGGCGTGCGTGCCGGTCGATTCGTTGAGCGGCAGTTGGTATTCTTTCCCCCCAAACGCGAACTTACCGTGTTTCATCCGGTTCGGAAACGGGAACAATATCGGGTGGCCGCTGCGGGTGGGTACCGGGTTTTCTTCCCATTTCGGATCGCAATAGAGGAGGTCGGCGAGATCGCCTTCCGAGTTACGCACCTTCCAACGCAGGCAGTTGAAGCCGAACTCGGGCCACACCTCGGCGTAGGCCAGCCCGTGCGATTCCTCAATCACGAGCACGGTGCATTCCTTACCGCCCGCCCCGACTTGTTTCTCGACGATGGTGAACGCCATGGTTTGTTCCTCGGGAGTTTTCGTCAATTTATGAAAGTTGGGCCCATTCCAACCACCCTGCGAGCCGGGAGCGTGAGCGACCGAAGGGAATCGCCCAACAATCGCAAATCAGAGAATCGATACCGGGTTTCGTTTCGACTTCCTCCGGTCGCTCACGCTCCCGGCTCGCAGGGTGGTTGAAATTGAATACGGTAACTTTCATAATTCTCGCAAACATCGGTCTCACCCTCTCGCATTCAAGGTTCCCATGCCCACGATCCTCCCCGCACCGCTCGAAACCTTCGCTACCCAACTCTTCACCGCCGCCGGGATGCCGGAAGTGTCCGCTGCGGTGGTAGCGCACAGCCTCGTCGATTCCAACCTCTGCGGGCACGATTCCCACGGCATCATGCGGGCACCGCAGTATGTCGGCTTCCTCGAAGATGGTAAATACATCGCCGATGCCCCCTTCACCATCCTCAACGAAACCCCGGCGATCCTCGCCGCCGATGGCGGTTGGGGCCTCGGCCAAGTGCAAGCCCACCGCCTATTGCAACGGCTGATCCCCAAGGCGAAAGCCCTGGGAGTGGCAGCGGGAACGATCCGGAATTGCGGGCACACCGGCCGCTTGGGCGAATACGCCGAAACCGCGGCGAAAGAGAATCTCGCTTTCTTCGCCAGCGTGAACTCGCACGGCGCCGGCCGCCGCGTGGCTCCGCCGGGCGGAACCGAAGGGCGAATCAGTACCAACCCGATCTGCCTCGGCGCCCCTACCACCGGCAAGCCGATCGTGCTCGACTTCGGCACCAGCGCCGTGGCCGAAGGCAAAGTACGCGTCTCCTTCCAGAAGAAAGAATCGGTGCCCGAGGGTTGGCTCACCGATTCAACCGGCAAACCCTGCACCGATCCCTCCGTGCTTTACAACGAGCCGCGCGGCAGCATCCTCCCGTTCGGTGGCCAACAGGCGTACAAAGGCTTCGGCCTCGGCCTGCTCCTCGATCTCCTTTGCGGCGGCCTCTCCGGCGGACGATGCAGCAACCCGAACGACCCGATGGCCGGCATCGGCAACGCAGTGGTCTTTGCCATCTTCGATCCCGCCGCGTTCGGCGGAGTCGAACACTTCCTCACTCAATCGGACGACCTCACAAAGTTCGTGCGGAGCTGCCCCACCGCCACCGGCAACACGATCACGCTCCCCGGCGATCCGGAAATTCAAACGAAGGCCAAACGGGAACAATCCGGCATCGACATCCCCGATGGCACTTGGGATTTGCTGAAGGCAACCGCCGACAAGTTGAAAGTGGAATTGCCGCCTGCGACGTGATATGATGAAGTAATACCGGAGGTACTCGTCATGTCCCGTTTCTTACTCGGCACCGTGTTCGCCATCGCCGTGGCTATTCCGTTCTTGGGTTGCAATGCGAAGCCCAGCCCGCATTGGCCGCAGGCCAACGGCCCCCGCGTCGCGGTCTCCTTCCCACCCTTGTATTGCTTCGCCGCGAACGTGGTGGGCGATGCCGGCAGTGTGCAATCGGTACTCACTTCGCAAGGCCCGCACCACGCCGATACCAATGTGCAAGAGCGGGTGATCCTCGAAGAAGCCGATCTCTTCTTTGTGAACGGCCTCGGCCTCGACGATGGCTTGGCCCGCAGCCTCATCGCGAGCACGGGCAACAAGAACCTCAAGATCATCGAACTCGGCGAAAAAATCCCCGAGAAGTTCCTGCTCGCTTCCGATGGAACTTGTTGCCACCACGACGACGAACCGGGGCACGCCCACAATCACACCCACGATGCCCACATCTGGACTAGCCCGGTCGTCGCACAAAAGCTCGTCGAAGAAATTCGCACCGCCATGCGAACGGCGAATTCCTCGCAAACCGCCGCGTACGATAAGAACGCCGCCGAGTACCTCGCCAAGTTGAAAAAGCTCACCGACGACGGCAAGGCGATGTTGAAGGGCAAGAAGGATCGCAACATCGTGACAATGCACGGCTCGATGAATTACTTCGCCAACGCCTTCGATCTAGTCGTGGTGGGAGTGATTCAAAAAACGCCGGGGCAGGAACCGAACCCCAACGATCTGAAAGCGTTGATCGCCGATTGCGTGAAGAACAAGGTGCGGGTGATCGCGGTGGAACCTCAATACGGTTCGCAAGGTGCTCCGCAAAGAATCAAAGAAGAATTGGAACGAGCGGGCATCGCGGATGTGCAAATCGTGGAACTCGATAACATGGAAACCGCCGTGCCAGCCGAGTTGAACCGCGGTTGGTACGAAACCAAGATGCGGGCGAACCTCGAAACGCTGGCGAAAGTGTTGAAGTAATCCCCAACGAAAGTTCACCCGTTGCAACGGGTGGACTTGAAGGATTCATCTCCTTGATCCCACTTCCCGTGACCCAACTACCGCTCGTTTCCTTCCGCGACTTGCGCGTTGCGCGCGGTAGCAAGATCGTACTCGACGGCGTGAACGCCGAGCTTGTACGAGGCAAAATCACCGCCCTCGTCGGCTTGAACGGCTCCGGCAAATCGACCCTGCTCCGCACCATGCTCGGTGAATGGAAGTATCAAGGAACGATTCAATACCACTGCGGGCACGATCACTCCAAGCCGCAACCCGAGAGCATCGGTTATGTGCCGCAGAGACTCAATTTCGAGGCGCATTTGCCCCTCACCGTGCGCGATCTCTTGGGTTTGGCGCTCAACCGCTACAGGCCGATCCTTTTCGGCTTCCGGCGAGGGCTGGATCGGCGGATGCGGAACATTCTGGATACGGTTCGAGCGGGCGAATTGCTCGATGTGCCGGTCGAAGGCTTATCCGGCGGCCAACTCCAACGGGTGCTGCTAGCGCTGGCTTTGGAACCGCAACCGGAATTGCTCCTGCTCGACGAACCCGCCACCGGCATCGATTTCCAAACCGAACGCGAGTTCTACAACCTCATCGCCGAGATTTGCGATTCCTCCGGCGTGACCGTGTTGCTCGTTTCGCACGATCTGGAAGCGGTGCGAGAGTTCAGCCACAGCGTGATCTGCCTGCGCGATGGCAAAGTGCAGTGCAGCGGCCCACCGAGCGAAATCCTCACGCCGGAGAACTTGGCCGTGGCCTTCGGCACGCAAGCGCTTGGCTTGTGATTACGCCAGTACGCCTTTCATCACTTGGCCGTGTACATCCGTCAGTCGGAAATCGCGCCCGGCGTAGCGATAGGTGAACTTCTCGTGATCGAAACCCAGCAAATGTAGTATCGTTGCGTGCAGATCGTGGACGTGGGCGCGTTTCTCCACGGCTTTGAAGCCGAATTCGTCGGTCGCCCCGTAGGCTTGCCCGCCCTTCACGCCGCCACCAGCCATCCACACGGTGAAGCCCCAATGGTTGTGATCGCGGCCGTTAATTTTCCCCGAGTTGCTGCCCGCCGTGGGCATCTCGACCACCGGCGTGCGGCCGAACTCGCCGCCCCAAATGATGAGCGTACTCTCGAATAACCCCAAGCGTTTCAAGTCGGCAATGAGCGCGGCGATGGCGCCATCCACTTGCCCGGCGAGCCGCTTGTGCCCCGATTCCAAGTCTTCGTGGTGATCCCAAGGCTGCACCGCCCCGTGCGACACCTGCACGAAGCGCACGCCGCGTTCCACTAACCGCCGTGCGAGCAATAGCGAGCGGGCCTGATCACCGGGGCCGTAAGCGTCGAGCACATTCTTCGGTTCCTTAGAAGTATCGAAAGCCTCTGCGGCTTCGGTTTGCATCCGGTAGGCGAGTTCGAACGATTGGATGCGGGCTTCGAGTTGCGGATCGGCATCGCGGGCCGCTTGGTGTTGGCGGTTCAACTTCATGAGCAGATCGAGTTGTTTGCGTTGGGCCGCGGGCGAAGTCGATTTGTTCCGCACGTTCTCCAACAGCCTTTCGATGTCGGTTTGCTTGGTATCGACGTACGTTCCTTGGAATATCCCCGGTAGGAACGCCGATTGCCAGTTTTGCGAATCGAGCAGCGGCATGCCGCCGGGGCAAATCGCAACGTACGATGGGAGGTTCTGGTTTTCGGTACCGAGGCCGTAGGTCACCCACGAACCGAGGCTCGGCCGCACGAGCCTAGATTCTCCGGTGTTCATCAGAAGGAACGACGGTTCGTGGTTCGGCACATCGGCGTACATGGAACGGATCACGCAAATATCGTCGATGTGCTGGGCGGTCTTGGCGAAGAGATCGGAGACTTCGATGCCCGATTGGCCGTACTTCTGAAACTTGAACGGCGAAGGGTACGCCGCGCCGGTCTTGCGTTCGGTCTTGAGGTTGCCGAGGGGCAGCGGCTTCCCGGCGTACTTCGCCAAGATCGGCTTGGGGTCGAAAGTATCGACGTGACTCGGCCCGCCGTTGGCGAAGATGTGGATCACCCGCTTGGCCTTGCCCGCGAAGTGAGGCGGCCGCGGCGCGAGCGGCATCGTGGGGTTCGGTGGCGTGGTCTTATGCTCGGCGGCCAAAAGGCCGCTCTCGGCGAGCAACGCTTGCAGGCCGACCATCCCCATGCCGACCCCGGCCCGGGAGAGCGCCTCGCGGCGAGTAGAAAGAGGGATCATAATTGTCCTCCGAGCTTGGCGAGTTTCGATTTCAGTTTCGCAGCG
>JBBQWA010000156.1:0-10331 GCA_038211045.1 Gemmatales bacterium
CACATCACCGCGACTTCCAACACGAACGATCCCCTCTACCGCGAAGGCGTGGCAATGCGGGACGCTGTGCGGGAGGATTTCGCCCGCATCGATGGCGTCGAATTGATCGAAGGCACGTTCGACGATGCGGTTCGATTCGCGGACGCCACGTTGCTGATCGCTCCGGAAACCGATGGCGTTCTCGAAAAGCTCGCACGGAACGTGTTGAAGCTCGGCGGCAAACTCCTCGGGTCGCAGCCGGAGGCGATCCGCCTTGCTGCGGATAAGTTCGCCTTGGCCCAACGTTGGCTGGAAGTTGGAATCCCCACACCGCCGACGGTTCTCGCTTACCCCGGATATTCTCAATTCCCCGCCGTTGTGAAGCCCCGGGACGGCGCCGGTTCCGAAAGGATGGCTCTCGTTCTCAATGCCGAGGAGTACGAACGCTGCCGGAGCGGATCACCTTCCGGGATGATCGCGCAACCATTCATCCCCGGCATCCCGGCGAGCATCGCATTCTTGGTCGGCACGCAACGAATCCTCCCACTTTGCCCCACGCGACAAATTCTCGGTGGCGAAGGTGGTTTCCATTACCTCGGCGGAGAACTTCCCCTTTCCCCGGCGCTAGCCGAACGGGCGATCCGCTTGGGGCGAGCCGCGTTGGAAGCGGCGGGCGAAGGCTTCCTCGGTTACGTTGGAATCGATCTGATTCTTAGCGATGCGGGGGATTTCGCGCTTGAGATCAACCCGAGATTCACCACCTCGTACGTCGGGTTGAGGGCGGCCACGAATACGAACTTGATCGAAGCGATGTTGCGAATCAACGTTGGCAACTCGATCCGAGCGATCCCTTGGTACGATGGGAAAGTGGCTTGGGATTCGGTTTTCCGAGCGATTCGTTCCCCTTGAAAGATTTTCCCCTTTCTTTTCGATCGCCCGCGGGTATACTCAAATTGCACGTTGGGGATGTACCCATCGCGCAGGAAAGTCTCGGATGGGTCGTTGTGCGTTGCGTCGGTTAGCTGAACGGGCGAATTGTTCGGAGTTGGGTTTTACCATCCTCTGCAAGAAAATCTCCACTCTGCTCTGCCGGAACGTTTTTGGCGACTCCCCCACCATATTTGTCGAACGATGCTCCAGAACATTTCTCAGCGCGTCTGCCAATCCGGTGTGGGTCATCTTGTCGGTGCGGTGTATGCACCCCATCCGTCACTTCTCCGTGTCGCCGCAGTGCGGTGACCGCCTTCGAGTAGCGGGCGTCCACAAGGCCAGTAAGGCCGGATGCCTCGAGGATTTAGCATGAAGAGTTTGTATGTCGGCAATCTGGCGTTCACCACCACGGGCGAAGATCTCGCGCAAGCGTTCGCCCAGTTCGGAACGGTCGTGAAAGCCCAAGTCGTTCAAGACCGCGAAACCGGCCGCTCTCGCGGGTTCGGGTTCGTCGAGATGACCGACGGTACCGAAGCCGCCATTCAGGCGATGAACGATACCGAATTCCAAGGCCGTCGCTTGACGGTCAATGAAGCCAAGCCCCGCGAAGAACGCCCCCGTGGCGGCGGTGGTGGTGGTTATGGCGGTGGCGGCGGCGGTGGAGGCCGAGGTGGCTACGGCGGCGGTGGCGGCGGCGACCGTTACTAAATCGTAACAACGAAGGCCGACGGGAATCTCCCGTCGGCCTTTTTTTGTAGGGTGGGCTTCTGCCCCACATTATCCGCGGTCGACAGTGCCACCCTAATTCCCGACTGGAATTGTTTGGGCACGATCCGGGCCGACGGAAACGACGAAGATCGGCAACTCCACGAGTTCGCGGATGCGTTCGACGTAATTCCTCGCGGCGGCGGGAAGTTCCGCGTAAGTTCGAATGCCGGTGAGATTTTCGTTCCAGCCCGCCAGTGTTTCATACACTGGCGTGCAACGCTCCAACGCATGAGCATCACTGGGGAAGTGATCGACTCGTTGGCCATCGCATTCGTAGTGGGTAGATAGCTTCACTTCGGGCAATCCGCTCAACACGTCCAGCAGCATCACCGAGATTTCATCGGCCCCGGCGAGCGCCGCGGTATAACGCACGGCCACGGCATCGAACCAACCGACGCGGCGCGGCCGACCGGTCACAGTGCCATATTCCCGGCCGATCTTACGAATGCGTTCGCCCGTATCGTTAATCAACTCTGTAGGGAACGGCCCGCCGCCGACGCGGGTGGTGTATGCCTTCACCACGCCGATGATACGGCCCACATTCCGGCTCGGCACGCCCGACCCGGCCCAGATACCCGATGGCAAACTGCTGCTACTCGTTACATACGGGTAGGTGCCGTGGTCGACGTCGAGGAGCGAACCCTGGGCGGCTTCAAAGAGCATGTTCTTGTTCTGCTTCAACGCGGTGTGCAGCAGTTGCACCGTATCGCCGACGTGTGGGGCGAGGTGCTTCGCGTAGCCGAGGTATTCCTCGGCCAAAGTGTCCGCGTCGAATTGTTTGGCGGAATCGTGCAGGGCCTTCAGCATGCGGTTCTTGATCGGCACGATCTGACGCAAACGCAACCGCAGATGCTCGGCATTCAACAACTCCCCCACGCGGATGGCATGCCGTCGGCCGACTTTATCTTGGTAGCACGGCCCGATGCCACGACCGGTGGTGCCGATCTTGCCGTCGCCGCTCTCGGCCTCCGCCAGGCGTTCCTCTTCCATGTGGTAGGGGAAGATTACGTGGGCGTGATCGCTGAGTACGAGATTCTTACCGACGCTCACCCCGGCTTTGGTGAGTTGATCCACTTCCTCGATGAACCGCACCGGATTGACCACGAGGCCGTTCCCAATCACCGAGGTGACGTGCGGCTTCAGCACACCCGTAGGCAATAGCGAAAGTTTGAACGTGCGATCCCCCCATACAATCGTGTGGCCGGCGTTCGCACCGCCGTTGTATCGAACGACGTATTCAAAACCGTCGCCGAGGAGATCGGTGATCTTGCCTTTGGCTTCATCGCCCCACTGCAAACCGACGACACACGTTGCGGGCATGGCAACTTTCGTGAAGAGGATCCATCGAAACGTACCCGATAAGGCTAGTTCCTCGGTGTAAGCCGTCAAGGGTGGAATTGGCGAGCGTGCCGGTGCGTTTCGGGTACAATCGCCACAGTTCGTTCTTCCAACCGGGGTATCGCCGTGAATCGAATGTTTGGATTGCTCATTCTCGCTTTCATTCCGTGCGCGAACGCCGAGGAACCGCTGGCCAAAGCCATTGACGCGGTGATCGACGGCCCCGACTACAAGCAGGCCCACTGGGGGATCCTCATCGTGGATGCCAAGACGGGCGAAACGATTTACCAACGCAACGCGGAGAAGCTCTTCACCCCGGCAAGCACAACCAAACTTTATTCCTGCGCCGCCGCGATGATCGCATACGGGGCCGACCATCGATTCGTCACGCCAATCTATTCTAAAACCAAGATCGACCCGGACGGCATGTTGAAGGGGGATCTCATCCTCGTGGCCAGTGGCGATCTCGCCTTCGGAGGCCGTACGGGTAAGGATGGCAAACTCGAATTCGCCAACCAAGATCACACCTACGCCAACAGCGGCAATACCGAGACGAAGCTCACATCGGCGAACCCGCTTGCGGCCCTGCAAGATTTAGCCAAGCAATTGAAAGACGCCGGATTGAAGGAAGTCTCCGCGGAAGTTCTGATCGACGATCGACTCTTCGCTTCGGCCCGCAGCACCGGCAGCGGCCCCGATGCGATCTCCCCGATCATGGTGAACGACAACGTCGTGGACATCGTGATTACTCCCGCAGCGAAGGCGGGCGACCCGGCCAAGGTCGAATTGATCCCTGCAACGAAGGGAGTTCAAGTGGATATCGACGTGACCACCACCGGCACTTCGCAATCGCCGAGTATCACGCTCGCCTCGTCCGGCGTGCATGCGTTCAGCATCCGCGGTCGCGTGCCGGTGGGCATGGCACCGATGATTCGGATTTACCCCCTTTCGGAACCGGCGCTCTTCGCCCGCACCTGTTTCATCGAATGCCTGCGCCGCGAAGGCATCCGAGTGATGGCCCCGATCCTCCGCCCCGCGAGCGAGAATTTCCCGGACGCGGGCGATTACGATCATTGGAACACGCTGGCCAAACACACATCCACGCCGCTCGGCGAAATGCTGAAAGTGACGCTGAAGGTGAGCCACAATTTGTACGCGAGCACCCTTCCCTGCTTGGTCGCGGCGAAGAAGGGCAAACGCACATTGGGTGAAGGGTTGCGGGAACAGGGGAAGATTCTCAAGGAGTTGGGTGTGGATGTGGAAACGATTTCGTTTGCCGGGGGTGCGGGCGGCGCTTCCGCCGACGCGATCACACCGCGGGCGACGGTTCAACTGCTCGAAGCGCTGGCGAAGCGGAAGGATTGGCCGCAGTTTAAGGGTTGGTTACCCGAAATGGGGGTCGATGGCACCCTCGCGGGGATCGTGAAAGAAGAGAGCGGCGCCTACGGAAAGGTGTTCGCCAAGACCGGCACGCTCAGTTGGCACGACAGCATCAACGACCGCTTCCTCCTGAAAGGGAAAGCCTTGGCGGGCACGATGGCGACGAAGAGCGGCCGGGAGCTCTTTTTCGCTATGTTCGTGAACGACGTGCCGTTGCCCAAGGATATCGGCCCGACCCGCGAAGGCAAAGTGCTGGGCAAGTTGTGCGAAATCGTTTACGAAGGCGCGAAGTAATCGATCATCCGGATATCGGTCGGCTGCCACTCATTCCGCACTCGATTTCGTTCCGAAACCCTTGCGCTTGTTCCCCTCGTCGTCGTACGCATTCACGATCTTCGCAACGAGCGGATTGCGAACGATGTCGATATCCTGCAAGTGGACGATACTGATCCCTTCGATGTTCCGCAACCGCTGAACCGCGTCGGCCAAGCCGCTCTTCACTGTCCGCGGCAAATCGACCTGCGTCATATCCCCCGTCACGATCACTTTGGAATTCAGGCCCATCCGCGTGAGGAACATCTTCATCTGTGCCGCCGTAGCGTTCTGGCCTTCGTCCATAATGATGCACGCGTTGGAGAGTGTTCGGCCGCGCATGTAAGCGAGTGGCAGAATCTCGATGATGTCCGATTCCATGTATTTCTTCACGGTATCGACGTCCATGATCTCGTTGAGGGCGTCGAAAAGCGGCCGCAGGTACGGGTTGATCTTCGCGATCAGATCCCCCGGCAAGAAGCCGAGGCGTTCCCCCGCTTCCACGGCGGGCCGCACGAGCACGAGCTTTTTCACTTGGTGCGTTTTCAACAGCATCACCGCGTAGGCGATGGCGAGGTACGTCTTCCCGGTTCCGGCAGGGCCGACGGAAATCACAATATCGTGTGTTTTCAGGGCTTGCACATACAGACCTTGGCCGTCGGTTCGCGGTCGCACTTGCTTTCCGGAATCCATGGTGGTTACGGGCGTGGCCCCGGTTCGCGGATCGCCCCCCTTCACCACTTCCAGCACGGAACGGACATCTTCGGGAAGCAATCTCCCGGCTTTCCGCAACACTTGGCGGAGTTGTTGGATCGCCCGTTCGGCTTGAACCACGGCTTCTTCCGGTCCGTCGAGTTGGAGCGTATCGCCGCGGGCGACTACTTTCACGCCGAGGGCATCGCGTATGCTACGGAGGAATTGATCGCGCGGGCCAAATAGGATCACCGCTTCTTCGCGGCTATCGAGGGTGAGGTTGCGGTGAATGCTGGCGGTTTCGGGCATGTAAGGCTCGTTCGGGAAGAATCGCAAAGAACATGATAGGCGGGAACGGGTAACGGTTCGCGGTTATGCATTGACTCAGCTGTTCCGCAGCATGAACCAGAGGTACGCCACCGGCCCGGCGAAGAGGATCGAATCGATCACGTCGAGCAAACCGCCGAAGCCGGGGATGCTGCGCGACGCATCTTTGGTTTGGCCGTCCCGTTTGATGAGCGATTCCGCGAGATCGCCAAGTACGCCGAAGAAGCCGACCACGGCGCCGAAGAGGATCGCTTCTATCAGCCCGGCTTTGAATATCGGCCGCACTTGATCGACGGTCACGGCGACGAAAATCGACATCGCGATCCCGCCGAGGAAACCTTCCCACGTTTTCTTCGGGCTGAGCTTAGGCGTGAACGGGTGCCGTCCAAAGAATCGACCGGCGAAGTAGGCGCCGATATCCCCGCACTTGGGTACGAAGATGGCGAGCGCCAGCATTTCCTTGGAGTACTCGGGGTGCAACCAGCGAATTTTCAGGAACATGGCGGGGAGCACACCGAGATAGACGAAACCGAGTGCGGTGTACGCCACACGTTCGGTGTTCTCCCCCGGTTTCTCGAAGTAGATCATTTCGACAACGAATGCCCCGATCACGAACGCGGTGAACGCCGAGAAGAGCGGTTGCCAATTGGCCGGGCCCCACTCCCGATCGAAGTGCTGTTCGTACGCGGCTTGGGCGAAATTCGTGAGCAGAATCCCCGCGATACCGAGAAGGAAGAATCGCGGGCGCGGCCGCGATTCTGGGGCGATCATCGATCGGAATTCGCGGGCGGCGAGGAAGCCCACCCCCGCCACGGTGATTGCGAACAGCGGGTAGTACGGGGCGAGGTACGCATCCCCGTAGAGCAGCGCCCCGGCGATGCCGGCCATGAGGAAGCCGAAGATCAAACGTTTACTCAGCATAGGCGGATCACCGGTTTCATACGGCACCGCGAATGTTTTCAAGGCCACCGAAGCGACGATCCCGTCCGGCGAAGGATCGGCAGGCATCGTGCAGCGCTTCGGCATCGAATTCCGGCCAGCATTTCTGCGTCACCCAAAGCTCGGCATAGGAGATCTGCCAGAGCAGATAATTACTGATCCGCATTTCCCCTGCGGTGCGAATCAGCAGATCGGGATCGCGCATCCCCGAAGTATACAGTGCCCCGGAGATGTCTTCTTCGTCGATGGCGTTCGGTGCAAGTTCGCCACGCTTCACCCGTTCCGCCAATGCCCGCACTGCATCCACGATTTCCATGCGGCTGCCGTAGTTGATGGCCAAGCAAAGAGTCAACCCGGTATTCCCGGCACTCAATCGAATGCTTTCATCCATTTCCGCTTGAACATCCGCCGGGATGCCTTCGCGGCGGCCGATCACTCGGAACCGGATATTCTGATCGAGGATCAACTGCCGTTCGTCGAGCAGATACTGTTTGAGCAATGCCATGAGGAATTCGACCTCGGCGGCGGGTCGCTTCCAGTTCTCGGCGCTGAAGCAATAGAGGGTGAGTTGTTCGATTCCCAACTTGCAGCATTCGGTCACGGTCGCCCGGACAACGTCGGCCCCGCGGAGGTGCCCTTCGATCCGTTCGTTTCCGCGTTCGACGGCCCAACGGCCGTTGCCATCCATGATAATAGCGATGTGCCGGGGCAACCGATCGGGATCGACCGCGACGCTCCGGCAATACTCGGCGCTGTTGTTGTGAACCGGCGGCATTCTCACCTCACCTCCCCTAACCATCTATATAGGGAGGCGACCGGCAATTTACTTCTCCGCCCGCGACAACGCTACCGCGGTGGCATCACCGAGATCGGCAAAGCCGGTACCGTTCCATCCGGTGCCGGAGTAACCCGGATCGGCGGGGTGTTCGCTGGCACGGCCGGGCGAATGTTCAGGATTTCCGCATCGGGTCGGATCGGCGTCGCCACGCGCGGATCCCACGGGGTAACAGTTCCCGGCAAGGCGATGGTCGGAGACGCTTTCGCCGCTTCCATGGCCGGCATTTGGCTGGGCTTCGGCGGGGCCGAAGGACTTGCGGCCGGGCCTGGTAGCGGAGTCGGCAGGGGTTGCGGTGCCGCATTCACCCCCGGCATCGGCAGAGCGTCGATCGGCGTGGGCTGGTAACGGTCGAGGCCAGTCAGCGGCAACTCGGCGGGGTGCTCCCGCAACTTCAGGCCCGCAGCGCGGGAGCGGAAGTGATCCGACGCCTTCTTCTGCACGAACGCGGGGAGCGGCCCTTCCGATACGCTCACGTGGTTGTAGCGTTGGATGGTTCCCTTGGCGTATTCGATCTGGGCGAGGGCCGAGTTGTAGTTCGCAATGGCGCGGAATTCGTCGGAGATGGCGTTCGAGAAGTCCCGCAGGGCGATGATGAGCGAGTTCTGCTCTTCGGTGCCCTTCCACACTTCGCCGTAGATCCGCTCTTTGATCCGCGTGAGTTGGTCTTCGAGGGCGATCCGCCGGTTGCGGTTCACTTCCACCGTGGCCCACGATTGTTCGAGGTTGCGCATCGATTCCACCATGAATTCGTAGGCCTTGCGTTCGGAATCGCGCAGTTGCTCGAAGCTCTTCCAGAGGGAGAGTTGCGATTGCCGCACGAGGGCGCTGGCATCGCGGAAGCCGATCGGAATATCGGCGCGCAAGCCGATCTGATAACTGTTGAAGTTGTTGTTGCCTAAGCTGGTGAGCGCGTTGGAAGGTTGGCCGTTCGTGAACCCGTTGCCGGCGAGGCCCGAACCGAGCCCGGCGATATCGTAGCTCCCGTAGGCCCGTACTTCGGGCATCCGCAAGTTGCGTTGGTTCAGCAAGTTCAATTGCTGCGCCTTCACTTCGTACCGGGCGGTGAGGAGTTCCGGGCGGTATTGCATCGCTTCTGAGATCGAGGATGCGAAATCGACCGGCATCTTGGTGAGCGAGGGTTGATCGTCCGGGATCAGTACAGTTCCGTCGTCCGAACGCATGCCGAGGATGCCGCGGAGGGCACGATCGGCGGAGAGCACTTGCCCCCGGGCCGTGATCACTTGTTGGCGGAAGAGCCAATACTGGGCCTTAGCTTGCGGGAGCAACGTCGGCAAGTCGAGGTTCTTGCGGTCTTCGAGCAAACGGTAATAGCGGTACGAAGCTTTCAAACCTTCTTCTTGAGCGTACAAGTTGTAGTACGCGGCGAAGAGGTTCCAATAGGCCACTTCCACGTTGAGCAGCAGTTGATTCACTTGGGCATCGAAGTTCGATTTCGCCTGTTCGCTGCGTACGCGGGTGACGAGGATCCCTTCCGTGCCCGAGCCGCCGCTGGCGCGGAGGCCGGGAATCAGGATGCTCCCGAGGTGGCTGCCCAAGAGTTGGTTGGCTTCAACGCCGAAGCCTTGCAAGAGCGGTTGTTCGAAGATGAACTGCACCCGCGGTGTGTACGATGTGTTGAGGCTCACGAATTGCGAGTTCTGCGGCGGCGACGACAAATTCAGGTAGTTGATGCTCGTGGTGATCCCGGCGACGCCCCCGGTCGGTAAAGGCTTCACGAGCGTACTCGTGAGCGCTGCGCTATCCCCGTTACTGAAGCTTTGTTGAAGGGTGAGGGTCGGCTGATCTTGCTTCTGCCAAACCATACTGCTGATCCAACGGGCATCAAACTTCGAGAGCGAACGTTCGACTTCCGCGGAGGCGATGGCCGGATCCATGACGAACGCACGAACGGTATCCGTACCGTTGGTGCCGCGGCCGGTGAAGCCGGGGAGTGTAGTGGAATCTTGGCCATTCAACCCTTGGCTGCCGGTGTTGCCGCCTTCGATGCCGATGGCCAACGCTTCTTTCAATGTCATCTTGCGCAGTTGCCGATCGGTATCGATCACCGTGGCGGGCTGGATGCCGTTGAATATTGTGGTCGGCCCGAGCGCTTCCTGCGGCTGGGTTTCCAACGTGGGCGGAATCCGCGGCGGAATGGCTTCGGGCCAATCGCTCGGTTCTTGGATGATCTTGCCTTTGCAACCGCCCAGGCCGAAGCCCGCGAGAGTGATCAGCCCCGCGACGAATCGCGCTTTCCATTTCCTGCGTGCCAGCTTCATTGATCGTCCCCGTCCGGATTCCGCTTCCCGAAATTGCCCCTGAACAATGCACGGGCGGCGCGGAGTCTCACAATCGGTATCGGCTGAATCGGGATCGAGAGTTGATAGAAGTTTGCGGAAAATGCCGGTTAGGAGGGGCGATTGTTCAGAATGTTTGGGAATCTGCGGGGAATGCCTCAAGTGTGGCGAGTTAACGGATCGGCGGGGTTGGCAGGTACTGCGGGGCAATGGAGACGGTGGGCAAGCCCAAGGCCTTCTTGATGGGGATGAACTCGCCGACGTCGTTCCCTTCGTATTTGTGACCGATCCATTGGAGAAGGTAGCCGACGAAGAACGCAGCGACGGCCCAATACCACTCGACGATGAACAGTAGTATGGGGCTGAGCAAGGCGAGGGGAATCCCCACCATGTGGATGGCGAAGCTGAAGCGGCTCTGGTGCCGGAGCAACCAATTCTGGCGCGCCCTCATGCCGAGGTGCCAGAGTTTGCGGGCGATGGGAAATGCCATGAGTTTTGAATTAGCGAACGCGGGCCAATTGAAGTAGTGT
>JBBQWA010000157.1:0-10306 GCA_038211045.1 Gemmatales bacterium
CAAGAATCGAACGTCGGCCTCGTGGTGCAGCGCACCCTCTTCGATTTCCGCAATATGTTCTTCCGCAAGGCGATCCACCAAGATCTCCGCCAGCTCGGCGAAGCCGGGACGACGGAACTCATGTCCCGAGTGACCAACGACGTCGAGCAACTCGGCAACGGAATGAAGATGCTGTACGGTCGGGCGATGCTCGAACCGCTGAAAATGCTCGGCTGCGTCGGCTTGGCCTGCCTCATCAGTTGGCAACTCACCGTACTCTTCGCCTTGGTCGTACTCGTGACGGTGGTGGCGCTGAACCGCATCACCCGTTCCATCAAGAAGGCCGCACGGCGCGTTCTCGAACGGATGTCTACGCTTTACAAGGTGCTCCGCGAATCGTTCGATGGTTTGCGGTTGGTGAAAGGATTTACCCGCGAAGCGCACGAGCGGAAACGCTTCCGCACCGTGAGTTACGATTACTACCAACGCACGATGAAGGTGATTCGGATCGATGCCGCGGTGGGGCCGCTGTTGGAATCGCTGGGAGTCGCGGCGGTGAGCGTTTCGCTGTTGGCCGGGGCATACCTCGTGGTCGAACAGAAGACCGAAATCTTCGGCGTGAAGATGGTCGAAGAGCCGATGGGCTTCGAGGCGCTCATCACGCTGTATATGTCTCTGGCGACCATCGCCGATCCGGTGCGGAAACTCTCCAGCGTGTATACGAAGATGCAATCGGGCATGGCCGCGGCGGATCGCATCTTCGCACTCTACGACCGCGAACCGAGTATCGGAGCGAACGCCGAGGGGCCGGTGATTCCCGCGCACGCCGAGTGCATCGAATTCCGCAACGTTTGCTTCTCGTACTTCCCCGGCCAAAGCACACTCTTGGATGTGAACTTGGAAGTGCGCGCGGGGGAAACCATCGCGCTCGTCGGCCCCAACGGTTGCGGCAAGAGTACCCTCTTGAGTTTGCTCCCGCGATTCTACGATACCGACCATGGCAGTATCGTCGTCGACGGAGTTCCCATCCGCTCGGCGAACCTCCGCAGCCTCCGCAAACAGATCGGCATCGTCACTCAAGATACGATTCTCTTCGACGATACCGTGTTCAACAATATCGCCTTCGGCAAGCCCGGTGCGACGCTCGAAGAAGTGGAAGCCGCGGCGAAACAAGCCCATGCCCACGAATTTATCACCGCGATGGGGCAAGGGTACCAATCGAATGTCGGCGATATGGGGGCTTCCAAGCTTTCGGGCGGCCAGAAGCAGCGCATCAGTTTGGCCCGCGCCATCCTCCGCGATCCGCGCATTCTCATCCTCGACGAATTCACCAGCCAAATCGACGGCGATAGCGAGCTGAAGATTCATGAAGCGTTGAAGGAATTCGTCGTCGGTCGCACGACTTTCCTCATCACGCACCGGCTGAGCACGTTGGAACTCGCCGATCGCATCGTGGTGATGGATGCCGGTCGCATCGTCGCCATCGGTTCGCACGCGGAACTCATCGTGACTTGCCTGACCTACCGCCGGCTTTACGATGGCCAAGTGCTTTCCGCCACAGACATCTCCGAACGCCACGCGGCATGATACTGATACTTGAACCATCACGACCTGTTTAATTCTCCCGCTTTCAACGAGCGATGCTATGAAGCCAACGTGTCGAATTCGACACGTTGTCACCTCTGGCAACATAGTTCAATGGAAAAGATCCCCAACCTTGTATTGGATATCCGGCGGGCGGATGTGGAGACGTTCGGATTCTACCTCGAGTGCTTTGCAGTCGATACCGTGAGTTGCTACTGCACCAACAGCCGATTGACAAAGGCGGATCCCGCAACGTTTCGTTGCCTCAGCTACACGTATTTCAAGGATCGGAATCACGTCTGGACTCTTCGGCGAAGTCAAGAAGGCGGATGCGGCCAGCTTTGTTGCGGTCGACTCCGGTGTCGTAGGGAGTTTGGGATCGTGGTCCGCCTTCGGATTCGGAAAGGACGCCAACGGGGTCTACTACACTGGCCTTTACGGTTGGATGGGATGGTTGCCGGGTGTCGATTCCACCACGTTCCTTTCGTGTGGGGAGGGCTACTTCAGGTACGATCGGTCAGATCAAAGCTGCGAGGGAGAAATCTGGATTGATGCTCGCGGATGTGGCAGTACGTTTCGGAATCGCCGAGGAAACGCTGTGCCGCCTCGAAACGGGAGCCGCAAATAACCCCACTTGGAAACTCTCGGCGACTATGCCTCTGCAGTCGATGTTCAAATCGCAATCAGGGTTTCGGATTGAAAACTATTCCACCTTGAACACCGCGAGCGCCCCCGCGGCGGTGCCCACCGCGATGGCTTTATCGTTCGGTGCCCACTCGAGGCATGAGACTTCCGTATCCGAGAAACTCGCTACCCCTACCAGCGGTGTGCGGTTGGCCGTTTGCCAAACGCAGAGTTTGCCCGCCACATCCGCGGTGGCGAGTAAGAACCCCCGGCGTTGCCATGCAACTGCGGAAAGATCGCCGGCGTGCCCTTCGAGGATTCGCGGTTCCCTTCCTTCCGGCCCGGCCCCGCTGCAATCCCAGATGCAAGCCCCCGGCCCGCCGCCCGTGGCCAAGTATCGCCCCCGAAAATCCCACGAAAGTTCACGTACCTTGGTCGGGTATCCGCTCATGTGCAGTTCGGCCCCGCTATCCGCGTATCGGAAATGCACGCTCGAATCTTGGTTCCCGTGCACGAGCATTTTTCCGTCCGGCGACCACGCCAATCGCAACGGCGATCCTTTGTACGGCCATTTCGCGATCGGCACCACCGATTTCGGAGAATAGAGGTTCACCCCACCGTAAACCGCCACGGCCAGAACATCGTGCCCCGGCTTCCACGCCAGATCAGCCACCGTGTTGGAAAGCTCGGCACACTCGAGGAGAATCTCTTGCGAGCCGATATTCCACATGCGAACGACCTTTCCCGCCGCACTCGCGAGGATCGTACCGGTCGAGTTCCACGCGAGGCGTTCCACCCACGTGGCCCCACCTTCCCACTCGTGGAGCTTTTGTCCAGTAGTAAGCGACCACACCCCGATTTTGCCGTCGTGTCCGGCCGTCGCCAACAATGGCTCCTTAGGGTGAACGGCAATGGCGCCCAGCCCCTTGGCATGGCATTGGAGTTCCAAGTGAACCGATGCCGACGCTGCCGAATAGACGAACACCGCACCATCGGAGAGGCCCGCGATCACTTGCGAACCATCGGCCGACCAAGCGACATCGAGTACGTGTTCGGGAAGGTTCGCGCGGAACCAGTGGCCCAAGCAGTTCGACGGTTTTTTCTCGCGCATCCGTTCCACCGAAACGAGGGAACCCGCGAAGATCGAATCGACGCGGGTTCCGATATTTTATGTGAACGGCGGTGAGTTGCCGCCGAAAGTGAAGGGAACCGTGCGAAGCAGGGGCCCGCTGCCGGCGAGCGAACCCGACGGCAGCGGTGCGGAACCTAGGTAGGGGGCACAATCCCTACCCGAAATGGGAATGCCTCAAGATCAGCGACTTGCGCGCCGAGGGTAGTTGCTCATCGGTTTCCAATGTTTTTGTAAGATGGGTCACCGCTGCACCCGCTTGGCGGGGAGGAGCATCGCTCCCGGTGGTGGCAGGATTTCTTCCGGGGGAATTGCCGGGGGTGGAACGATGATGCCGGGGCCAGAAGGGATCATCGGGTGTGTGCCCGCGATGCCGGCCAAAGGAGTGACTTTCACATCCTTGTCGGCTTCGTAGGATCGCCCATCGGTGGTTGTGAATCGGAGGATCACGCGGACGCGGTCGGTGGAGGGCGGGGTGTCCCATTGCAACGGGACGAAATAGCCATTGCTGAGCAATCCGCTTTTCCACGTTCGGCGGAGTTGCTCCGGCGGAACTTCCCAACGGCCGATCGGCCGTTTCAAACCTTCCTTGCTCACTTCCAATGCCGTGACCGTGGCGTGGGCCGTCGCTTTAACCGTCGTTCCATCGTCGTCCTTGGGAACGATCACGACCATCAGGCCTTCGTCTCCAGGGATATTGTCGTCGTCTCGGCCGCCGGTGCCCGTGCCGAGTGTTACGTCGCGGAGCGCGGGGCCGGGCGATTGGCTGCTGTGCGGGACGTTTCCCGAGGGAGCGAAGCCGGGGTTCGCACAGGGCACCCCTTGGCGTTGGTAGATTTCGACGAGGCCGCGGAGTTGCTGATTCTCGGATCGCGCTTCGAGGATTTCCCGTTCTCGGGTGCGCAGCTCCGCCTCCAGAAGATCCGGTTTATCTTGCTTGCCCGTCAGTTTCGATGCTTGCTTGCAACCTTGCCCAACCCCCACGGCAACGGCGACCGCTGCAATCGGAAGCGCCCCGCAAATGCGAGCGACCCACCGAGCGATCAATTCGCTCCGGCGGGCCGGCGGATAGTGGAATGGCTGCATCCCTGCCGATCTACGTTTGTATCGGAGCCGGAAGCGATGGAACTAACCATCGTCGCTCACGCTTCCGGCTCTGAAAATTCAACCTTCCGCTTTCCCGCGCGTCATCGCTTCGGGAATCCGTTCGAGAACAGCGTCGATCAAACCGTAGTTCGCGGCTTCGGCCGCACTCATAAAGTTGTCACGGTCGGTGTCGGCTTCCACCTGAGCCAACGTTTTGCCGGTATGCTTTTGCAACAGATCGTTCAATCGCCCCTTGATCTTCTTGATGTTCTTCACATGGATGTCGATTTCGGTCGCGTTCCCCTCGTAACCGCCGAGCGGCTGGTGGATCATGATCTCGGCGTTCGGCAGCGCGAAACGCTTGCCGTGGGCGCCGGCGGTGAGCAACATCGCCCCCATGCTGGCGGCGAGGCCGATGCAGTAGGTCGCCACCGGGCAGGTGATGAACTGCATCGTATCGTAAATGGCCATGCCCGCGGTGACGGAACCGCCGGGGCTGTTGATGTACAAGTGGATGTCGGCCTTCGGATCGTCGAACTGCAAGTACAACATCTGAGCAACGATCACGTTGGCCATATCGTCGCGCACCTGCCCTTGCAGGAAGATGATCCGCTCTTTGAGCAAGCGGCTGTAGATGTCGTAGGCTTGTTGCTCGCGGCCTTTGTTGTCGATCACCATCGGAATGAGTGGCATCGGTCGGTTCCTCGTCTCGGGCCGAGCCGCATCCGAGAGAATTATCGGCGGCGGTTCGGTGGGTGTGTGAATCGAAGGGATAAGGAATTCGGCGGATCGGTTGTGAACGCGCCGGATGGAATGACTGTTGCGAATTTGATGTTCGTTTCGAGCTTGCGAGCGGTAACGGTTGTCCGCTCGCAAGCTCGCGACGAACAGTCGTTACTTCTTCACAGCTTCGGGTTTAAGCAGCACTTCGTCCACGAGGCCGAACGCCTTGGCTTCCGTCGCGGAGTAGTACTTATCCCGGCTCGTTTCCTTGGCGATCACGTCGATCGATTGGCCGGAATGCTTCGAGATGATTTGGTTGAGCCGTTCGTGTTCTTTGAAAATTTCGTTCGCTTGAATTTCGATATCGGACACTTGGCCGCCCACTTGGCCGAACGGTTGGTGCAACATCACCTTGCTGTTGGGCAAGGCGAACCGCTTCCCCTTAGTTCCGGCGCAGAGCAGCACGGCCGCCATGCTGGCCGCGAGGCCGACGCAGTAAGTGTTGATCGGGCAATCGACGAACTGCATGGCATCGTAGATGGCCAATCCGGCGGAGATTGAGCCGCCGGGGCTGTTGATGTATAGGTGGATGTCGGAATTCTTCTTCTCGGTGACGAGGAAGAGTAGCTTCTGAATGGTGTAGTTGGCCAAGTAATCGGTGATGACCGGGCTGCCGGTTTCGGGCGTATTGCCGATGAAGATGATGCGGTTTTCGAGGAGCAAATCGGCGAGGCTCATCTGCCGTTGCCGGGTGTAGTTGCCCTGCATGAGGGGGGCGATGGGGCCGTAATTGGCCATCGCCGCTTCAGGATCCAACTGGGGATAAAACATAGTAAGGCCTTTCACTTCGGGTCTGTACCGAACTGCGCCATAGAAATGGGCGAGGGGGCCAACGCCCCCTCTTGTTCATGTCGCGTCGAGAGTAGTTTACGCGGGGAGTCAACTGTTGTCCGCTGTGCCATCTTTCAATGCCGATTGTTCGACCGTCGAAATGGCGTCTTCGTCGAGGTTCATAGGGTTAAATGCGAAATCATCGTACGTGGCCGATTGCAGTACGAGGTTGAGGGCCTTGCGTTCCAACAATTCGGTGGCCAAGCTTTCGAGCAAATCGTCTTTTTGCAAGCGGGCGCGCACCTTGCGGGGGCTTTCGTTGGTGCGATCCGCGATGCTGTCGATCTCGGCGTCGATGTCTTCGTCTTCGATTTCCAGTTTTTCGATCTCGGCGATCTTCTGGAGTACGAAGTGTTCTTTCAGCGCCGCCGCGGTGCTGGCCACGGCGTCTTGTTCCAGAACGCGTTGGCGGCCGAGAATTTGTTCGTCGGACATGCCCGATTGGCGCATTTCCATGACGCGGCGTTGCAGCGTCTTGCGAGATTGGCGAACGAGCAAATCGCGGGGCAAATCCCAATTCGCCGTACCGGCGAGTTGCTGGAGCACTTGCTTGCGGGCTTCAAGCCGCTGGGTGTAATCCATGTAGCGTTCCAACCGGGAAGAGACCAATTCCTTGAATTGTTCTTCCGATCGCACGCCGAAATGTTCGAGCAATTCCAGGGTGTATTCCGGGAGCCGCAACGCTTTGATGTCGTTGACGGTGAACTTGGCTTGAACGGTCTTGCCGCGGAGAGCTTCGTTGGGAAGATCGGCGGAAAGTTTGATATCGACGGTGCGATCTTCGCCGGGCTTCGCCCCGGCGATCTTCTTGCCGAAATCTTCGGCCACGCCGTCTTCGAGGGCGAGCCGCTTTTCCACCTTCAACCGCAATTCGGTGGCGCGGTTCAATTCTTTCCCGCCATCGGAGATCACGAGATCGGCCACGATGATGTCGTCCATCTCGGCGATGGGGTTCTCGCCCTCCTTCGGTGCCAGTTGGCCATAAGGTTCGAGAATCTTCTTGGTTTCCTTCGCCACATCGGCTTCGGTGAAAGTGTAGGTTGGCCGGCGAATGCTCAAACCCTTGTATTCAGGCAGATCGAATTCGGGGCGGACTTCGATATCGAATTCGTAAATCATCGGCTCGTTGGCGTCTTCCGGAATCAGCACTTTGCTCGGATCGAGTTCCGGCGGGCTGAGCGGCGAGAGCTTTTCTTCCTCGGCCAATTGCTCGAGGCTGGCCATCAGCACTTCGTTCTTCACTTCGGCCGCGACTTCCTTTTGGAACTTGCGCCGAACGATTTGCTTGGGGGCCTTTCCTGGGCGAAATCCGGGGATGTGGGCCGGGGTTTTCACCATGAGATCCGAGAACTTTTCGTCGAATCTGGTGTTGATCGCGGCGCGATCCACCGTCACTTTGACGTGCTTCTTGCAGGGGCCGGCATCGGTGATGACGACGGTTTGCCGGAGTTTGCCCGCGCCTTCTTCCATGGCCTGTTCTTCGGCTTCCAAAGTGGCCAGTACTTGTTCCGCGGTGTCATCCGTATCGTCGGCCATCGCACAATCCTCGGCGTCGCTGGGGTGGGGGGTGAAAACGGGAAAACCGGGAGTCGTTTCAGGTGCCGGAAGGCTTCCCTTCGCGGTACCTCCAACAACTGCCCGGCCTAGGTAAACCGTTCGATCGAGTCGATCCAGAGCGGGTGATGGGACTTGAACCCACGACAACCTCGTTGGCAACGAGGTACTCTACCACTGAGTTACACCCGCAAAATTCATCATTGAAAAGTTAGGAACGGAGCAACCGATTTCAAGAGTGACTCCCGATTCTCCAACGTTATTCTACAGAATTCTGCCGCAGGCGACCAACTCGGTTCCTTCTTGAACGAGACGAATCGGTGCGGGGAAAGGTTCGCAAAGTTTTTTGCAAATCTTCTTGCATTGCGATTCTCATTCGGGAAATAATCCGTCAATCACCATTGAACAAGAACGACATCGGCGATGCCAGCATTTACGATGGCGAACACCACCGTACCGTCGGCCGCGTGGCCGGCCCGTTCACCGGGTACAACTTCGATTTGGCCAACGGCCCCAACGATGTCGCCGGCGGTACCGAACGCTACCAGCGGATCTTCGGAAGCTATCACACGGGAATCTGCAATTTTGCGATGTGCGACGGAAGCGTACGTTCCCTTCGCAACACCATCTATGCGAAAGCACTCGGCGCTTACGCGAGCCGCAACGGTGGCGAAACGATCGCGGAATAGTTATCAAATGATCGGAAACTCATTCCTGCAACTGTATCCCGCGTTGGCGCCCCGGGTGGTTTGCACATCCACCCGAGTTCCGAAGATCGATTGCACCGCGGATTGCACCGCATGCATTTCCTCCCACTTCACCGCGGCAAATACCGTCGGCCCCCACGACGATTGACCGGCACCGGGAATGCCGCGATTGCGGAACCATTCCACGATTTCCTCCACTTCTCGGGATGAGTATTCACCCCCTTGATCTTCCGCGAACGCTTCTCCGGCGAGTCGGTTGAAACGGTAGAGATTCTCACCGAAGCTACAGTAATCCACTTCGCGCAATGCGGTTGCAACTTCGTTCGATAACCCCCGAAGCTCCACTGCCACCCGTTCGCAGTGAGGCAAATCCCTCGGGCGGGTGAATGCGGCGAGTTCGGCATCGCCGTACCAAACCGGTGAAACGGTCGGTCGAACCAAGAGCACGCCCCATTCGGAAGGCCATGCGATACGTTCGATATTCGCCGGATCGTTGCTGCCGCGACCGTGATCGACGAAGAATCCCCCGCGTGCAAAACCGTTCACACCGATGGCCGAGCGTTTGCCCCGACCGACAATCCGAGCCAGTTCCGCAATGGAAATATCGGCGCCGAGTTCTTTGCCCACGGCCGTGCCGCTGGCCAAGGCTAATTGCGTTCCAACGCCAAAACCCACATGCAATGGCGGGCACGATTCCACCGTGATCTCGAAAGGTTGCTCGCTGCCGCAGAATTCCGCCACAGCACGGGCGGCAAGCACCGCGCGATCCGCATTCGGGCCGAGGGCGATCCATTCGCAAGCCGGTCGGGCGGCAACGGAGATCGCCGGGGATTCGATCATTGTGCCGAGGCCACCGAAGCGTTTCTCTCCGGGGATGTTGCCCGCGTTGATCAAACCGAAATGCAACCGGCTTCCGGTAACGATCCTCATGGTGCCCCCGCGAATTCGGTTTCGAGGAACGCCATGGCGTCGAGTTCGGCCGGGCCGCCGGTTTTATCCACGATGATCCGGGCTTGTCGCATTCCCGCTTCGATTTCGCCGGGCGGAAGAACGTGCCTACGCGTGAGTAAAATCGTGGCTTCGAGTATGGCGTGCTTCGCCCGGTGGAAGCCCAAGAAATCGCGGAAGCTCACTCCGCCAACAACATCTGCCTGTATCTGTACGCGCTCGCCCGAGGCATCGATACCGCGCACGCGGAACTCGTACGCCCGGCAGCAATCGGTGAGAACGAAGCCCTTCACCGAAGTCGCGGGGCGATACTCCGGCGTTAGTTCGAGTTTTCCCAACGCCGCCCGTGCGATCAACGCCGCATCGTCGGTGATGTGGAAAACCCCTTCCCCGTGGTCCGCGAGATTCCGGTACGTTTGCGAACTCGGAAAGGGGCGCAGCAACAGCGTGCGGAACCCGGCATCGACGATCGGCCCCATCGGCGCGAGGTGCATCCCGCCAATCGCATCGGTCGTGGTTACCAATCCTTCGAGGATCATTCGGGCCTCCGCAATGCCCGCAGCAGCCCGGCGGCCTTGTGCAGCGTTTCCTCGTATTCTCGTTCGGGTGTCGAATCGGCGACCACGCCGCCGCCGACCGGGAATTGGAGCCACCCCTTCGATGCTGTGAACGTGCGGATCAGGATGTTCGTATCCATCGCGCCGTCGAAGCCGATGTAACCGAGGCTTCCGCAATAGGGGCCGCGGGCCGTCGGTTCGAGTTCCGCGATGATTTCCATCGCCCGCACTTTGGGGGCGCCGGTCACGGAACCGCCGGGGAAGGCGGCGCGGAGCAGATCGAACGCGGTGAGGCCCGGCCGCAGTTTCCCCCGAATTTCGCTAACGAGGTGATGCACATAGTTGTAGCTTTCCACTTCGCACACCTTGGGCACCTTCACCGTACCGTACTCGCACACCCGGCCCAAATCGTTGCGCAACAGATCGACGATCATCACGTTCTCGGCGCGATCTTTCGGGTTCGTGATCAAATCCAACAGCAACTCCGCATCTTCCGCTGCGGATTGACCCCTCGGCCGGGTTCC
>JBBQWA010000158.1:0-10297 GCA_038211045.1 Gemmatales bacterium
GGAAAGCTCGGCGGTTACACCTCTACGAATGCCGAGCGTTTGGATTTCAACCTGACGGTGAAAGCACCGTTGGATCGCCTCGATCTCAGCTTGGTCGAGAACGTCGCGGACAATCAATTCGGTTCCGGCTTGGTGCTCGATTCCGATAAAGGCTTGATCCTCACGCCGTACCATCTGATCGAAGGGGCGACGAAAATCTACATTCGCACCCCCACCGGTAAAGGCAGCTACGCGGACATTTACAGTGCCGATGCCAAATCCGACTTGGCTGTACTGCGATTGCTCCAACCCGTTAGAGGGCTTTCCAACGCCAAACTCGGCACGGCCCGATTCGTGGAATCCCCCGATGGCACCGCCCCGAACCTCAAACGCGGTAGCATGCTCGCCGCCGTGGGGCATCCACTCGCGGCAGGTTTTGCCGATGGCAAACCGAGCGGCTCGTGGGGAATCCTGTCCAACATCCGCAGGCGACCGGCACCGCCGCAGCAACGCGACGATCTGCGCTCGAACAAACCGCTCCACCTATACGGCAGCCTCATTCAAACAGATGCTAGGATCGCGTTGGGTTCCAGCGGTGCGGCGTTATTGAACCTCGATGGGGAAATCATCGGCCTCTCCTCGGCCATCGCCGCCGTGACCGGTTCGGAAGCCAGCGGCGGATACGCCATCCCTTTCGATCCAAACTACCGCCGGATCATTTCCGTGCTGGCGGCCGGGATGGAAGTGGAATACGGGTTCCTCGGCATTCAACTTTCGCAACTCGACGGGCCGACCACGATGATCGCCGGGGTTACGCCCGGATGCCCCGCTGCAATCGCCGGGTTGAAATCGGGCGACGTCATTCTCGATGTGGATGGGAACGCCCTCAAAGATCACGACGATCTGCTCCTGTATGTAGGGGCAGCACTCGCCGGCACAGAAGCGGCCATCACCGTGGGCCGCAACGGTCAAAAGATCAAAAAAGTGATGAAGCTCGCCAAGATTGTCAACACACTGCCGAGTATCGTCACGGTACCCGGCCCCGGTTACGCCGGGCTTCGCGTCGATTACTCCAGTATGGAAATGATCAAGCTCGCCCCGCAGAACGCGGGCAACCCCATCGACAATCCCCCTTTGGGCGTGAGCATCCGCGAGATCGAACCCGGCAGCGCCGCCGAGAAAAAACTGAAAGACATCGCGGCCGGCATTGCCGGTTGGATCATCACCCGCGTCGACGACACCGCGATTTCCAACCCCGCGGAGTTCGCCAAAGCCACTGCGGGCAAACCGAGCGTGAAACTGAAGTTCGTCGACCCCGCGAACTCGACGAAGTCCGTTACTCTTACACTCCCATGAGCACTATGCGATACGCCATTTGTAACGAAACCTTCGGCGGGTGGGAACACGCCCGCGTTTGCGATCTCGTGGCCGAACTCGGCTACCAAGGATTAGAAGTTGCACCGTTCACATTGGCCCCGTCGATTACCGAAGTGACCGCGATTCAACGGGCGGAACTCCGTGCCCACGCTGAAACCGCCGGCCTGAAAATCCTCGGCTTGCACTGGCTCCTCGCCAAGACCACCGGGTATAACCTCACCTCCCCAGACTCGGAAATCCGCAAACGAACGGGCGAATACTTCTCGGAGTTGGCTATCGCCGCGGCCGAACTCGGCGGTGATATTCTGGTTCTCGGCTCACCGTTGCAACGGAATGTACCCGCCGGGCACACTTACCGACAAGCCGAGGATTATGCCTGCGATACCCTCTCGCACTGTTTGAAGACGTTGGAAAAGACGGACGTGAAACTCTGCCTCGAACCGCTGACGCCCAAGGAAACCGATTTCATGAACACCGCGGCGAGTGCCGTGGCCATCATCGAACGAATTGGGCACCCCATGCTCAAGCTGCACCTCGACGTGAAAGCGATGGCCGCCGAGCCGCAATCGCGTGAAGCGACGATCCGAGCATTCGCCGAGCACACTTACCACTTCCACGCAAACGATGAAAACCTTCGCGGCCCCGGAACCGGTGCCATCGACTTCAAGCCGATTTTCGAGGCGTTGAGGGATACCAACTACAACGGTTGGGTATCGGTCGAAGTGTTCGATTACACTCCCGATCCGGAAACGATTGCCCGGGATAGTATTGCTTACATGCGAAGCTGCGAATAAAGGCATGGTTAGCCCTAAGAACCTGTTTGAAGTTGCGCTCACCAACCGCACCGGTGCATACGCAGGGAAAATCCGAGGCTGAAGCGTGAGCGAAGCTATGCTCGGCCAAATCCGGCGGTACCACTGCTTCGCTCACGCTTCAGCCTCGGATTTCCCCTGCATCGGCCGACAAAACAAGGAGCTACCATGCGTTGGATTGTCTTGCTCTTCACCAGCTTCCCCTTGAACGCAGCGGAACAACTCTCCGTCGGCTTCGGCGAATGCGATGTCACCCCGATACTCGGAAAGAAGCCCGTCTACCTCGCCGGGTTCACCACCGATCGCACCGCGACGAAAATCCACGATCCGATCATGGCCCGCGCCGTCGTGTTGAACGATGGCACGAAAACCATTGCGATGGTGTCCGTCGATGTGATCGGTCTGTTCCTACCGGTGGTCGAACGGATCCGCAAGGAATTGAAGGAATTCGATTACGTTCTCGTTTCGAGTACCCACAATCACGAAGGGCCGGATACCCTCGGTTTGTGGGGCAAAACGTACCTGCAAAGCGGCGTCGATCCCGAGTACTTGAAACGAGTCGAAGCGGGCATCGTGACCGCCGTGCGCTCGGCTCAGAAATCGCTCGCACCCGCCACGGCGAAACTTGGCACCGACAACGCCCCGCAACTCCTTCACGATGCCCGATTGCCCATCGTGAAGCACGATGAACTCGTCGCCATTCAGTTCGAATCACCCGCGGGCAAAATCGTTGGCGTACTCGTGCAATGGAACTGCCATCCGGAAACGCTCGACGATAAGAACCGCGAAGTGAGCGCCGATTTCGTCGGCTATACGGTCAAACACGTTCAAGATCGATTGTCTTGCCCGTGCGTCTACTTCACCGGCACCGTCGGCGGGTTGATGAGTTCGTTGAAGGTGCCGATCCGCGATGATGCGGGCATCGAATTGAAAGACGGCACCTTCGAGAAGACCGCCGCCTACGGCAAAGCCGTGGGTAAACTCGCCGAAAAGGCCTTGTCGAAAGCCGAGGGCGCGAAGCTCACCCCCTTCGAGATTCGCACCTGCGAATTGCTCGTGCCGGTCGAGAACGGTTTGTACAAGATCGGGGGCCAACTCGGCGTACTGCAACGGCCGATGTACCTTTGGGAAGGTAACCCCACACCCAAAGAATTCCTCATCGAGAAAGATGTGAAAAAATCGGTGGGCGTGAAAACCGAAGTGGGATATTTGAAGCTCGGCTCACTCGATGTCGCGCTGCTGCCCGGCGAAATTTATCCGGAACTCGTCGTCGGTGGCGTGCCGAACCCGGCGGAAGCCGGGGCCGATTATCCCGAAGCACCCATCGAGCCGTTGATCTACTCCGGGCTGAAAAATAAGCACAAAATGCTGATCGGCTTGGCAAATGACGAACTCGGCTACTTCATTCCCAAACGCCAATGGGATGTAAAGCCGCCCTATTGTTACAAACTCAAAGATTCGCAATACGGCGAGATCAACAGTTGCGGCTCGGACGCCGCGAAGGTCATCTGCGACGCCTTCCGCGAGTTAGCCAAATAGAGCCGCGACCGTTAAGGAGCGATCGAATTTTTTCGCTCCCTAAGGGTCGCGGCTCTGTTATCCCGTGATCCGTTTGACAACCATGGTCGCGTAGCTGCCCCGCGGCAGATCGAAGTTCAAAATGAGTTTCCGCTTTCCGCCGTTCAATTCGTCCGCCGCTTCGGCCGCGTGCATGGAATGCGGCTTCAAGCACGCCTTGCGTTCCCCCTTGGAAAAATAGGGGCGGTTCAACCCCGGCAACTTCAACTTCTTCAACGTCAGCCCTTCCTCGGCCAGCACTTCTTCCAGTTGCGGTAAGCCCGCGTCGGTCGGTTCCGGGCGGTACCGTGGGCAGGCCATCGGCAGCCAAAGCTTCTCCCATGGTTCCGCAATTTCGGCGGGAAGCGAATTCGGCGCCGGCAGCGGCCCGCGCTGCATCATCACTTCGCCCATCATTTCATGGGGAATGAAAGCCTTCAGCCACTTCGCCAGTACGCGGTTCCACAATTCGCTTTGGTACGCGGAGAGGTAAATCCCCTGCAATTCGGGGCGGAGCCGTTCGATGGCCCCTTTGAAATCGGTCGGGTGGTGAACCAAATAATCGACCAAACTGCGGGCGTGCCCCCGTTGCAGCTTCGACTTGCAAACCGGCCAATCGTTCCAATGTTCGAGCAGGATTCGCTTTTCTTCCTTCGCGTCGGCGCGATCGTACTCGTACGGGGCGGCGAGCGCCATCTTCAAACCTTCCTCGTAGCGACCGAACACCAACTCTCTGCCGATGAACCGGCCATCGGCCCCCACGGAACCGAAGCGCTGATCGTCGAAATAGTTCGGCACCCCGGCATTCGATACCCCGGCAATCGCCGATTGAATCTCCGGAACCTCCGCGGAAGTGAGCGAACGCAGCACCACGCGGAAGCGGTTCGCGGAAATCGCCTTGGAATCGAATTGTTCCCGGATTTGCCCGAGGTAAAACAACCGCATGCGTTCCTGATCGAGGTTGCGCCTCGGCCCGCGGTAGATCGAAACGTACTGCACCGTCTCGGCGTGGCGATCCTTCAATCCGCCGTAGCCGATGGCGTTCCAAGGCACGTTCCACTGCCGGGAGACGATTTGCAAAGCGTCCGGCGTGGTCCAGTTCACCTTTTCGAGGCGGTAGAGCGCGAACTCGCCATTGGGGCCCGGAACCACCTCGGTGAGTTCTTCGACCCGGAAATCTTCGGGAATTTGCTTGAGCTTCATCCGGCTATTGAATGGAAAACCGCATCAACCCGCCGGATTCCGTAGGTTCGGGCAAAGGAATTCGTAACCTTCGAGCGGAACTTCGATCTTCTTCGGTTCATCCGGCCGGGGAATCGGTCGAACGTCGTCGCGGATCGGCAGGCACTGGATCGGCCGGTTATCGATGGGAACCCGCAGGGCCGATTCGGTCATCAGTTCGATCACCGCATTCGCCGTGAGCGGATTGGGCATGATGTCGTAGTGGCCCACGTTGTGAACCTTCACCATTTCGTTCGTTACCAATCGAGGGGAGAGAACCCAGTGGTGCGAGCGGAAGAGGATCGTTCGGAACGGGGCGCGGTACATCAAATCGGCATTCAAGCCCGCGGGGTCGATGAAGCCGACACAATCGAGCGGGATTCCTTCATCCGAAACGCAGCAAGCGAGTTCGAGCACTTGATCGGCAGCGGTGCCGTAGCCGATGATGATAAAGCGGCTGTTGCAATCTTCGCGGTGCAGGCGGTGCAATTCTTTGCGGAACCAAGCCCGATCGAAACGTTGGGCGTGGTACACCTTGGGGAAACCGCCGCAGATTACCTTCTGTTGCAATTCGGTGATGCGGCCCTGCTCGGTGAGGTCGGCGCCGTTGGCGAGGAACAAATACACTTTGGATCGTGCCGGGGCGGACACCGCCGTTCGTTCGACGGGCATTTGCGATTCGGCGAGCGCCGTGTAGCGGCAGCGCACGCAACCGGACCCGGTTGCAGTAAACGCCGCGAAAAGGAGTAGCAGGAATCGCATCATCGGCCGAGGCCCCGAACGAGGAATCCGTTCCTCCTTCAAATCGGCATTCCGAGTATGCTCAATCGACTTTATCCGTTTCGCCGGGTGCAAGGGTGGCAGCGATGGGGGGCTGTGTTCCGGTCGGCGAAGATGGGGGCACTGGAGAATCCGCCTTCGACTTCACTTGGATGATTCGTCCCTTCTTCACCGAATCGATTTCTTGGTAACACAGCGATAATGCGTTGCGGGCGAGTTCCGCGCTGAGCATCTCGGGAACGGTGTTGGAATCCACCCCATCGACCGCAGCTTGTAACTCTGCGGTGAACGCGGCCAAGGGATCGCCATCGTTGCCGAGATCCACTTTCTCGTGCGTACCATCGGCATGATAAACGGTGAGCGGGATGCCCCCGGAGTTATAAGCCAACGTGGCGCGTTCGAGGTAAATCTGGAAGCCGTGCATGAACGGACGACCGGACGCGGCCACGGCTCCGCTACTGCAAGTGATTGCCGGGCCTTCGGGGTAGATGTAACTGGTGGTCAGGTAGTTCACGGTTCCCGCTTCCTGCACCCCGGCCGAGTACAGGCTCTGTGGCATGCCGCAAAGCAAGCCGATGAAGTGGGTATCGTGAACGTGGAGATCGACGGCCGGGCCGCCTGTCGCGGCGGCATCGCCCATCTCGGCGGACCAATCGGGCTTGGCGATCACGCGATCGAAATGGGCCGCTTTTAAGGCTCCGAATCGACCGCTCTTCACGGCTTCGGTAGCATAGCGGAATTCGGGGAAGAAGGGCAGAACGTGGGCGACCATCAGGAGTTTTCCCGCATCGCGGGCCGCTTCGATCATTTTGTCCGCGTCGCGCGGCTTCAAAGCGATGGCTTTTTCCACGAGGACGTGCTTGCCCGCTTTCAACGCCGCGATAGCGGTTTTCGGGTGGTGCTTGGTGGTGTTGCAAATATCGATGAGATCGAGTTCGGGATCGTCGAGCATCTTGCCGAGGGCGGCGTAAGCTTTCACGTCCGCGAGTTCGACATGGCCCGGCTCGGGGCCGAAGTTGCCCCGGGTGGCACTCCAATCGCCTTTGCGTTTCTGCGGGTCTCGGGAACAGATCGCCGTGACCTTGGCCCCGTTCAATTTTTGCGAAGCCAAGTAGTGGATGCGGCCCATAAAGCCTATGCCGACGATGCCGATGCGAATCATTGGTGCGAATCTCGTGGATAGCGAACAAGCTATCAATGATGATATTCGATACCGAAGTTCATTCCGTGGTAGAACGCGTTCGCACTCGTGTTGATACCGGCGGCCCCGCCGACGGCGAAGTTGCTGGCCGTGGTTTGGGCCGGGGCCGTGGCAACGCCGGTAATGACCATTGAACTGTAGCCCGCGGTGAAGTGGACCCGCGGCGTGTACTCGTACACGAACGTGAGATTCGCTTGACCGAGGAAAGAGACTTGGCCCGAGTTCGCCGTGCGGGTAAATCCCCCCAATGGTTGATTCGCGGCGTTGGAGGTGAGCAAGGCGCCGTAGGTCGATTGCGATGCGGCGTTGCCGAAGAGGCCCGCTTTCCCGGTGATTCGCACGTAAAGCGGATCGGCGAGGGCACCGGTGTAATCCGCACCAATCTGACCGCCGAACAAGTTGTTGTAAGTATTGATGCCGTAACCGCCGAGGGAACCCCTCGCTTGATCTTGCAGTGTACCAATCAATTCGTCGATCACGCTCACATAACGGAAGCCGAAGAGCCACGAGAAACGATCCGTGGCATTCTTCCGCACGTTCAATTCGAAGTTGTTCAACGCGGTCGTGTAACCGACGGTTTGGAAATCGCGCGGATCGAACACGAGTAAAGGCGTACCCGCCGCACGGAAGTTCGGGAACGGCAGCACTTCGGCGGCGATCGCTTGGCCGGGGATGTTCGGGTTGGCGATCACCGGTTGAGCACGGTTCGGTTGGATGGTCCCCGAAAGTTCCATGCCGTATATCCCGAAGTATGTCGCTTCAATATTCCAACAGTCGCCCAATTCTCGCCCGAAGGTGATGTTCGGCCCCGCGCCCCAACGGCTGTTGAAAGAGTCGCGGAAATCGGCCGTGGTTTCGCCCGTGTACTGATTGACGAAGAGCGGCCCGCTCGGCAACCGCCGCGTCCAAAACAGAACCTCACCCGAAGCGTAATGCAACGGCTTGCCCCAAAGGGAACTTGGCGTCATGTGGGCGTTGGGCGGAAGTGGATCATAGATGGCATTCTGCGTAATATCCGCAGGCGGAACTCTTTGGGCAGGATAGGGCATGGTTTGCGCAAACCCCGGAACGCTGACAAAGAACCAAGCGATCAATGCGAGAACGGTCGTTTTCATGTTTACCCTGCGGCGTTGTCAATCAAAGCCATACCGGTTGCACGGAACGTACCGGTTGCGCAGCCTTGATAATCTGAATCGACCGTACCGATCCTCCGGGTTGAATCAAATATGTCGCCGTCGTCGTTCGCATCAACATTTGTGCCCTCGAGAACGCACTGTCCTCCCCCCTGGGCACAATGCTAGATCTCGTAGGATGAGCTTGAAGCGTAAAACCATGTTTACAAAGCCTTTACCGCGAATTCTTCCCGCTCCGGAACCGAAGAATCCCCCGTTTGTGCCCGGATTGTGCCCTGAATGTGCCCTCCGCTTTTGGCAGAAGGTTCCATGGAACTATTCCGATGCGAATTCCCACAATCGACATTCGAGGCCGCCGTTGTAGAACGGCGACCATCGCACGACCGGCAAACGGATTTGCTTCGCCAACATGTTATTCGACGTAAATACCGCCAATCGCCAACCCGGCCAGTTCTCGGCGAACTTCTGCCCCATTCGGCGGTAAAGCGGGATCAGTTCTTCTTCCTCGCCCAAACGCTCCCCGTAGGGTGGATTGCAAATCATCAAACCGGGTTTCTCGGCGAATCCGGGGTGGGCGCCGCCGAGTTCGTTCTTTTCAATTTGAAGGATGTTCCCGACGCCGGCCGCTGCGGCGTTCTCGTGTGCGAAGTGAACCGCATCTTCGCGCATATCCGAGCCGGTGGGCGGAAACTCGACTTTGGCGATCAGCCCTTGGCGGGCATCGTCCCGGATAGCGGCCCACAAGGCGCGATCGAAATCGGGGCGGCCGAAAAAGCTGAACCATTTCCGGGTGAGGCCGGGCGGGCGATTCTGTGCGATCCACAACCCTTCGATGAGGAACGTGCCGGAACCGCACATCCAATCGGCCAGCGGTTCGGAACCGTCGTACCCGAGGTGCATCAGCAAACCCGCGGCGAGCGCTTCGTTCAACGGTGCCCGCGTTTGGATGGGGCGGTAGCCGCGTTTGTGCAAAGAATCCCAAGAACTATCGAGGCTCAGGATCATCCGATTCCGCGAGATGTGTAAATTCAAACCGATGGCCGGCCGTTCGGCGTCCACGCTCGGTCGCAAGCCGGTGCGGTCGCGGAACTGATCGCAAATCGCATCCTTCACACGCCGGGCCGCGTATTGCGAATGCGTGATTGCGGAATCGCGAACGTTACAATCGACGGCCAACGTGTGATCGACCGTCATGAATTCATCCCAACGGATCGTCCGCACCGCGTCGTAGAGTTCGTCGGTTGAAAAGACATTGCATTCGAGGATCGGTTGGAGCACGCGCACCGCCGTGCGGAGCCAGAGGTTGGCCTTGTACAGCACCGCGTGGTCGCCGGAGAAGTTCACACCGCCGCGGCCGGTATCGACGTTCGCCGCCCCGAGAGATTCCAATTCATTGGCGAGGATCGGTTCCAAGCCGCGGGCGCAAGTGGCGAAGTAAGGAATCAACGGAACACCCGTGCGAGGAGGAGAACGATGGCGACCATGCCTGCGCCGAAGGCGATGAGGCCGAGTTTGATGGCTTTTTCCACGAACCACACCGCGAAGCCTTCGACGAAACTCATCGACATCATCTTCGCATGGATCGCCGAGGCCACGAGCATATGAACGGGCAAGCATATGAAAAAAGCCACGAATCCCGCTTCCCAAAGCGGATAGCCCCCGGCGATGTAGGCTTCCACGAGGATGCTACCGATCAAACCTTCCACGGCAGAAACGGCGACGAGCACCACGAGAACGATCCCGATGGAACGCCCGAAAGTCGGCTGCATCACGCGGGCCAATCGGCACGACATCCGAAAGAGCAGCACTTCGAAGGCGAAATAGAACAGCACCGCGACGCCGCCGCAGAGCAAGAACAGAAGGAGATTGACACCGGGATTCACGAAAGAAAACTCCGAACATTACGGCGAACGATCGATTGACCCAGGGCTTCCGCCCTGGGCTAGGTACGTCGGCCCCTTCGGGGCGAAGATTCCACATCTTCCAAATCCTTCAACCCAGGGCTTCCGCCCCGGGCTGGGTACGTCGGCCCCTGCGGGGCGAAGATTCCACGGCTTCCAAATCCTTCAACCCAGGGCTTCCGCCCCGGGCTTGGTACGTCGGCCCCATCGGGGCGAAGATTCCACAACTTACAAAAACTTCAACCCAGGGCGTCCGCCCAGGGCGATGGACGTCGGCCCCAACCGGGCGCAGTTTAAACAAAGAACAGATGAGACAACCCAGGGAGGCCAGGCGCG
>JBBQWA010000159.1:0-10286 GCA_038211045.1 Gemmatales bacterium
AGCCAAGGAACAGAAATGCGGCAGCTTGGCATGGGAAGGGATCCGAAGGGACGTCGTTTTTGGATCGGGCTATCTTAACGAGAACCACACCGGCGAGCCGGGAGCGTCAGCGACCGGTGGCATTCCATTGGAATAACGATGGATTGTTAGACTGTTGCGATTGCTAAGGATTACGCCCCGAAGGGGCCGTCAAGTGGTTACTTTGCCAACGCTTGATCTGCCAAGGCGTCCAACCGGCCCGAACGCTCGTCGGCTTCAATCTGATTGTCCCACTCGGCCTCGGCATGCTCGGACCACCCCGCCAACCATTCCCGCACTTGGGCGACCTCAGCCGGAGGCAGTTCGGCGATGGCGGCGGTAATCGATTCGACAGTGTTCTGGTTCGAACCAGCCCAGCCATCATGTTCAAACGCCATCACCGCGAAATAAACGCTGCCTAACATGGGTAATGTCATGGATAGCTGCCGCTGCGGGGCGGTTGCCGTAGTTTGATCCGTACTGAGCCATCACCTTTAGGAAACTTCCCAATGCCTCAATCTGCCCTCGGTTACGCGGCCCAAGCCGCGGATTCTCCGCTCGCTTCCTTCTCGTTTGAACGCCGCGACCCCGGTGCCACCGACGTTCAAATCGAAATTCTTTACTGCGGCGTCTGCCATTCGGACTTGCATACCGCCCGCAACGAATGGAAGGGCACGACGTTCCCCTGCGTGCCGGGGCACGAGATCGTCGGCAAGGTCACGGCTGTGGGCAAGGATGTGAAGGGCTTCAAGGTCGGCGACCTCGCCGGGGTCGGTTGCTTGGTCGATTCGTGCCGTGCGTGTGCGAGTTGTAAGGAAGGCTTGGAGAACTACTGCGACGTTGGCGGCATGGTCTTCACTTACAACAGCCCGGACAAGCACATGCCGGGGAAGCTTACCTACGGCGGCTACTCGAATCGCATCGTCGTCGATGAACGCTTCACCCTGCACGTTTCGGAGAAGCTCGATCTGAAGGGTGTCGGGCCGTTGATGTGCGCCGGGATCACCACGTACTCGCCGCTGCGACACTGGAAGGTCGGCAAGGGGCAAAAGGTCGGGATCGTCGGCCTCGGTGGCTTGGGGCACATGGGCGTGAAGTTCGCCCATGCCTTCGGCGCCCACACCGTATTGTTCACCACGTCGCCCGGCAAAGCCGAGGACGCGAAGAAGCTCGGGGCCGAGGAAGTCGTGATTTCCAAGAACGCGGACGAGATGAAGAAGCAGGCCGGAAGTTTCGATTTCATTCTGAATACCGTTGCGGCGTCCCATAATCTCGATCCATTCCTCGCCTGCCTGAAACGGGATGGCACGATGGTACTCGTGGGGGCGCCGGAGCATCCGCACCCCTCGCCGACGGTCACGAACCTGATTTTCCAACGCCGCTCGATTGCCGGCTCGCTGATCGGTGGCCTGCCGGAAACCCAGGAAATGCTGGACTTCTGTGCCGCCCACGGCATCACGGCCGATGTGGAAGTGATTCCCATGGCGAAGATCAACGAAGCCTACGACCGGATGCTGAAAGGCGACGTCAAGTACCGCTTCGTCATCGACATGGCCACGCTGGCGTAAGGGGGCAATCAATCCCGGCTGCGCAGTTTCGAGAGCAACTTCAAAATTTCCAAGTAGAGCCACACCAGAGTCACCAACAAGCCGAACCCGGCGTACCACTCCATGTACTTCGGCGTGGGGCGGCGCGATCCTTGTTCGATGAAATCGAAATCGAGCACGAGGTTCATCGCAGCGATGCCAACGACCACCAGCGAGAAGCCGATGCCGATCAGGCCCGAACCGTGGATGTACGGGATGTTCACACCGAAGAGCGAGAGTACGAAGCTGGCGAGGTAGATGAGCGCGACCGCACCGGTGGCCGCAATGATGCCGAGCCTCAGTTTCTCCGTCACTCGGATGATCCGCGTGCCGTAGAGGAAGAGCAGCATCACCAGCACACCGATGGTGAGGCCCACGGCCTGCAGTACGATCCCGGGGAATCGGGCTTCAAAAAGGTTGGAGAAGAGGCCGAGGAACACGCCTTGGAGGGCCGCGTAAAGCGGCGCGGTGAACGGCGACGCTTTCGGCACGAACGAGGTGATTATCGCGACGACGAAGCCGCCGATGGAACTGCCGATGAGGGCGAGCATGAACCAGCCGGGCCGTGTTCCCCCCTCGGCCATGCTGGCGTTCAGTTGCGTCCACGCGAGGGCGCCGGTCGTGAGGAGGATGATCACGAGTGCGGACGTCTTCATCACGGCGCCGCCGACCGTCATACGGCTGGGGCCTGTGTTGAACTGGGCTTCGCTGTCGAAGGTGGATTCGTTGAGAACCGGATTGCTGGCGCGCATTGTTTGTTCCTGGGAAACGTGTTTGAAATTATTGTACACCCGGGGGTAAAAATGGGGCGGGGATCGTTGAAAAAGCCTGTAATTCTTACCGGTTCGGGGGCTTGCCGGACCGTCACATCCGCCGCGCCCGGCACAGACGGAACGCACCAGAACGCACAACGCGAACGGCTTGCTTGCGCGGCGCAGTCCGGGAGTTCGGGCGCATCCGGCGAAGCCGCGAATGCGGGCGCAGCTTCCGAGGAAATCCTTCCCGCTTCCCCCCGAATCCCCGCAAGCCCCCCGAAGATGGCGCATAACACTTCAAGCACGAAGGAACCCATTCGGAGAAAGCGGCAATAGGAAGCCGCTCGCGTTTGGGTACCGGTGCCTCACCCCGGATACGGAGTTTGAAATGAGTATGCGATGGTTCAAAGCGTGTACGCTGACGGCGGTGATCGCCGGCGTGTTCGGGGCCAACACCCGCGCTGCCGACGACAAAGTCCCAGTGGCTCCCGCCCCAGCTCCTGCCCCCGTGGCCGGCGTTGTCACCGGTAACTGCGCTGGCGCAGTGGCCGCCCCGGCCATGACTTACACCACGGTCAAAGTCATCGAAATGGTGCCCGAGTACGTGCAAGTCCCCAAGACGACGTACAAGACCGAACAGCGTACGGAAACGTACAACGTGATGAAGACGGAAAGCATCCCCGAGCAACGCACCCGGACCTACACGGTCAACCACATGGTTCGAGAAACCGTGATGGAAACCCGCACGCAGAACGTCACCCGCAAAGTGACCGAAACCGTGATGGAAAACCGCACCGTGACCGAGCGCGTTCCCGTGACGAAGACCGTCACGGTCAACGAAACGCACTACGAAACGCAACAAGTGACGGAAATGAAGAGCCGCACCGTCAAGCACACCGAAATGGTGCCGACCTGCGAAACCAAAGGCCCGAGCCTTTGCGACCGCGTGAAAGCCTTCACCGATCCTTGCTTCACGCCGTGCCCCCGCACCGTGACGAGCTGCAAGAAAGTGACGACCTGCGAAACCGTGTGCGAACCCGTCACGACCTGCAAAAAGGTTGCCGTGTGCGTGCCCGTGACCAAGCAAGTGTGCAGCTACGAATGCGTGACGAAGTGCATCCAAGTGCCCGTCTGCAAGACCCGCTGCATCACCGAATGCGTCACCAGCCAAGTGCCGGTGTGCAAGACCCGCTGCGTTCCCGAAACCAAGACCGAATGCTACACGGTCAACGTTTGCAAGCAAGTATGCGTTCCTTGCACCCGCACCGTGAACGTCTGCGTGCCCGTGACCGAAATGGTCACGGTGTGCAAGATGGTTGCGAAGTGCGTCGAGAAGCAAGTTCCCGTCGCCAACGGTTGCGGCAGCCCCTGTGGCGCCTCGGCTTGCGGTTCCGACGCTTGCAGCACCAGCTGCACCCCGGAATGCAAGATGACCCTGCGTGACCGCCTTGCCAACGTCTTCGCCAAGATGGGCAGCCTCGGCTGCAAGAGCAAAGCCAGCCCCTGCTGCAACATGGGTTGCGGTAGCCCGGCCCCGGCTTGCAGCGGTTGCAACTAAAACCCAAGATCGGGATTGAATTCCGATCGACGCGAAGCCCACCCGGAAACGGGTGGGCTTTTTGCGTTGGCGAGCGGCGGGTGTCAGCCCGCCGAGAATGAACACCTCAGGGGCAAACGCCCCCTCTCACCCCCGCTCGCCGTACAATTTCATTCCATGCAATCCGTTACCGAACGCGCTCACGAACTCCTGCGGCCGCACATCCGCCCCGGCGACATCGCCATTGATGGCACCGCCGGGAACGGGCACGATACCCTTTTCCTCGCGGAGTGCGTCGGGCCGGGCGGGAAGGTCTTCGCCTTCGATATTCAAAAGATCGCTTTGGAACGCACGGCGACATTGTTGGCGGGTTTCCGAAACGTCGAACTCATCGGGGCCAGCCATTCCGAATTGAAGCGGGAGATCCCAGCCGAGTTCCACGGTCGCATCGCGGTTGCAATGTTCAACTTCGGCTACATTCCGAACGGGGATCGATCGATCCGCACCCGCACCGCCACGAGTGTGGCCGCGCTGGGGGCCGCTTCGGAATTACTCCGCCCCGGCGGTTGGCTCAGCGCCATTCTCTACACCGGCCACCCCGGCGGCGCCGAGGAAGCCGGGGCTGCGGAAGCGCTGTTGCGTTCGTTGCCGTTCGTATGGGCGTGCGAAACTTCGGATCGGGCGAACGCTCCGCGCGTGTGGGTCGGCCAGTCGCCATGATACTTTACCCTCTCCCCTTGAGGGAGAGGGGTCGCTTCGAGCGGAGCGAGAAGCCGGGAGAGGGGTTGGAACGATGAATCGAAGAACCCCTGCTGCGTGAACCACCCTCTAACTCGAGGGGAGAGGGTAAATGGTACCGCGCCATTCTCCATAGAACGATTCCATGATACCGCCACCCGCACCAGCCGAACCGAACGCCGACCGCAACCATTGGGGCGGCTTTAACACCCTGCGCATCGCCGCGTATGCGATGATCGTCATCCTCGGCAGTTGGTACATGCTCGGCCAACTCGCCAGCGTACTGCGGCCGCTACTCCTCGCTTCGTTCCTCGGCTACATCCTCCTCCCGTATTACCGCGGTTTGAGCAACAAACTCACGCCCCCGGTGGCGATCACCCTGATTGCGAGCATCACAACGCTGGCGCTCTTGGGCATCGCCGGGATGATTACCGCGAGCGTGTACGATCTCAACACGCAGGCGCCCGAATTGAAATTGAAAGCGGTGCGGCTCTTCAGCCAAGTGACGCTTTGGATCGATTCGCTCCACCTGTTCAGGCCGATGCGCCCGGGCGACAAATCCTCGGAAACCACGGCGGTGGAGAAGATCACCGAAGGCGTGCTGTTGCTGGTGAGCCTGATCGTGGTGGGTTTGCCCGAGGCATTCGCTGCCGGGTTGTATTTGCTCTTCCTCTTGTTGGAATCGTCGCGGCTTCCCGATCGCGTGCGCGCGGCCTACCCCAACGAGCGGGCCGATCAGATTCTGCACGTGTTCGGCCGCATCAACTCGGCGATCATTAGCTACTTGAAGGCCAAGGTGAAATCGAGCCTGATTCTCGCCGTGCCGGTGGGGTTGGTGCTCACCGGTTTCAACGTCCGCTTCGCGTTCCTGTGGGCCGTTCTCACGTTCGCTTGCAATTTCATCCCGTACATCGGCACCGTGGTAGCGTACTCGCTGCCGGTGGGATTCGTCTTCCTCCAGTTCGATTCGTGGATCACCGCCACGGTTCTGGCCGGGGTGCTGCTCACCATCCACATCGTGTGCGCGAGTATGATCGAGCCGATGTTGATCGGCCGGGCCGTAGGCCTCAGCCCGATCGTGATCCTCGGGGCGTTATCGGTGTGGGGCTTGCTCTGGGGCCTTCCCGGCATGTTCCTCGCCGTACCCCTCACGGTGGTGGTGAAGATCGTGTTGGAGAATATCGAAATCACCAAACCGGTGGGGCGGCTCCTCGGCGGCGAGTGAAATCGGAACGGCGGAACGTTCACATCGTGCCGAATTGTCGATCGCCGGCGTCGCCGAGGCCGGGGATGATGTAGCACTTCTCGTCCAGATTGCGGTCGATCGCGGCGATGTACGCCGGCACATCCGGGTGCGCATCCTGCAGCGCTTTCACCCCCTCCGGCGCGGCGATCAAGCCCACGAACTTCACGCTGGGCACTCCCGCCCGCTTCAAAATGTTGATGGCCTCGATGGCGCTGCCGCCGGTGGCCAGCATCGGGTCGATGACCACGGCCACGTCGAGGCCGTGCTGGGCGGGGAGCTTGTTGTAGTACGTCACCGGCTTGTGCGTTTCGTGATCCCGGTAGAGGCCGAGGTGCCACACCGTGGCCACCGGCCAAGCTTCGAGGATGGCATCGGCCATGCCGAGGCCGGCGCGCAACACCGGGATCAGGCCGATCTTGTCCGCGATCTCGTACCCCGTGGTGGTCATCATGGGCGTGGGGATTTCCACGGGCTTGAGCTTCGCGTCGCGCATGGCCTCGTAGAAGAGGAACTGCGCCACTTCGCGGAGCAGGCCGCGGAAGATCATCGGCGGCGTGTTTTTGTGCCGCAGGCTCGCCAGGTTGTGCGAGATCAGCGGGTGGTTGGGAACGAAGATCGGCGCGGGCATGGGATTTTCTCCTTCGTCGAAAATCAGTGTTCAGTGTTCAGTGAATCATTAGACGGTATTCGTCCATGTTCGGAGTTCTGCACTGAACACTGAACACTGGTAACTGAACACTATCGCGGATTTGTTTCTCCGCCTTTGCGGAGAAACAATCCGGCGATCAACATTCCCCCGCCCATGATCAGTACCACGAAGCCGAGGAGGAAGGCATCGAAAAACACGGCCTGAACGAGCCGACCCCAGAAGGGCCAGCCGAACCAACAGCAGACCACGCCCGCAGCGATGCCCGGGCCGAACGGCAGGTGCGATTCGGTGGGGCGGCCGCGGATCTTCGACCACACCATCGCCGGCACCACCACGAACAGCGTGAGCACTGCCCCCACCGGCAGGGCCAGTGCGATGGCCTGCCAACCGAGGAACGCTCCGCTCATCATCAGAAGATCGGCATCGCCGAGGCCGAGCGCTTCCTTGCCCAAGCCGAGTTCAAAGATCAATTTCGTCCCACGGCCGATGGCCATGCCCACCGCGGCACCCACGATGCCATTGAGGAAACCGAGCAGGTGGCTCCCGGCGGGATACCACTCGGCATCGGGCTTCCAGAATGGCCAAAGGCTCGAACCGCTCACGATGTTCGCCCCCTGCCAAGTGAAAGTTGGATCGTTGAAGGCTTGGAGGAACGCCGGATCGGTGCTGGGCCAAGGCCACGGGAACACCGTGGAAGCGAAGATGCCAACAATCGTGCCGACGTATGTGATCTGCGGCGGGATGATGCGGTGCTGGAAATCGATCACCGATGAGGCGATCAACGCGGCGAGTAGGAACGCATGGATGGCGAAGAGAATCCACGCTTCCAAGGGCGGCATCGCGGCGAAGTAAGGGTAACGCAAGCCCGGTGTGAAGTGCCAAGCCCGAAGGAACTCCGGCCCGCCTTGGGCTTGGAGCACAACCTCGACGAAGAAGAGCGCGACGAACGCCAAGCCGGTGCCGATTTCCACCCACAAGTACCGCGGCGAGAACTTAGCCCCGCACGCCCGGCACTTCCCGCGCAGCCGCAGGTAGCCGAGGATCGGCAGGTTATCGGTGAAGCGGATCGGGGCGAAGCACGAGAAGCAGCGCGAACCGGGCCAGACGATGCTCTTTTCGTAAGGCAACCGTGCGATCAACACGTTCAGGAAGCTGCCCGCGGCGAGGCCGAGCGCGAACACCCAGAGCGCCCAGAAGATCATCGGCAGATGCGACCACCAGATCATGAGTGTTCCCGTTTTTCCGAGCCGGAAGCGTCAGCGACGAGTGGGGCGAACACTCGTCGCTTACCCTTCCGGCTCGGATTTCCGCCACGCTTCGTATGCGTTGAGAATATCGCTGGCGATGTGTTCCGGCGACTTCTCCATCACATCGAAGCGCGCATGGGCAGTCTCGGCATAAAGGCTTTCACGCTGCCCCATCACCGCAACCACTTCTTCGAGGCCACCGTTTTGCAGGTTCGGCCGGCGCGAGGCCGTGAGCGGGTCGGCCAGCATTCGCTGCCAGAGGACTTCGGGCGAAGCGGTCAGCCACGCCACGAACCCCGCGTCCTGCAATGCGGCCCGGTTCTCCGGATTCAACACGATGCCGCCGCCGGTGGAGAGTACGCATGCGGGAATGCGGATGCTTTCCGATAGGGCATGGCGTTCGCGTTCGCGGAATCCGGGTTCGCCTTCGCGTGCGAATATCTCAGTGATGCTGCACCCGGCTGCGGCTTCGACGGCGTCGTCTAAGTCGAAAAACGACCGGCCGAGATGCCGGGCGAGGATCGCACCGACGGTGCTCTTCCCGCTGCCGCGGTAGCCGATGAGGAGGAGGTGTTGCATGGGCTAAATGTTCCAACTACGCCGCGTTTTCCAGATCGGTATCCGGGTCGCTGTCGTCGCTATCATCGTCTTCCACTTTCGGCGGCGCGACCACGCCCATGCCGCCGCTTTTGGCCGCTTCTTCATCCATGGCCCGGGTGAGCGGGGACATCGCCTTCCGCATCAGTTCGCGCATCTCTTCGAGCGACGGTTCGATGTCCGTGAAGAGTTCAAATTGTTTCGCCGCTTGGCGCACAAACATATCGAGGCCGGTGATCACGCCGCAACCGCGGGATTCCGCTTCGCGAGTGAGCAGGGTGTGTTCCGGGGCATACACGGTATCGAACACCACGAGGCCGGGCTTGAGGAAGCTGGCGTGCAACGGCGATTCGTTCACGTTCGGGTGCATGCCGATCGGCGTTCCATTGACGATCAGATCGACGCGGTTGGGGCTGTGCCTCGCGGCCCACGGGCAGAACTTGCAGCCGAGTTCGGCGGCGAGTTTCTCCGCGCGTTCTTGGGTGCGGGCGGTGATGGTCACGTGGGCCCCGGCTTTGTGCAAGGCGTAAGCCACGGCCCGCGAAACGCCGCCAGCGCCGAGAACCAAGGCGAAAAGTTGATTGAAGGCCGGGGCGGTTTGCCCCTGTTCCGTCGCACGGTCATCCAAGTACGATCGAACCGATTCGATGGCGGCGGGGTAATCGGTGTTCACCGCGAAGAAGCCGCCCTCTTTCTTCGCCAAGAGGGTGTTGGCCGAGCCGACTTCGCGCACGGTCGGTTCGCGATCCGCGGCGAGCGCGGCGGCGGCTTCCTTGTGCGGGATCGTCACGCTGGCCCCGGATAGCGGCATCGCCTTCATCGCTTCCACCATCGCCGGGAGTTGCCCCTCGGGCACTTTGAACGGCAGGTAGATCGCATCGATTTTGTTGCGGCGAAACATGTGGTTGTGCAGGATCGGGCTGTAACTGTGGGCCACCGGATCGCCGAAGAGGCCGAACACCTTCGATTGCGGGTTCAAATCCTGCACCGGGTACACCTTGCGGAAGTCGTCCAAGTTCGGTTGGCCGGGGGCGATGCCGCGTTCCGGGTTGAATGCGGCATAGGTCCAGGGGGCGCCGTATTTCAGGCAGGTGAAGCGGGTGAAGAAGCCGAGTTCGCCCATGCAAATGGCGATGGTCGGTTTGGGTGCCCGCTTTTGAATTTCGATGATCCGCCGGCAATCGTCAGGAGTGTTCGCCAGCACGGCGAGCTTGACCACATCGGCATCTTGTTTCAACATCCGTTCGTAGATCGCATCGAGATCGGCCGGGGTTTCCTTCATGTTGTGGTAGCTGACCACGCGTTTGACCGTACCGAAGCGGCGGACGCCGTCCGCCATGTCGGTTTCGAGATCGATCCATTCGAAGAGGCCCGAAACGATGGCTTGGCGGAGGAGGGTTTGCCGTTCGGTTTCGGTTCCGGCGAAGCGGCCGCCGTCGGCGGGCACCCGGAAGGTCGCCATCCAAGGGCAAGCCTTGTAGGGTTGCAGGCGCTTGTAATCGACCGCCTTGAGCAAGAAATCGAGCCGCACTTCGATGAACTTGGCCCCGCGCGATACCGCTTCCCGGAGTTCCACTTGGAGCATCTTGTGGCGGGTGCGGGCGACGACCGCACAAACGCGGGAGGGGGCGAGCATAACGGCGAACCTCGAAACGCAGACAGGAACTGACCCGGTATTTTATAGGCCGCAGGATCAGTCGAAAGGAATCCATTTGCAACAGTCAATGTAATCGTTCTTGCTCCCGGCGACGGAAATCATCACCAGCGATTCCATCACTGCGAAAACGCATTCCGCAACGCCTGGATCGCTTCTTGCGGCGGCTCGGCGGGCATTTTCGCCACGGCCCAATTCCCCTCCACCGCGACATCCGCCTTGGCGGAGGCCAACTTTTCGCGCTGGCTATCCGCAAGCG
>JBBQWA010000160.1:0-10211 GCA_038211045.1 Gemmatales bacterium
GGCGGGCACCTTGATCATGCGGTTCTTGTGGCCCGCGGCCCACTTCTTGCCGAGTTCCACATACTTGTCGGCCCGCTCGGCGGCACTCAGTGTACACGTTGGGTCTTCGAGGAGCGGATCGAGTTCGAAGCTGACGTATCCGTCGTCCCCCTTCGTTTCTTCCCACACCGGGAGGAACACATCTTGGGCTTGCTTCACGAGTTTGTCGGTCATCGCCCAAGCGATCGCGGCATCGTCGTGCCCGGCCTTCGCCAGTTCCTTGATCTCGGCATCGAAGCGGCCGGTGTTCAGCAGATCCGAGATGATGATCGGGTTCGAGGTGGCGCCGGTGGCCCCGAAAGCGCGGTTGGTTTTGATGAGATCGGGATCGACGGAATCGAGCCAGAGCTTGGTGCCGGCGGCCACGATTGATTGCAGCGGAGTCATGGGAGAAAGTCTCGTTGGAACAAGTCGGAAAGCCATAGTTTACGAACCGCGGTACGAATGGCGATTGCGGGATTGGGTCAGTGCCGGTGTTCGTCCGTGCAGTATAATTCCCTTTCTCCGCGGAGTTGCCCCATGGATTTATTCGATTCGATCCGCAAGACGAACCGCGATGCAGCCCGGCCGTTAGCCGCACGCATGCGGCCTCGAACCTTGGAAGAATACGTCGGGCAGGAACACTTCCTCGGCGAAGGAAAACTGCTGCGGCGAATGCTGCTCGCGGATAGGCTCAATTCGCTGATCTTCTTCGGCCCGCCCGGCTGCGGCAAGACGGCCTTGGCTCACGTGATCGCGAACCAGACCCGCAGCAAGTTCGTATCCTTGAACGCCGTGTCGGCGGGGATCAAGGACGTGCGCGAGATTCTCTCCCAAGCGAAGGACGACCTCGAACACCACGGCCTGCGGACGATCCTGTTCCTCGACGAGATCCACCGATTCAATCGCAGCCAGCAGGATGTACTGCTGCCGGATGTGGAGGAAGGCATCGTCATCCTGATCGGGGCGACGACCCAGAATCCGTTCTTCGCGATCAACTCGCCGCTCTTAAGCCGTAGCCAGATTTTCAGCTTCGAGCCGCTGGGCCGGGAGCACATCCGCACCATCCTGCAACGGGCCATCGCCGACCCGTACCGCGGCTTGGGCGACATCCCGATGACCGTGACTGACGACGCCATGAACTTTCTCGTCGAAATCTGCGACGGCGACGCCCGGCGTGCGCTCATGGGCTTGGAGATTGCCGCCAAAAGCTCAATCTCGAAAGACCCCCTCACCCCCAACCCCTCGCCCGCGGCGGGGAGAGGGGAGCCGATCGAAATCACCCTCCCGATGGTTCAGGATTCGATTCAGCGCAAACTCCTCGACTTCGACCCGACGGGCGATTCCCACTACGACATGGCCTCGGCGTTCATTAAAAGCCTCCGCGGCAGCGACCCCCACGCGGGAATCTACTGGTTAGCCCGCATGTTGGAATCGGGTGAAGATCCGCGGTTCATCGCCCGCCGGCTGGTGATCCTCGCTTCGGAAGACATCGGTAACGCCGACCCGCAAGCGATGCTCGTGGCCAATGCCGCGTGGGACGCCGTCGAGCGTGTCGGGTTACCCGAGTGCCAGTTGAGCCTTTCGCAGGCAGTCTGTTATCTCGCCACGGCACCGAAATCGAACGCGGCAACAATGGCCATCGGTGCGGCCAGCAAAGATGTGAAGGAAGGCCGGACGCTACCGGTACCGAAGCACCTGCGCGATGGGCATTACAAAGGTTCCAAGCAACTCGGCAACGGCACCGAGTACAAATACGCGCACGATTTCGAGGGGGGTTGGGTCGATCAGGAGTATGTGCCGACCGATGCGAAGTACTACGAACCGACCGATCGCGGCTTTGAAGCGACCATCCGCGAGCGCATGGCGGAGATCGAAAAGCGGCGGAAGAAGTAATTCATCCCCGTAGCCCCGTGGAATCTCTCACGCCCAAGTTCTGGTAAATCTGGCGGGTCGCGTCCGACTTGTTCAAAGTGTAGAAGTGGATGCCGCGAACTTGGTTATCGAGCAAGTCCCGGCATTGTTCGGTGGCCCAGTGGATGCCGAAGTTGGCCACGGCCGCATCGTCCGCACATCGATTGACGCCGCGCAATAGACGAGCCGGGATGCGCGAGCCCGCCGCCAGTTCCGCCATGCGGATCAAACCCGCCTTGCCGGACGCCGGCATGATCCCCACGATGATCGGCACCTTGATCCCAGCGAGGTCGCAGCGCTCGCGGAAGTCGTAGAAATCGCGGTTGTCGAAGAAGAGCTGCGTGCAGATGTAATCGGCCCCGGCATCGACCTTCCGTTTGAAGTAGTCCATTTCCTGCAACCGGTTCGGCGTGGCCGGGTGCCCTTCCGGGAAGCCCGCGACGCCGATGCCGAAGCCGCGCTTGTCTAGGGCGTTCGTGCGCGATCGCACGAACTTCACCAATTCCTCGGCGTAGCGGAATGCATCCTTGGAACGATCGAAGTTAGCTAAGTTCTTGGGCGGATCACCGCCGAGGGCGAGGATATTCTCGATCCCCGCAACGGCGTAACGGTCGAGGATGTGCGTCATCTCTTCGAACGTATGGCAAGCGCAGGTGAGGTGCGAAATCGCGGTGAGGTCGGTTTCTTTTTGGATGCGCACGATGAGGTCGTGGGTGCGGTCGCGGGTGCTTCCCCCCGCACCGTAAGTAACACTGACGAAGCAGGGTTTGAGTTCCTGCAAGTGGGCGATGGTTTGAAAGAGTTCGTCCGAGGCCGCATCGCTCTTGGGCGGGAAGAACTCGAAGCTGAATGTCGTTTTGTGCCGGGCGAAGAGATCGAGAATATGCATCGTTGGTTCTCTCCCCTCTCCTTGCGGGAGAGGGGTTGGGAATGAGGGGGCGCCTCGGGAGAATTCCCCCTCACCCCCAACCCCTCTCCTGCAAGGAGAGGGGAGCCAATAATTACTTTACGCCCGGCAGCGCGGGTATCAACACGGGCACGCGGATCGCGGCCGATTCGGAGAGCATGGTCAGTTTCACGCCGGTGGCCCGCTGCGGAAGCCCGGCGGGCTGTTCGATCTTCACCAACACCGGTTCGGAGGCAATTCGATCGAACCGATAGGTGTTTGTTCGGCCCTCATTCCACTTCAACTCGAACTGCGAATCGGCGCTGCGGAGTGCCACTTCAACAGCGAAGGCATCTCCGGGTTCGTAAGTGATGGCCGGGGTGCCGGCAGGTGCGGTAAATTGCCAAACCGTTCCTTGAGCATCGCGGTTCGTCGGCTTGGCATCGCGGAAGAGCGTCACCCGCGGCAATCCTTCCCTCGGCGTGACAGTGACGGTGAAGCTGCCATCGGGCAAGAGTTTCTCGACGCGCAGAGCATTGGGAAGATACAATGCAAACTTTTCCACGGGCCACTCGAAGCGTTCGCGCTTCAAGAATACGGAAAGTTCCTCGACCGGGTTCCCCCGCGATTGATCGGCCCACTGCGAGAGCTTTTGAAGAAAGGTTCCCCACGCTCGAAGTTCGGGGGCGTTCAGCGTTCGCTCGTCGAGCATTCTCCAATCGTTGCGAGTATCCGATTCGGGCAACTCCTTGCGGATCACGCGTTGAACATGGCGAACCCCCACCTCGACGGACAATCGCAGTCGGCGGAGTAATTCTTGTCGAATGGGATCGGGAAAGTTGGAGGCGTTCCAATTCGCAGTGCCATCCATCGCATCGGGGTAGAACGCCTTCAACCGTTCCAAGCGTTCCCCGGCGAGACGGAGCGAATCGCCATTCTCGGGCAGCACCAACACTGCGGAGGGTTTCCCTTCACCCGGTGCGATCATGCCCAAAGCTTCGCAGAGTTGAACCAAATCGCGGAGCTTCCGCGAGGTGGATTCCCAATCGCGCTCGGCCGAAGCGACTCGCTCGTAGCCGTATACCGCAGCGTAAGTGAGTGGCTTGCCACGGGGCACGTTCACCTTCGGCGAACCGGGAATCGGCTCGGTTGCGGGATAAGGAAGCTGCGAAGATTCTTGGAACAACGCGGTCGCGGATTCGCGCCACGAAGCCGAGGGGCGTTCCACGAGCATCGATTGTGTCGCCCGGCGGATCAACTCGCGGTACCATCCATGCAATTGATCTTCGGACGATTGCAAGAGTTCGGAATCCCGTTGCCATTTCGCGTGCAACCGCACGGCTTGCGTTTCCCGCCAAGCCTCGCGGTACTCGGGAGTGGGCAGCAAAATTGTTTCGAGATCCGTTTGAAGCTTTTGAAACTCGCCGGCCGTGCGTACCTCGGCGGGTGAGAATTGCGGCGGTTGAAATCGCTCGCGGTATTCCCGGTAGCGATCAAACTCGCTCGCCACAGCTAGGAGATACCCCCTAAGATCCCCCGGCAACTTCTCGTAGTCGGGCGAATCGATCAACGCTTGCACCTGCCTTCGATTCGCGGCGAAGTTCGCATCGGCGAAGCGAACCTCGGCGGGGGCGGCGCGATCCCGGTACGATTGCACGTCCGCCGTGAGTTTCTCGAGCGCACTCGGCGGCCCCAACAATTCCATTGCCGCGAATACGGCGAAGAACGCCGCGAAGAGCGATACCAAACCGCCCGCGGTGCGGATCAAACGCCGTTCCGAGTTGCGGGTGCGCTCCGCGTTTGCCCGAGCCGCCGCGAGTAAACTCGTGGCGAGATCTTCGATGCCGAAGGGCATTTGCGCCGCCGTCGGTTTCACTTCTAAGTTCAAACTTCCGAACTCGAACGCGGCGAGATCGTTCGCACGGTCGTCGAAGAGATCGTGGAAGTGATCGAGCACTTCGCTTTGCCGTCGAGTCACTCGGCTGAGCCATTGTGTATTGGAATCCTGGGGCCGCTTCAGCGCATCGCATTTGGTGAGAGCGAGGAAGATCGGCATGCCCCCGGCTTCGCGGTCGAAAGTGCGAACGCCTTCCAACGCTCCGAGAAATAGTTGGAATTGGCGGAGGTTTTCGCGGAGTTCGGGCACATCCCACATCACATCCACCGCCAGAACAACGGCGTCGGCGTAACGGATCGCATTGCGGAGTTCGTCGCGGGCCGAGGTTCGCCTCAGTTCTTCCGGTTGTTCCAACAATCTCGCGGCGGCTCGGCCGTCGCAATCGAGGAAGTGAACTTCGCCCGTCTCGGCTTTCGGCCCGGGCAAATCGACGATCATTTGCAGCGGGATCAACGCCTTCAGTGCGTTGCCATCGGGGTGAGTCAATTCGATGGGGGCCTCTTCGGCGCCTTTCCCGGCGAAAGCCGCGACCGCACGTAGCAGTTGGGTTTTGCCCGAGGCGGGCGGGCCGAAGAAGACGATCCGCAGTGGAACGAGGAGCGGCATATCAGGAGCCATCGCCGGGGAACGAAACGGTCATGCGTTCTTGGGCCGCGTAATCCAACAACGGTTTGACCACTTGCCGATTGTCTCGCGTCGTTTGATTGATCGGATCGAGGATGAGTTCCACGAGTACCGGTTTGGTCGCGGCGCGTTTCCGCGAAGCGAGGTGGGTTTTGATCGCGGGGAAATCCATCGTTCGCCCGCCTTCTTCCGCAGCGATGTAGTACTTACCGTCTTCGTGGAACCCGCCGAGGATGGTCACGCGGATCACCTCGTGGGTTTGAATTTCTGGCAACGGTTTGATCGTCGGTGGCGGTTTCGGCGCGGGCGAAGTGTCCGGTGCGTTCCCTGTGCCCGTGCCCGCGGGGGAAGTTCCGCCCTCTTTGCCGGTGCCGCCATTGCCGGTTCCGCCTTGGAAAAGGTACAACGCGACGAGTACGCCCGCGATCACTCCGCCGATCCATCGGGCCAAGCGGTGGAGTGCTTCCGGAGATTTACCGCCCGTGGCTTTTCGATCGAACGCCCACGCGAAGATGCCGACGACGATATAGCCCGCAGCGAACCCGCCCACCACGAGAAGGCAGTTAATGAAGAACCTTTCGACTGAATCGGGATTCAAACCGAACATCGGCATTCCTCACGGGTTCTCGAAGCCAAAGGGCACATCCTGAAACCAGCGGCGGTATTCCTTCACTTGTTCCTCCGAAGGGAACGCACTCAACTTTCTCGGATTTAAGAGCAAGAAGTATACCGCTTTGCCACCCGATTTCTGTTTCTGGCGATCGATCAACAATTGGGCCTCGGCTTGGTTCGCCACCTCGCGCCGCACGGGTACCGGGCCTTCCCGATTGTAATCGAAGAGCTTACCGGTTTCGGCCTCGATTTCCAACGCCCGCACATTCAATCGATCCGCGACCGCCGCCCGTTCCGCCATAAGAGCTTTCACTTGGGCCTCGGCGAGTTCCGCTTTGGCCCGGCTCTCCACGAGTGCCTTGGCCTCGGCACTTTCGCCGCCATCTTCGCCGTCCGATTTGCTCACGAACGGCAAGAGCAGGAAGATGCAGAAGAGCAGAATGAGCACGTCGATCAGCGGGATGAAAAACCGCGTGACGGCCCGTTGCGGCATTTGAATCACGAACGGCTCCCCGGCGGGGCCGCCGTGAGGGGAACCACGGGCACGCCCGCCAAGCTGCGGATCAGGTTCCGACCGGTGATCGTCATCCACGAGGGGAGGATGTTCAGCAGGGCCATGAAGAGTCCGCTGCCGGTGGCGGTGATCGCCGGGCCGTACTTTTGAATGATCTCTTCCGCGGCGGGCCGGCTACCGGGGCCGAAGGAACTGAAGGTCTGCAAGATAGCGGCGACTGTGCCGATGAGGCCCAAGAGCGGGAACCACTCGGCGGCTTGCGCCAAGTGCGTGAGCCAGGGATCGGGGCGTTCATCGAAGGTGGAGGTGTCGTCCCGCCAGCGCATCGCCTTCCACGATAAGATGCTCTGGGTGATGTACAATGCGGCCCCGAGGCCGAGGATGATCCAATCGATGGGCGAATCCGGCAAGCGGCGCAGGTACTCGACCCGCGCGGCGGGGGGAATCGCGGCGAAGATGAGCGCTGCCGCCGTGGCGGGGAGCGCCACCAGCAACGCGGGGAGTAAGTGATGGATCCACAACCGTCGCATGGGGGCTCCACTGAACTCCCCTCTACCCCGGGCAAGAGGGGTGAGGATAGGGGAGGTTTACGGAAATTGCCCCCCGCCCCTAGCCCCTCTCACGCCGTGGAGAGGGGGATACCTAAGTTACCTCGGCCGGGGCGGGGCACTCGCGTTGTTCATCATACTGTGAGGTAGCATATCGAACGCCATGCTCATCGGCGGTGCAGCCATTCGCGGGGGTGCCAGGTTCGACTTCGCCGCCCCGAAGTTCACCACGCTGAAGGCATCGCCGCCTTTCACTTCGATCACGGTATCGGCCGTGGTTTGGGTTTCCCCCGGCGAGGAGTGAAAGCCGAATGCCGTATTTGCCGGTTCGCACGCCGTATTGAACTTTGAAACTGTAACGCCCCTTGGCATGCAGTTAAACCTCGACCAGCACAAAAACTGCACTTCAACTTGATCCTGTCGCTCTAATTACAATATTTTAATTCAGATCCACCTCTGCAATGTCGATAACTGCAATAACCGTCACAATCGGTAGATACTGACCTTCGGTATCATCCACAGACGAACGAGCCCTTTGTCGCGGAATCTCACTCAAGGTGTCACACATGGCAAAATCCCTGATCGTTGCGATTCTGACATGGGGGGCGGTCGCGGGGTTCATCCACGCCGGCGACCTGCCCGTTCCGTCCCCTGCAACGTCCCCGCCTCAAAATTGCAGTAGTACATTGCTCGCCGCACCTTGTGCGGTGCTCCCCGAGAGCCAACTATTGGCGGAGTACAGGGCCCCCATTGCCGCCTTGAATGGTGCCGGTTACCCGAATTACTGGGTGAATGCAGAAACATTACTTTGGTGGACGAAGAATGGACAATCTCCCGACTTAGTGACGACCGGAGTTCCCGGCCTGCTGCCGGGAGTGCTCGGTCAGCCCGGAACCTCAGTATTGGTGGGCGGTTCCAACACGAATAACCCCCTTCGAGTTGGCGGCAGATTCGGGGCCGGTATGTGGCTCGACAGTTTGCAAATGGGCATCGAAGGCAATTACTTCTTCCTGCCAATTCACACCCAGAACTACGACAGTAACGCATCGCTCATCGCCCGGCCGTTTTTCGATGTTTTGACCGGTCTACAAAACGCCCAATTAGTGGCTTTTCCAGGTCTCGCCAACGGGGAGATTCACATCGACTCCTCGAGTCGCCTCCAAGGCTCGGAGATCAACCTATCCGGACAGTTCAATGTCAATGCTCCGAACAATCTCTACAACGCGAGCTATCTGGTCGGTTTCCGTTACATGCAACTCGATGAAAGCCTAAATATCAGGGAATCGAGCCGCATCAGCCCGAATTTGCCCGCGGCTGCCCCCCTGTTCGGCGGCAGCGCGATTACCGTGGCCGACCGGTTCGAAACGCGCAACTACTTTTACGGCCCTCAAATCGGGGCCCGTGGCGAAGTGAGTTGGGGGCGGCTGTTCATAAATGCCCGTGGGAAGGTCGCCCTCGGTGTCACGCACCAAGTTGCGAACATCAGCGGTTCGACGACGATCACCTCGCCGAACGGAACAGTGACAAACATCCCGGTAGGCTTCTTGGCCTCGGGAACCAATAGCGGGCAATTCACCCAGGATCGGTTCACCGTTGTGCCCGAAGCCGGAATCAACCTGGGAATGCAACTGACGGGAAATATGCGGGCTTATATGGGATATACATTCCTTTATTGGAGTTCGGTCCTTCGCCCCGGAGATCAAATCGACGTGGGCCTCAGCGGCAACCAAATCCCGACCGACGGCCGTTTCAACCCGGGTGCAGGTCCGGCCCGGCCAGGGCCGACCCTCAAGGATACCGATTATTGGGCGCAGGGTGTCAACTTCGGCTTGGAATTCATCTACTGATCGTTCGATGGTTGATCGCGAGTTCCGCAAACTTTTCCTTAATTTTCCGTGCCGATTCACGATTCCTTTCGGCGTCGGGGACTCGTCACACCTATGGAGATCTTGGTCATGGCACGAACATTGAAAAAGTTATTCCGGCGTCTCTCCGATTCGACGGGCCCATCGCGGAGCCAGCGTTTTCGACCGATCCTCGAGACATTTGAGGAACGCTTGGTGCCCGCACTCATCGTCAGTGAAATCCCGGCGATCTTTCTGGTGCCGCTTGCCGGGCCACCGGGGCCGGCAGGCCCAGTAGGACCGGTCGGGCCTGCGGGCGCTATCGGACCTATTGGGCCTATTGGGCCCCAAGGGGTTGCCGGCCCTGCGGGAGCAGTCGGTGCGACGGGAGCGACTGGCGTTGCCGGACCCATTGGGCCTCAAGGTGCCATCGGTGCCACGGGAACGACCGGGGCAGTGGGACCTCAGGGGGTTGCCGGACCCACGGGTGCCACGGGAACGACCGGGGCAGTGGGGCCTCAGGGGGTTGCTGGACCCGCGGGAGCTGTTGGGGCTACTGGCACTACGGGAGCAGTCGGGGCGACGGGAGCGACTGGCGCTGCCGGACCCACGGGTGCCACGGGAACGACCGGGGCAGCGGGGCTTCAGGGGGTTGCTGGACCCGCGGGGGCAGTTGGGGCTACTGGCACTACGGGAGCAGTCGGGGCAACGGGAGCGACTGGCGTTGCCGGACCCACAGGTGCCACGGGAACGACCGGGGCAACGGGTGCAACTGGGTCGGCGGGAGGAATTGCGGGGTATGCTTACGTTTTCAACAACAGCGCAGAAGTTGTCGCCATTGAAGCACCGATCGCCTTTGACCAGAACGGTCCTCTCTTGGGTATCACGCATGCCCCTGGCAACCCCGGTGTTGTAATCGGGAGTGCTGGAACCTACTCCATCCAATACTCGGTTTCGGGGGTGGAACCGGGCCAATTCTCATTGTTTGTGAACGGTGCGCCGATTCTCAATAGCATATATGGTTCTGGAGCGGGTACTCAGCAGAACAGTGGCCTTCTCATCCTTTCTTTGTCGGCCAACGATGTGTTGACTCTCGTGAATCACTCGTCCGCAGCCGCAGTCACTCTGCAAACATTGGCTGGTGGGACTCAGAACAATGTCAACGCGTCGTTGTTGATACTGAAATTGGCATAGTGATTTATGGAAATCAAGCGAGTGGCGGGAATCTCGAAACTTACGCTGCGTGTACAGTCCACGACATGAATAGAGATAGGTTTCTGAAAAAAGAAAAACAAAGGCACCGCGGTACGTTATCGATCACGGTGCATAGTAACCAAATTGTCAGTAGGGACTT